>NZ_CP157355.1:1628939-1954727 GCF_040047665.1 Chitinibacter sp. FCG-7
CTCACCGCAGATTGCCTGAATATCACGGCAGCCAGTAGCACCGATCTGCCCGGATTGGGCCGCGCCAGCATCAGCCTGAGCAGCCACAATGATCGCGGCGGCCTGATCCATATCGCCTCGCAACAAATGATTGGCGAGCCCACCATCGCGTTCGGGATTCAGATTGACTGTAGCGGCCTGCAATTAACGCGCAATTTCACCGCCTTTCTGAATATTGCACCGGCTGGCGAACCACCAGCGCCAACGCAACTCAAGCGCGCCGACAGCAGCACGGCTAATAGTTTGCCCAATCGCGACCCGCAGATTCTGATTGCCCGCAGCAATACCACGCTGGCCGAATTGACCAAGCGCTATTACCCGCGCGGCACGCCGCAATATCCGCGCTATCTGAACAAACTCATCAGCGTCAACCCCGGCTACGACGCCAATACGCCGATTGCTGCGGGCACCGAAATTGTTATTCCTGACCTGCTCAAGTCGGTGAAAAAACCTCGTCCGCCGGTAGCCAAAGCCGAATCGGGCCTGTTACGGCTGGACGGCGAAGCTCTGCCGCCAGCCAAACCCAAAGCCATTCCCGCCAGCAGTAGCGACTACACGCGCGAGCTGGAGCAAAAAGTCAAAGACCTGAATGAATTGCAGGCCAAAATGCAGCTGGAAATCGCCCAGCTGAATTTGCGGCTGGCGCAAATGAACAGCCTGATCGCCAGCGATGTCGCCGCCAGCATGGTGGCGCCTGCAGCACCCGCCATCGCCAGCTCCGCAAGCACAGCGAGCACCGCACAGCCTGCCAGCAAGCAAGTTCAAGCCCAGCCGGAAGCGGCCTCTACCCCGGTGCAAACCAGCGAGAACACCGACTGGATCTGGTGGCTGGCAGGCACAGCGGGGCTGGCTGCCATTGCAGCAGCGATTGCCCTGCTGGTGCGGCGCAAACGCAACGTGACCTGGCATGAAGACGATTTAAGTGTGCAGGACACCAGCCATTTTGGCCCCAACCCTGTTCCCCGCACGGCGATGGGCATGCTGAGCAAAAACACCATGATGTCGATGCTGCATCTGGGCGGCAGCAATCAGGGTATAGAAGTAGAAGAAGGCATCGGCAATGATATGGCCAGAGCGCAAATGCTGATTGCGCAAGGCGAGACGCTGGAAGCCATTGATGTGCTGTATCACTGCATCGACGAAGACCCGACGGATATTGAAAACTGGCTGATGCTGTTCCGCCTGTTCCGCCAGCAAGGCATGAAAACCGAATACGCGCATCTGGCACAGAATCTGAAAATGATCGAGCACGATTCCGCCGACTGGGAGCTGGTGCGCAATATCGGCGCCAAGCTGGACCCGGAAAACCCGCTGTATTTCCGCGAGCCACCCAAAACGACGTTTGAACACACCGCCAGCTACGCCCACGCCTTTGGGCTGGATCAACCCGAAGCCAAGCCGGAGCTCAAACTCGATCTGGAAGCGCCGGTTAGCCCCGAATTGTCGATGATGGCTTCGCTCTCACAAGCCAGTGCCATTCCGCCGCAATACGGCTCATTGTTGATCAAGCCCGAGCCAGAAGCGCCGCAAGATCACACGATTGAGCTGCCTTCGCTGGACGCAGAGCATTCGCTGCCTGATTTATCGGCGCTGGAAATCCAGGAGCAGGACGATGAGTTGCTAAGTTTTCAGGTTGAAGAACTTGATCTGGCGGCCATCAGCGACACCCCGGACGAGCACACGTTCGATTTCACGCTCGACCCGCAGGATGACACGGCCAACGATCAGAAAGACGCAAAATAATACCTCCCCACCCCGACCACGCAGCAAGAAGGCGGCGCTGGCTCGGGGCTGACACGCTCTGCTTTATTCCTCGGTGCACGCGCATGGTAAACTGCCGTCTTTGCCCATAATCCGAGGTGTGCCCGATGTCAGAATCCAACCATTTACGAAAAATCGTAATTGCTACTCGGGAAAGCCCTCTGGCGCTCTGGCAAGCGCATTTTGTCAAAAACTGGTTGGAATCGACTTATCCCGAATTGCAGGTTGAGCTGCTGGGCATGACCACGCAGGGCGACCGTATTCTGGACGTGACGCTCAATAAAATCGGTGGCAAAGGGCTGTTTGTCAAAGAGCTCGAGCAGGCCTTGCAGGATGGCCGCGCTGATCTGGCCGTGCATTCAATGAAAGACGTGCCAATGGTGCTGCCCGAAGGCTTTAGCATCGCCGCCATTGGCGAACGCGAGGACCCGCGCGACGCTTTTGTTTCCGGCAAATATGCCAATCTCGATGAATTGCCGGAGGGTGCGATTGTCGGCACCGCCAGCTTGCGCCGCGAAAGCCAGCTGCGCATGCGCTACCCGCACCTGACCATCAAACCACTGCGCGGCAATGTGAACACCCGCTTGCGCAAGCTCGACGACGGCGAATTTGATGCAATTATCCTCGCCGCAGCCGGGCTCAAACGACTGGGGCTGGGCGAGCGGATTCGCGGTGAACTTTCGGCCGAGGTGAGCCTGCCTGCTCCCGGGCAAGGCGCGCTGGGGCTGGAAATTCGTAGCGATCGTAGCGATCTGGCCACGCTGCTGACCCCTTTCAATCACCCCGCCACCGCCGCCGCCGTCACCGCCGAGCGCTCGCTTTCGCGCCGCCTCAATGGTTCGTGCCAGATTCCGCTGGCCGCCTACGCGACCAGCGACGACGGCTTTTTGCGCTTGCGCGGCCTGATTGCGCTGCCTGATGGCTCGCAAGTGGTGACCGCCGAATCGAATGGCTCGTTTGCCGCCGCCGATGGACTGGGCCGCACGGTGGCCGATTTGCTGTGTACCGAAGGCGCACGCGAGATTCTGCAACAGCTATCGCATGACTAATTTCGCACTGCCGCCGCTGGCATCGCGCCGTTTGTGGGTGACGCGCCCAGCTGCGCAAGCCGCGGCCTTGAGCGCTGCGCTCGCTGAACAAGGCGCAGACGTGCTGCAATTTCCGCTACTGGAAATCGCCCCGCCGCAGGACCCCGCACCACTGCGAGATGCGCTAGCGCGCCTGGCCGATTACGATCTGGCCATTTTCATCAGCCCCTCGGCGATTGAAGCGGTATTTGCCCAATTGACCACCGGCTGGCCAGCGCTGCCGGTGGCCGTGGTCGGCCCCGGTAGCGCCCAACGCGCCGCCGAGCTGGGTATCAGCCAGATTATCTGCCCAAGCACGCAATTTGATAGCGAGGGCTTGCTGGAACAGCTACGCAGGCCGCAGATGCAGCCGCTGGCTGGCCAGCGCATCGTGATTTTCCGGGGTCAGGGCGGACGCGATATTTTGCCCGCCGCGCTGCAGGCCGCCGGAGCCAGCATCGAGCTGATCAGCTGCTATCAGCGGCTGGGCCCGCGCTGGAGTGCAAGCGAATTATTGACACAGCTTGATCGCGGCTGTGATGGTTTAATCGTCTCCAGCTCGGAAGCTGCACAACACTTGTTCGCCTTAGGTGGAGAGCAAACGCGGCACAGGCTACAATCAGTACCATATTTCGCGCCGCATCCACGCATTATCAGCGCGCTGCAAGCGCTTGGTGCCGTGCAGACGCAGCTGACCGAAGCGGGCGACGCAGGCATCACCCGTTCGATTTGCCGCTACTTTGCGCCAAACTCAAACTGACTGCTGCAGATCAGCACGATGGATCTGCCAGATGAAAAGCAAAAGTTGCGTGCACCATTGCCGCGCCATGCACGACAACCTTTGAAGTACTGACAGGATTTTCGCTTCGTTTTTCACCGGCCAGGTAAAAAAGCTCATGACCCAAGAAAACAACTCTGATTCACTCTCCGCTGCACTGCAAGTACCCCAGCGCCGTACCATGCCACAGCCCGCTCTGATATTGGCTTTGGCGGCTATACTCTCTAGTGGTGGCGTCTGGCTATACCAGCAAAATGCCATGGAGCAGCTCAAGGCCGATCTGGCCAGCCAGCTGGGCAGCAACCAGAAACTGCAAAACGAGTTGCGCAGCAATCAGGCCCAGATGGCGCAAATCCAGCAGCAATTGCAGGTACAGGTAGAAACTCAGGCGGGCAAGCTGGCCGAATCGGAAAGCCGCCAAGAAGCGCTCACCGGCATGTACGATATGCTGACGCGCACCGAGTCGGTGCATACGCTGGCCGAGCTGGAACAGATGCTCACCTTTGCCAGCCAGCAATTGCAATTGTCGGGCGATGTGAATCTGGCGCTCACCGGGCTGACCAGCATCGACCAGCAGCTCTCGCGCCTCAATCGCCCCGAGCTAATCAGCGTGCGTCAGGCCGTGACCCGCGATATGGACGCGCTGAAAGCCACACCGTATCTGGACGTGGTTGGCGTCACCGCCAAGCTCGACAGCCTGATCAGCAAGGTCGACAAGCTGCCGCTGCTGATCGACGAAGGCCACGACACGCCGAAAAAACACACGCCCAATACCGAGGCGCACAATACGGCGCAGCAGCTGATCGCCGAGCTGTGGCATGAATTCAAACAATTGATCCAGATTCGCCGCATGGATAAACCCGAAGCGGCTTTGCTCACGCCCGATCAGGCTTTTTTCCTACGCGAAAACATCAAGCTGCGCCTGCTGAGCGCACGCTCGTCGGTACTGCAGCGCAACGAGTCGGCTTTCCGCACCGACATTAGCGCCATCCAGCGCTATCTGAACGATTATTTCGACGTACACATGCCCGCCACCCAGGGCGCTTTGCAGGTACTCAAACAGCTGGAAGAGCAGCAATTGAGCGTGGCCGTGCCTGATCTGTCGGCCAGCCTGACCGCCGTGCGCAGCGCCCGCACAACGGCGGAAAGGGTGAAACCATGAAAGCACTGCTCTGGATTATCGGCCTGTTTTCGGTCGCCGTCGGCATGACGCTGTTTGCCCAGCTCAATACCGGCTACGCCCTGATTTTCCTGCCGCCGTGGCGCATGGAAATCTCGCTGAATGTGTTTATTGTCTTGCTGATTGCCAGCGTGATTGCGCTGTATTTGCTGCTGCAAATGCTGGTTGAAATTGCTGGCCTGCCGCAGCGCGTGCGCCGCTATCAGGCCAATCAGGCACGGGAAGCCTCGGTCAAGCTGGAGCGCGACGCGCGCATTGCCTTTTTTGAAGGGCGCTTTCAGCGTGCAGCCCGGCTGGCCAGCGAAGCCATGCAAGCCAGCGCGCGAATTGGCGAGGATGATACCTTTGCCGTCAATGGCCTGCTCGCCGCCCGCGCCGCCCACGCCATGCGCGATTTTGCCCAGCGCGATACTTTGCTGCAGCAGCTCAAAGATCGTCTGGGCGATGGCCATCTGGCTACGCTGATGACCTGCGGCGAACTGCTGCTCGACGAGCGCCGCTTTGTCGAAGCGGGGCAGAATATCAGCGCTGCGCGCGAACTGGCGCCCAAGCTGACGCACGCAATGAAGCTGGAATTGCGCCTGCGCCAGCGCGAGCAAAACCCGGAAGCGGTCCTCAAACTGGTCGAGCAGCTGGGCAAAACCGACGCACTGGATGCCGAACAGGCAGGCCATATCCGCGTGGCAGCGCAGTTGCAATTGCTGCGGCAGCACCCGATGACGCCGCTGGAATTGAAAGACTGGTGGAAAAAACTGCCGAGCAGCGAACAGCATCATCCACAGCTGGCGCTGGCCGCAGCGCAACGCTATATCGCTCAGGATGCGCCATTGCAGGCCAAGGAAACGCTGGAAAAAGCACTGGAAGCCAACTGGCATCCCGAGTTATTGATGCCGTATAGCCAGCTGGCGCTGGATTTGCCGCAGCAAATGGCGCAATTGCAGCAAGCGGAAAACTGGCTTAAATCGCATCCGCGCGACGAGCTGCTGCTGCTAACGCTGGGTCGGCTGTGCCGCAAACGCGAGCTCTGGGGCAAGGCGCAAAGCTATTTTGAAGCCAGCATTGCCGTGAACCCCAGCGCGATTGCACACGCCGAGCTAGCCGAATTGCTCACGCAGCTGGAGCGCGCCGACGAAGCCGCGCAGCACTATCGTGCCAGCCTGGCGCTGGCGCTGAAGTAGATCGATTGACGCAAAAAAGGCTGCCGAGGCAGCCTTTTTTATTGCTGGTTTATTTCTGTTCGGTTTTGCTATCCACCTTGATCCATTCAAACGGCTTTTGCCCTGCCAACCGTTCAGCCAACGGTTTTTGTTGCTGCTTCTTGGCCTCTGCAGGGGTTGTCTTTGTTGGATTTTGTTCCTTCACTTCAGCCATTGGTATTGCCTCTTGTTCAATCTAGTACCACATTATGATCCACGCGTCTGCCCGGATAATTGGGGATATCCAGAACAGGCTTACAAGCAAGCGCAAAAACTCACGCTTACAGACCATCAAGTTACCAGCTAATTGTTACGGTTTATTGACAAGTAGCATCATAAATTCCAGCGACATGTTTTGATTTTCAAATCTACAGGTAATGAAAAAGCCCTATACACCATCATGTATAGGGCTGAAGCCGAATATTCACCTAGCCTACAAGGCAATACCCCTTGTTAATCAGGTACGGATACCGGCACTTAGCTCGCTCAGGGTCAGGCCTTGCGCCGAGCGGACCTTGTCACCGCGTGCGACTTTGCGGCGATAGCGACCGTCAGAGAGCATTTCCCACGCCTGCGTGTTATCCACCAGGAATGGTCTTAGGCTCTCGCGGATCACGCGGCGTTTTACTTTCGGGCTGAGCACCGGGAAGGCAATCTCGATGCGGCGGAACAGATTGCGCCCCATCCAGTCGGCACTCGACAGATACACGTCTTCTGCGCCATCGTTAAAGAAGTAATACACGCGGTGATGCTCAAGGAAACGGCCCACAATCGAGCGCACGCGGATATTTTCCGAAATCCCCGGCAAGCCCGGGCGCAGCGCGCATACACCGCGCACGATCAGGTGAATGGTTACGCCAGCACCCGACGCTTCATACAGCTTGTCGATGATCGACGGCTCCAGCAGCGCATTCATTTTGGCGATGATGACTGCTTTTTTACCTTCTTTGGCGTGGGTAATTTCGCGGTCAATCGCGGCGATAAAATTGCTGTGCAGCGTAAATGGCGCTTGCCAGAGCTGATGATGATCACCCGCCAGCCCCAGGCCGGTGAGCTGCATAAAGACATCGTTCACGTCGCTGGTCATTTCGCGGTTGGCCGTGAAAATGCCAAAGTCGGTGTAAAGCTTGGCGGTGCGCGGGTGGTAATTGCCGGTGCCAACGTGCGCGTAGCGCTTGAGCTGGCCTTCTTCGCGGCGAACCACCAACAGCATTTTGGCGTGGGTTTTATAGCCGTACACGCCGTACACCACGTGCGCGCCAGCGCGCTCGAGTTTGGCCGCCCAGTTGATATTGGCTTCTTCGTCAAAGCGCGCCATCAGCTCGACTACCACGGTCACTTCCTTGCCACGCGCAGCCGCTTCCTGCAGTGCGTCCATCAGTGTGGACTCTGCGCCGGTGCGGTAAATGGTCATCTTGATCGCCACTACGGCCGGATCACGTGCGGCTTGCTGCAGAAAATCAACCACCGGAGTAAAGCTCTGGTACGGGTGGTGCAGCAAAATATCGCCCTGGCGAATGGCCGAGAAATAATCGGCCTGCTTGCGCAGCTCGGGTGGAATGCCGGGCATAAACGGCGGGTATTTCAAATCAGGCCGGTCAACCTGATCGGGCACCTGCATCAGGCGCACCATATTAACCGGACCATTCACGCGATAGACGTCGGCGTCGGTCAGACCAAATTGCTGCGACAAAAAGTCCTGCACATGTTTCGGGCAGTTATCGGCCACTTCGAGGCGCACCGCATCGCCATACGGGCGCTGCGACAATTCGCCCTGAATGGCTGCGCGCAAATCTTTCACGTCTTCGTCATCCACCGAAACATCCGAATCGCGCGTCACGCGGAATTGGTAGCAGCCCAGCACATGCATGCCGGCAAACAGCTCATCAATATGCGCGTGCATGATCGACGATAGGAAAACAAAGCCATGCTCGGTACCGGCGATCTCGGCAGGCATTTTGACAAAGCGCGGCAGAATGCGCGGCGCTTGCACAATCGCAATGCCCGAATTGCGGCCAAAGGCATCACGACCTTCGAGCTCGACGACAAAGTTCAGAATTTTATTCGACAGGCGCGGGAAGGGATGCGATGGATCAAGCCCGATCGGCGTCAGAATCGGCATCAGCTCGCGGAAGAAATAATTGCGCACCCATTCGCGCTGCGCCTCGGTCCACAGGCTGCGGCGGAAAAAGAAAATCCCCTCTTCTTCCATCGCCGGGAAAATCGTTTCGCGCAAGACGCGGTATTTGCGCTCAACCAGATCATGCGCTTCGATGCACACCAGATCAAAAGCCTGATGCGGCGTCAGCCCTTCGGGCAACAGCCGCGTCGGGTTATGGCGCATGTTTTCTTTCAGCCAGGCAATGCGTACCTCGAAAAACTCATCGAGATTGCTCGACACAATACATAGAAACTTCAATCGCTCCAGCAAAGGATTGCGGGCATCTTCGGCTTGCGCCAGCACCCGGCGGTTGAATTCCAGCAAGCCCAATTCACGATTGAGCATCAATTGATTGTCGGCAGGTTTGTACGTCATCACATCGCTCTTTCTGGATTCTAAAGACACATCAGGCCGCATTATGCGGCCTGAATCATTACTGTATTACTGCGGAACAAAGCCCTGAATCGAATCAGCACCAGCACCCCAGAAATAATTTTCCAGCTGCTGCTGCAAATACTTGCGTGCGCTTGGATCAGCCAGGCTCAGACGGTTTTCATTGATCAGCATGGTCTGGTGTTTCACCCAGGCTTGCCATGCTTCTTTCGACACGTTGTCGTAGATTTTCTTGCCCAACTCGCCCGGAACAGGCGGAAAATCCAGACCTTCCGCTTCACGACCCAGTTTGACACAGTAAACAGTGCGGCTCATTACGCTACCCTCGATCATATGACATTAATGTTACATCAGGGTGACAAGCATTCACCCAACCCCAGCGCACAGACGCCAAGCCTAAATAGTGAGTAGCAAACCACTGTTTGATACTCTGCATGCACCGATCAGATAAAGACACAAAACCGTAGATGATGCCTTTTGATCTCGATTCAGTCCAGTATTAGGGGTCAGCTAAGTACACACCGACAGCTCTTTATTAAATTGCAGGCCTAGCAACATCCAGAACAACAATCTCTACCCTGCCATTATGCGCGGCCTTACTGCGCTGAATCAGCACGTCCCTTAACTGTTCAGGTGTTTGCGGTTGAGTAAATCCTCTGCCCGCAGATTTCAATTGTTTGCCCGGCTTAACTTGTTCGCCAAACCAGAGAACCAGATAGATACCCCGATCTCCAGCACGCCAGTCGGGCGTATACAAACCATCGAGCTGCAGATCGTACCGCTGCCCATAAATCCCGATGCCATTGCCCCTTGATTTCGATGGGAAGCCGCCAATTACCAGACGAGCAGGTGATATCGACTTCCTTGTCATCGGCGACGTGAGTTTCTGGTTCAAGTTCGACGAGTTGCTGACCTTGCCGCAGCAGGCCCAGCAAATGATCGCGGCAGCGTTCTTCATCAAAAGGTACGCCTTGATCATCATAAAAACCGCGCCATGAGTCCACATCGTCGCTGCGGATTTTTTTGGCCACTAACTTAAGCTCTTCAAGCATGAAGGTTTGTAAATCCGCTTCCGAGTTGGGGCGGCCATCAGCCAGGATGCTGCTCAGTTCCGGTAAGGTTAGAGTCGCGTGTTCTGCATCGGCAATTGCCCGTATTTGCTCAGAAAGCGCACGTCGTATGGATTCCGAATAGCCATCCTCTGCTTCGTCGCGTAATCGCAATAACGCCGTCCTCGCCGCATCACTGGTATCGGCGCCCAGCAGAAAAATAAGCTCTTGCAGGTATTTGCTGGCATCCCGAGGGTGGCTTCGCCCGACCCAATCACCTTTGGGAAATTCAGCGCAAAAACTCCATAGCTTGCGGAAATTGCGCACTATCCACTCAGCGATTACAGGCATTAGTGTTGTATCTTCGTGACTTTGCCAGAAATTGCGGCTCGTATATTCTTCCAAAACCCAGATCAGACTGGGGTCAGGCGGAGCCGCAGCAAATTGCGTCGAAAATGTCTCGAAATCGAGCAACAAACCGAGGACCGTCCATAGATGACGCTGTTCGACATTGGTGCTCTCTTTACGTGTTCGGGCAAGCTTGAGCAAATCTGTGTAACGGGTGGCTTGCCAGAGCAAATTGACCAATCTCTCCTCAGCTGCCCACGGCAGGCCGTCAAATCGATGTAACCACTCAACAGCCAGATCATGCCCGTAAGTAGACGACTTTCTCGACCCCTCCAGCCAGCAGACATGCTCACGTCTTGCAACCAGCTGGGGCTCATGGAATAGCCGCATTGTCTGTTCCCAACTACCACGGGCTTGCAATTCTGTGCTCAAGGCGACCATCAAGTCATGCCTAATAGACTCGTCCGAAAAATGACGGAAAGCGAGTACGAATAACCCCGCCATCAGACGCTCATCACGCAGATCGGCAAAGCCCGTTCCATTTCTTAGACGCTCCGCTAAGGCGGTAACAATGATATAACCGGCATCCCATGATTTATGCTGGGCGAGGCTATCTGCAATATCGGTAGCGGTTGGGTGTGGCGGTATTGCAGTCAGGTAGGCTTCGAAGCCATGGAATGCCGCTACACTGATTTCTTTACTTAACCAAGCTGTTATACGTTGATGAGGTACTTCTTCTTTATGGTCATAAATCAGCCCGAGATAACACCGAGCCGGGTCAATAATGCAGTTATATTTTCCGATACGAACGCCATCCAGATTATCCCGATAGCTTTGACGGATCGTTTCTAACTTGGCCTGCTCTTTGGCTTTCCGTTTAAGCTGTTCTTTCCTTTCGCGCAATTCCCATTCGGGTGGTGTCCCCCATTGCGCTAGGTGCTTTTCGCCATCAGTGCTGCGCATAGCAAAAGGTCGCGCGGCAGCCCGTACCGCGTCGCTATCTGCTTGATCATGGCGGGCGATGTACAGCAGGTCGCGCCAACGCTCGTCAGCGTAGTCAGCAGGATTTAACTCGACGAAAAGTTCGATGACTCGGGCATTGTCTGGATACAGGTCGGCGACCAAAGCATGCAAAGTCCGAGCTCGAAAACGAAGATTGTCGTCTCCAACGGCTTCGAACAAGACAAAGTGCTGTAGCTCTCGGCACAGTTCTGGCTTTTGCAGCAAACAGGCAGCCAAGTCTTTTCGACGCTCACGTGTGCCACCATAACGATGCGCAAGTGGCTCAAGCCAACTCCACAAGCGCGGCACTTCGATTTGTTCTTGCTGAGACAGGCGGCGGGTGACTAGGCTGGCTAGCAAATCAATCAATTCGCACTCGCGCAACCAGTCGCTTTCTTTTTGATCACCGGCTAATTTGGCAAGAAGGTCGAGAACACCCCCAAGACGAACATCAGGAATGTATGTCTCTAGCCCGTATAAAACCCCAACCGTCCTGCTGTTACTGATGCCATGCGTGAATGCCAGCTCGGCAATTTGTTGATCACTAAAAGACTCGAAACCAACCAATCGGAGCAGGTTAATAGCCAACCGTAGCGAGTCTTCATTTCTACTTGCCCGGGTCTGATCAACAACAGACGACCAATCCTGCTGCTGCGAGGCAACAACAAGCGCTTCAGTACCGCGTGGATGCGACAGGCATAGCAATCCATCTCATCCAGTACAAGTGCCAGCAATGACTTGCTCAACTCATCAGCAAGCTGGCGCCCCTTGATTGATTTCAATAGCAGCATACGCACGCCAAATGGTGTTTCGAGCGAGAAGATCAGGCGATTAACATCTTCGCGCAGTTCTGGCCGCACCAATGCAGGTATGCCCGGCTCATCCCACAAACGCGATTCGGGCTGTTCTGCCGCCATTTTTTCCAAGGCATGAAGCAAGCATCGGGCTTGCGACAAGCTCAAATTGTCGGCGCTGCCATAGGTGATCAGTCCCAGTGGGTCGATCTCAATCACACGGCTTGCCAAGGTTGGATCATAGGCAAGCCAGGCATGCAGTCCGCGCAGGCTGGAAGGGACAACGCCATGCGAGCGCAGCCGTGCCAGCAGGCGGCGGCGTTTGCGTTCGGTATCGGCCAAGCCTGCCAGATAACGCGCTGCCAGAAACTCGGCGATGCTGCGATGGCAATATGCAAAACGATCCGAACTCAAGGCGATAAAGAGGCGCGAGCCAAGCACGGCATTGAGGTGATCTCCGCAGGGCAGGCCTGTCGCCTCTACGGCAGCCAGATCACCTGCAGCCAGTGCTGTTTTGGTTTGGCGGCTAAGCGCACTACTGCCGGTCAAAATCAGTGCGGCACAGGCCGCACCAGCGGCACTCAATGCGGCATCTGATTCGAGCGCGGGAGTTTGTGCTTCCTTTAGCTCATTGAATTCAACCACCAGAACATGGATTGCGCGCTCGAACAATTCACTGCGGCTAGTTGGCAGTACCCCTTGTCGGGCGACACTCGCGATCATGTCCAGCGTCTGCGGATTACGCAGCAGCTCCTCCAAGCCTCGCTCGGCAAAGTGCGTAATGACCTCATGCGGGTTCGCAATTTCCTTCTGAGAGAGAAAGTGCAGAACATCCTCGTCATCAAACGGTAGCAGCTGCAATTCAACCGGAGCGGCCTGATACTGTTCCGTAATGGCGACTTTGCCGGTTGCGCCTCGCCAGTCGGCCACCCGGCACGACAAGACAAATCGTGGATAGCCCAGCTCGCCCAATTTTTGCAGCACCGAGTCAAGAACGGTGCCAACCCTGCTTTCACTGACCTCGTCGAGTGCGTCGATCAACAGAACATCACTCTGGTCTGACAGCTTGAATGTTGAAGGTTTGATTAGCAGGGCGCGAGCGGTGAGGCGTGTACAGCCCCATTGCTGCTCAAGCCATTTCAGCAACGTCGTTTTGCCCATCCCTGCGTCGCCGAGAATCAGTAGCGGCTCTGGCAAAGCTGATAATTCATCCTGCGCGAGGATGACGTCCTCTTTCTCAACTTGGCGTTTGAAACGGCGCGGAATCAGTATTTGGCTCATATGCACTTGATGGCTGGTAGCAAAAAGCCGCGACTGGCGCGGCTTTGGAATGGAGCAACTTAGGCTTAGACGTTGAACAAGAAATTCAAGACGTCGCCGTCTTTTACGACGTATTCCTTGCCCTCGGCGCGCATTTTGCCGGCTTCTTTGGCGCCTTGTTCACCCTTGTACTGGATGAAATCGTCAAACGCGATGGTTTGCGCGCGGATAAAGCCGCGTTCGAAGTCAGTGTGGATCACGCCGGCGGCTTGCGGTGCGGTATCGCCTTTGTGGATCGTCCACGCGCGTACTTCTTTGACGCCAGCGGTGAAGTAGGTTTGCAGGCCCAGCAAATCGTAGCCAGCGCGGATCAGGCGATCCAGACCTGGCTCTTCCTGACCAATCGATTCCAGAAACTCGGCTTTGTCAGCGTCGTCCAACTCGGCGATTTCCGATTCAATCGCAGCACACACCGCAACGACTGGCGCGCCTTCGGCATTGGCGTGGGCGGTCACTTTATCGAGCAGCGGGTTGTTGTCAAAGCCGTCTTCAGCAACGTTGGCAACGTACATCGCCGGTTTGATCGTCAGCAGGCAGAGCGATTTGATCGCCAGTTTTTCTTCGTCAGACAGGCCAGCCGAACGCGCTGGTTTGCCTTCGTTCAGATGCGGCAGCAGTTTTTCCAGTACGGCCACTGTGGCCAACGCGTCTTTATCGCCCGAACGCGCTTTCTTGCCGTCGCGCTGGATGGCTTTTTCTACGGTAGTCATATCTGCCAAAGCCAGCTCGGTGCCGATGACGATAATGTCGTCAATCGGGTCTACGCGGCCCGCAACGTGAATGATGTTGTCGTTCTCAAAACAGCGAACCACATTCACAATTGCGTCGGTTTCGCGGATATTGGCCAGAAACTGATTACCCAAGCCTTCGCCTTTGGATGCGCCAGCAACGAGGCCAGCAATATCGACAAACTCGACAATCGCAGGCTGGATTTTTTGCGGATTGATAATCGCTGCCAGCTGGGCAAGGCGCTGATCGGGTACTTCAACGATGCCGACATTTGGCTCGATGGTACAAAACGGATAGTTGGACGCTTCGATACCGGCTTTGGTCAAAGCGTTAAACAGCGTGGATTTACCCACATTCGGCAAGCCGACGATGCCACACTTGAGGCTCATAAATATCCTTGCACGGCGAAGCGTCGCCGTTAGTCAAAATCAAAACGCCATTTTACCCGATCAAAGCGCCGCGCGCAGGCCTAGGTGTTTTTCTGCCGGTGATCCGCAGTGGCTGGCCGAATCTATGCGACGATATGGGCCCCAAGGATTTTCCGGCACCACATTCATGAATCAGAGCATTCGCCTGCAGCTGCCGTCATCTGGCGATGATCAGGCCGAGCAGGTCAATCAGACGTATATCGCTAGCCAGCTCGAAATACTGCGCGCCGCGATGGATTTGGACGTCAGCGATTATGACGAGCTGGCGCAACTTGACGAGATCATCATCACCGCCATCACGCTCGATCAGCAAGCGGTAAAAATTGATTACCAGCTGCGCTTTTCGGCTTTTTATGGCTGCCAGGATATTGATTATCACGGTAGCTGCCAGCGTGTTCTGCGCGGCCGCCGCGAGGGTAATTGCCTGCTGTTCACGCCCTATACCGCACCCGACAGTGCTGATGGTGCCGACGCACTGTAAACGAAAAAATGGCCATGAATCGCTTCATGGCCATCGGCTTGGTGCACATATCATTGCCGATCAATGCAGGCGGTGCTTGCTGCCTTCGCTGATTTGACGGTTGCGGAAAAAGTCGCGGATTTCGAGCACCATTTCTGGCAGCTGCTCGGCGATTTCATTATCGTGCTGAACCAGATTAATGCCCTCGCGCTCCATATCGGCGCGCATTTCATCGTCCGAGCCGCTCATGATCGCCATGAACATAAACTGGCCTTCTTCTTCATCGAGCAGCGGCTGCCATTCTTCTTCGGCCAAGCCAGCGCCAAAACAGAAGCCCAGGCTCCACTCTTCGATGCTGGAATGCTCTTCGGTTTCGTCTTCCCAGTACAGCAAAGGCTCGTAGACTGGCGGGTCTTGCGCCAGCTCATCAGCGATCTGGTTGTAGAGGCGCATCACCAGATCAATCATTGCATCGGCTTCAGGCAGCGCAAAAATCACGGCTTCGGGCTTGTCCCAGATCTGCCCCATCCATTCGGTCGGCATCACTTGCGCCGGGCCGACCAGAATCGCGGTGAGGTAACCATGCAACATGGACAGGGACATTGCGTCCTTACCGACGGCATCCGAGTATAAAAACTGATCGAGCTGATCGAGTTCCTCATCGCTTAGCGCTTGATCCAGCATTTTTGCCATGATGTATTCACCTGAAGGTCATATTGATTGAGACTTGCACAGCAATACCCATATTAGGTATTGGTCGCAGCTTTTCTTAGTGCTCATTATACCCAAGCCATTGAAGCACCTAGGGTCTATTACCGGCTTTTTTGTCGCCAAACAGTGAAAAGGCACAATTGCAAAAGTATTTATTGCTAAGATATGACGTCAAATTGACGGCCACAGTAGATACCATGCTCAAAGCCCTGTTCCGCACCACCATGAAAACCCTGTTCCGCGTGCTGTACCGCCTGACGATCAAGGGCGATTTCAGCGTCTTTCACAACCCGCGCACGCTGATTGTGGCCAACCATGAATCATTCCTCGATGGCATTTTTCTGGCCGCGCATTTGCCGATTGATGCCACTTTTGTCGTGCATACCAAGGTGGCTGAAAACTGGTTCTTCCGGCTGTTTCTGAGCCTGACCGACTTTCTGGCAGTTGACCCGACCAATCCGCTGGCCATCAAGGCCGTGGTGCGCTTGCTTGAAGCGGGCAAACCGGTGGTGATTTTCCCCGAAGGGCGCATCACCACCACCGGCTCGCTGATGAAAGTCTACGATGGCGCGGCCTTTGCGGCGGCGCGCACGGGCGCAACGATTGTGCCAGTGCGAATCTCTGGCGCTTCGCGCACCTTCTTTAGCCGCCTGGGCGGCATTTACCCGCGCACGCTGTTTCCGAAAATCAGTCTGCAAGTGCTGGGCCGCCGCAGTATTGCGATGCCCGATTTGCCATCGGCCAAAGAGCGCCGCCGCAAAGCGGGCCAGCTGATGCGCGATATTTTGCTGGAAATGCTGGTCGCCACTCGCCCCGAACGCACTCTATATCGCGCCTATCTGGATGCGCAGATTGCCTTTGGCAGCGCGTTTAGCGTGGTGGAAGATATTTCGCAAAACGAAGAAAGCTATGGCAGCCTGACCAAGAAAATCCTTGGCCTGTCGCGCATTGTGGATAAAATCTCGCGCCCGCAGGAAGCCGTTGGCGTGCTGTTGCCCAATACCACGCCGACGCTGGCTTTGTTCTTTGCACTCAGCGCAAGGGCACGTATACCCGCAATGCTCAATTACAGCGCGGGTCGCGAAGGTATACTGGCGGCATGTATTGCGGCGAATATCAAAACCATTGTCACTTCGCGCACCTTTATCGCCAAAGGTAAGCTCGAAGGCTTGATCGACAATTTGCCGAATATTCAGGTGTTGTATCTGGAAGATTTGCGTCCACTGATTGGCTTGGGCGACAAACTATTAGTTTTGCTCGGGCTGCTACGCCCGAGTAGCTTTGCCAGCAAACAATCGCCCGACGATGCGGCGGTGATCCTATTTACCTCGGGCTCGGAAGGCAAGCCCAAAGGCGTGGTGCACAGCCACAATTCGATTTTGGCTAATGTGGCGCAAATCCGCGCGCTGGCCGACTTTACGCCGCGCGATAAATTTATGGTCGCGCTGCCGCTATTTCACAGCTTTGGCCTGACTGCTTGTGCGATTTTGCCGCTGGTCACCGGTGTGCCGGTATTTCTCTACCCCACGCCGCTACACTACCGCATCATCCCCGAGATTGTTTACGATCGCGGCTGCTCGGTGCTGTTTGGCACCAGCACCTTCCTTGGCAATTACGCCAAATACGCCCACCCCTACGATTTCGGCCGCCTGCGCTATGTGGTGGCTGGCGCGGAAAAACTCAGCGAAGTGGTGCGCAGAACCTATATCGAGAAATTTGGCATCCGCATTCTGGAAGGTTACGGCGTTACCGAATGTGCCCCCGTGGTGGCAGTGAATGTACCAATGGCCAGCAGGCTGGGTACTGTCGGCCAGCTCACGCCGGGCATGCGCCACAAGCTGATACCCATCCCAGGTGTACCCGAAGGCGGCCAGCTTTTAGTTAGTGGCCCGAACGTGATGAAAGGCTATTTGCGCTATGAAAACCCGGGGCAACTTGAAACGCTGCCATTCGAAGATGGAATTGCTTGGTATGACACCGGCGATATTGTGAAGCTGGATATCGATGGCTTTATCACGATTCAAGGCCGTGCCAAACGCTTTGCCAAAATTGCCGGTGAAATGATTTCGCTGGAAGTCGTCGAAGCCATTGCCCGCAAAGCCTCGCCCGACTTTATGCATTCAGCCAGCTCCCGCCCGGATGAAGCCAAGGGCGAAGCGATTGTACTGTTCACCACACAAACTGACTTAAGCCGCGATCACTTATTGGCTGCAGCACGCGAGATCGGCGCACCCGAGCTGGCGGTGCCGCGTGAGATTCGCGTCGTGGAGGCAATTCCGCTGCTAGGCACCGGCAAAACCGATTATGTGACGCTGAAAAAATGGGCAGCCGATGTTGTAGCGGCTGTATAAATTTTTTTCAGTCTAAAAAACAAAAGCCGCTGATGCGGCTTTTGTTTTATTCATGAGTCGATCTTAATTGTCGTTCAATACCGTCAGAGTAAAGTCTTTACTACTATCGCCAGTACCATTTGGCAGCAGACCACGCGCAACAACCGTGTAGATTTTTCCGGCGCTAGTACTTACTGCGGGTGAAGTAAATGCAGGAGCCGAAGTCGCTGCAGCACCAGCAACACGCAGTTTAAATACATAATTGCCTGCTGGTACTTTCAAATAGGCACCTGCAGCCGGGAAGGACACATTACTCATCACCAAAGCATCATTGGCATACACATCCACCGCAGGCGCATTCGGTGAGGCATGGACAACACGTACCTTGATCTGGCCAGCGGGTGGTAAGCTGGCATCATCTTTGGCGACCAGATATTGCAAAGCAGGGTTGCCAGCCAGCAGTCCCACAGCAAACACCGTGTAGTTATTGGCTTTATCCAGCGCTAAATCTGCGGTCAGTGCCTGAGTAGCAGTACCCGCCGCATTGAGTGCCACGGTGTATTTCTTGGCTTCAACCGTCAGATAATTGGATGCTGTAAAGAATGGCACATTGCTTAGAATGGCGCTGCCGTTGGCCAACACATCAACGGCTGGCGCATTCGGTGAGGCATGAACAACCCGCAGTTTTGCATTCACGTCATTCACTTCGCTCACATTTGCAGAGCTTCCACGGTTGATAAGCAACACGCTGATTGGCGAGCTGCCATTAGCTTGTGGCACTGCCACCGCAAGCAGATCGGCACCTGCTGGCACTGGTAATGTGCCGGAATCAAACACGACAGTTTTGCTGCCTGCAGGCGTCACGCGCACGCGATAATCGGCTGCGGGTACTTCAAGCCCGCCGGAAAAGGCTTTGAATGCCACATTGCTTAGTGTGGCTGTGGTGTTGCCCAGATCAGCGCCCGGTGCTGTCACATAGACATCGACAGCAGGTGCTGTGGCTGCAGCATGCACAACTCGAAGACGGGCTTGACCAGCGGCAGGTTTAGCAGTGCTCTCGGTAATGACCAGAGGTTCGATTTTGGCTACTTCATTCACGGCAATGACGGTTGTTAAGGTGTCTTTCGCCAATTTAAGCGTTGCACTGATCACACCGGCATCACTACCAGCGGGCGTTACTTTAACGGGCAGGTCACCAGCATTCACTGTGAGCAAACCGCTAGCGGCTTTATACGGCACATTACTTAATGCTTTTGCCCCTGCGGCATAGACATCAACATTTGGCGCATCAGGCGATGCGTGAATCACGCGCAGCTGCGCTTGATCAGGAACAGGCACAGGATCACTCCCGCCACCACAGGCCACCAGGCCAGCGCTTGCAGCTACGACAAGCAACCATTTACTGAGTTTGATCATGATTATTCTCCGGCTGAGTAAGGAAATACCGTCACTTTCTAAACTGCACTGATGAATCAAAGCTACCGAAAAGTAAATATAGTACTTTTTAGTAAAAAAGAAAACCAATCGGTAGTTTTTTGTTCGATTGAGTACGCCGGCAATTTATAGCACAGCAAAAGTCAGCCCGTTTGGGAGTCGATCAGTGGAGAGACAAGCAGACTATGCACTATCGTTTTTGCGGACAAAGCCGGGCAACAGCATGCGCTGTGGGGCTCTGCACGCAGAAAAACACAATGGCGGGCACAATACCCGCCATTGTGAAGCGCAAAGATATATTCAATATCCGGGCACTATTGATTGCCGCAAAATTTAATCAGCTTACCGTGGCAGCAGATAAGCCGGTGGAGGGCTTTCTTTGGCGACTTCGGCTGGCTGCTCGATCAGCTGGCGCTGTGGTCGTGAATTGCTGCTTTCATCCTGCGCGCTGCGCATTACGCTATAGCCCACATTGGCAAAGGCCAGCTGGATCTGCGCCCAGTCGTTGTAGTCGTTGATCTGGGTTTGCAGCTGGCCATCGCCATTGCTGTCATAGCTCACAGCAGCGCTATCCTGGCTGAAGTTGGCATTCCAGTCGGCATACGCGCCGCCGCTGCTGCCCCGGCCCAGCATCTGGCTTTCGCTTAGCGCGGTTTCATTCAGCGGCGTGCTGCTACCGTCGGAATAATCGATCACAAAGCGGTTGCCGCAAGGGCCATCGAGCAGATCGCACACATTGTAGCTATTGGGTGCGCGCCCCGGCGTGGCTTTGCCTTGATGATTCAGACGGAAATACACGCGCTCGCTGGTGCTGCTGCCGCTCGGATCGCTCGGTACGCCGTCGAGCTGGTAGGCGTAATTCATCACGCTCAGATAATTGAGCTTGTTGTTCAGCCCCTCATTGCCGCCGTGGCTCAGCCCCAGATTGTGCCCCAGCTCGTGCATGATGGTGCCAGCCTGGAAGTTGATCAGCCGATACAGATTTTCTGCGCTGCTGCTCGTTAGCCCCCAGAAGCCCAGCGTGACCAGCAGATCGTTGCCATTGACTTCGGCCAGCCCCGACGAGCCGCCGTAGCCATTGGTGTTTTGCGTGCTGCCCATCAGCATGTAGTGAAAAATCAGGCGGCGGCGCACGTCCATGCTGTCGTTTTTGTAGGCCATCACGTCGGCACAATCGGTATTGCGATACAGCGTGACGCAGCGGGCAAACGGAACTTCCTTGCCATTGCCCAGATTGAAATCAGCCGGGCTAAAGCTGGCGCTATACAGCTGGCCGGTGTCGATCAGCAGATCGATCCCGCGGCGGGCAAACGCGGCCTGGACCATCTGCAGCGCTTCTTTACGCGGCGTCAGGCCTTCGTCGGTGCCCGGCGTCATCCAGTCCACATGCAGCAGAATGGTCGGCCGCCCAGCACGGGCACCCATGGCGTACAGATCGAGTCCGGCGTAAGTGCCGCCCGGCCGTTTGGCGCTGCTGGGAATGCCATCGCGATCTTCATCGCTGGCATTGCTATCCACATCATTGCGCCCGGCTGGCGTGCCAAATGGCACCAGTCGCCAATCACTGGCAGTATTGCTGTCCAGGCTATGTGTGTAATAGCGTACCAGCGAATACCCCCCATTGTCGCTGATCGACGCCACATTGCTGCCCTGCCAGTGGCTGGCGCTCAGCGGGTTGATGCTATTGGCGCCAAAGCGGACAAAATCAATGGTCTGATTATTGCGAACCAGCTCAATTGAGCCATCGGTATTGCTCCAGACCGGGTAATCCTGATAGCTGCCGATGTACTGCGACTGGCTGGTTTTTTTCGGCGTGAAATTGTCGGTATTGCCCACTATCACCAGATAGGATTTGGCCGCAATCGAGCCGCTCAGCGGCCAGGTTTTCACCCAGCCACCGGGCTTGCCCAGCGTGCGCAGGCTAACGTCGTTCAGCGAAATGGCGCGCTCGGTCGGGTTGTAAATTTCAAACCAGCTGCCGCTGCCGTACTGGTCGGCGGCCACTTCATTGATCAGTAGATCATTTGGCGTATTACCTGCTGGCGGGGTCGGCGTTACTGCCGGAGTCGGGCTCGGTGCCGGTGTGGTCGGTGCGGGTGTCGTTGGCACCGGTGTAGTTGATGCTGGCGTTGGCGAGGTTTGCGCTGTACTTGTGGGGGTATTGCTCGGCGTAGCCACAGGCGAAGCGGCGCATTGCTCCAGCTTTTGCCACGGCTTGCCCTCCCCGTGCTCGGTGTCGGGCGAATTGCTTTGCGTCCACCATTTGGCCTGATAATTCACGCCCTGATAGCTCACTGTTTGCTTGGCCAGATAGGCCGTCTGGCTGCGCCACTCCGGCTGGCAGCCATTGGATGAATTGGGCGTCGGGCTCGCCGTCACAACAGGGCTGGGAGATGAGCTAGGCCGTGGCGTTGGGCTGGCCGAGGGAGCTGGTGAAGCCGATGGTGTCGGCTTGGGTGATGCGGACGGCGATGGGATCGGCGACGCCGCAGGAGATATTGTTGGTGAAGTACTGGGGAAAGGCGTTGGACTTAGGGGTATTGCAGTTGGTGTAATACTAGGTGTGGCTTTTGGCGTGATACTTGGCGTAGGTATATTTGCCTCGCATGCGCCGATCAGCTGCCACACTTGACCTGTGCTGGCGTTCTGGCTGGGGTTTTCGCCCAGCGTCCACCATTTGGCCCGGTATTCATAACCCTGATGGCTGGCAGCATGCCCAGCCAGATACGTTGTTCCTGCCTGCCAGCTGGCCGGGCAAACCGCCGCAGCGGCGGGCAAAGCACTGGCGGCCATCAGCAGCGCCAGATAGTGAGGTGCAATGATCTTCATAAACCCTTCCCTAGAGTTATTTACCGAAACTGACTTTTGTTGTCATTTTTATTCCGGCATTGTCCAAGGTCTGGGGCGCGTACTCAAATTTAACTTACTACCACCCATTAAAATTGAAAGTTAAAATTAAATATATTTGAAATAAATGTAAATAACCCAGCAGAAACAGCCACTTGAGCGCAGTTCCCGCCCGCTTAAGGCCAAGATTTTCCGTCATCGCAGCGCGTAGGCTGGTCAAATCTGTGCGATGTGACGGCAGGATAAAAATGGGATTACACGCCCGTTAAACTTATTAAATCGCTATAAATCAGTAGCTTGGCAGATAAAATAGCAGGGTGAGCCACGGCCAGCGTGTAGCCGCAGAAAGCAGGCTTACAGAAAACTACTTGGGTTTGCTATGGCAAATCAGCTGCTGGCGCAGATTTTCGATCGTAGACAGGCGGATTGCCCGGGCAATCTCCACCTCGCCCTGCTGACAAATCTGATAAAGCCCGTAGCGCAGCGTTTGTGGGCGCTGGGTGGTGGTCCAGATGGGGTGAATGGCGTAGCGCATGATATCGGTCTCCAGCACACGCTTGGCACAGCGTGTAAAACCAATATCGTTATGCCTAGGCAAAAATGAAGTACCGTTAATCCCCTACTGGCAACCCTTGCTCGGCTGCGCATTGAGTTGACCCAGATCAAGCCGGAGCAATTGATTCATATCGCCACCCTTATTTTAAATGATAATTATTCTCTTTTTTCATAGAGAACAACCTTGAATCGACGTGAATTAATGGCAGCCATGTTGGCCTTGGGTACACTGCCCATCTGGCCAGCCAGAGCACTGGCCGCGGACAAAACCCCACGCTGGACGCGCATCGCCGCAGCCTGGAGAGACCCCAAAGAAAGCGACCCGTATTTTGCCGGGATTCTGCTGGCCGACTGGCAAACAAAATCATTGAGCATCGACAGCGCCGTAAAGCTACCGACGCGTCCACACGGTATTTGCATCGAACCTGACGGCCATTTGCTAATCGTTGGCGTACGCCCCGGTACATGGCTAATGCGCTGCGATGCGCAAGGCAATGTAGTTGGGCAGCACAGTATGCAGGCCGAAAACACAAGGCTAAACGGACATGCCCTGCTGAGCGCAGACGGCAGCAAGGTGTTCACCAGCGAAACCGAGCTGGAGACAGGGCGTGGCGTGATCGGTGTTCGCGAGCGTGATACCCTGAAAAAAATCGCCAGCTGGGATAGCTGGGGTATCGACCCGCACCAGCTGGCGTTTGACGCGCAAGGGCGTCTGATGATTGCCAATGGTGGCGTGCCCAGAGATGCGCGGGATGCCAAATATGATCTGCACCGGATGGATTCAACCCTGGTAAGGCTGGATGCCAGCAGCGGCCAGAAGCTGGGACTCTGGCGGCTACCCGATCCGCGCCTGAGCATGCGACATCTGGCATTGGCTCAGCGCCCCGATGGCAGCGAACTACTTGGGCTGGCGCTGCAAGCCGAGCATGGCAGCGAGGCGGCACGGGCTGCAGCACCGGTTTTTGCTTTACTGGCCAATGATCAGCTGCAGATTCCCAGCACGGACAATGATGGTATAGGGCTCAGCGGCGACATCGTGCCAGCGCTACAAGGCGGATTTGTTTTGTCGTGCAGCAAAGCGAATCAGGCTCTGCTTTGGCAAGCTGCAGCAGCCAAGAAGCTGAGCAAAGCGATTGAATTCAAAGAAACCTATGCACTGGCCGCTTGGCCAGGGCCTGACCGGGGTAATGGTGTATTGGCCGCGACCGCCTATGGCCTAGTGCGTTGGCACCCCAGCGCACCAGGCCAGTTTCTGGCATGGCCCAAACCGATGGCGCTGGATAATCACTGGGTAGTGCACAGCGAGGGATAGAGACGTGACTGATGGTACAGTGTGTGTTCGACAGCTCAGCAATACGATAAGGGTATTGCCATGCAGCAATTGCCAATATTGGCTTAGCGATATATACCCAATCAAATCAATTTGATTGATAGCACCAGTGCCACGGCTCGTAGACGTAGCCGTAGGCGTTATTGCGTGGGAAGGAGAGTGTAAAGCCAAAGGTGGCGGCGTGCTGGCTGAGCCAGGCATAGGCGCTGGTGGTTTCAAAGGCTTCTTCAACGACAGGGCCGCCAGGCTGGTAGATATCGACGGCGCGGCCAGTGTGATGCTCGCTGCAGCCGGGGGGCGCGAGCACTTGAAGGATGTCGGCGATCTGCTGGCCCAGATCGAGCTTGCGCTGGATCAGCTCGACTTGACGGCTGCTGGCACGATAGGCCGAGGCGATTTTCAGCGTGATCCCGTCGGCGTCTGCAGCGGCCTGCATGCGCAGCCAGGCGTCTGCGGCCTCTGGTGTCAGCTGCCAAACTCGGCCGTCAAAGGTGGTTTCTACATCAACCAGCTCGGTGGCTTCGGCAAACACGCACAGCGATTTCTGCTGCAAGACTTCGGGCGCAATGCCAAGCTGTTGCCAGCTGCTTTGCAAGTGGGCGGGTAATTTCATCTGTTGCATCAGTCTCCTCCGCCGCCACAACTGCTGGAGCAGCCTGAATCGCCGCTGTCGGAGTCATTGTCATCGCTGCGGTCTGTGCTGCTGCAGCCGGACGATGAGCAGCTGCTGGTGGATTGCGCTGCTGCGGCCAATTGGGCGCCCGAGTAATGCTGGCCACCGGGAATGGCCAGCGCGGCATCAATGGCGAAAATCAGTGGCAAGGTCGCCAGCGCCGGGTTGAGCCCTTCATCACGGCAGGCGCGCACCCAGGTGCGTTGCAAATCAGCATGGCCCTGCGCGCCCGTTGCCGGGGTGTGATGCAGAAAGCGGCCGAGGGCTTTTTTGCAAAATTCCTCGTAGACGGCGGTGTGCAAAATGAATTCGTGCCAGTATTCATCGACAATGAGCGATGGCATGGCCAGCGCAGCTTTGCTTTTGGCGTGCAGGCGGAAGTATTGCCGCATGGCGTTTTCAACCTGCTGCCATTGCGCGTCGTTTAGCTCGGGGTATTTCAGCGCCAGACGCCGCCGGATGCCGCTGGGGAAGCGGTAATGATTCAGGTAATAAAACTGCTCTTGCTGCCGACGGCGCTTCAGATAGTGATAAATGACGACGCCGACCAAAATCAGCAGCAAGAATTTAAACAGCATTTAAAACCCCGGAAATTTAAACCCTGCGTTAATCGGCTTGCCTTTGCGCGCGCGTTTGCCGATGTACGGCGCCATTTCATTGGCGTCCAGATTCATTTCTTTTGGCACGCCGCCGCGACCTGTGCCGGTCAATTTCAACGATTTGCCATCGCAAACGGTAATCGCCGCCAGCTCGTCCTTATCGTCCAGCGCCATCGTAATCACGCCGCGACCACCGCCAGCCAGTTGCTTGAATTCGCTGTAGGCAAACAGATGCAGCTTACCGGCTTTGGACAAACACGCCACGATCGCGTCGGCGCTTGGGCTAAAGCTGGTGACGCGCAGCAGCGTTTCATTGCCTTCCAGCGTGATAAAGCTCTTGCCGGCTTTCTGGCGGCTGATCAGATTATCGGCCTGACATGCAAAACCGTAACCCGATGAGTTGGCGATCACCAGCCATTCACCCAGTTTGGCGACGATCATTTGCGTAATGCGCGTTTTGGCGACCAGATCAACCAGCGTTGTCACCGGCACGCCATCGCCACGCCCACCCGGTACGACGGATGCTTGGATGGTGTACACGCGGCCATCGCTGCCAAAGAGTGCCAGCTGATCAACCGTGCGGCATTCAATCGCCGCCAATTGGCTATCGCCGTCTTTAAACGTCAGATTTTGCAGATCAAGGCCATGGCCTTGGCGCGAACGCAACCAGCCTTTTTCCGACAGGATAATCGTGCACGGCTCATCGACGACGGCTACTTCGACTGAAGCGCGTTCAGCCTGCTCGATCAGCGTGCGGCGCGGGTCGGCGTATTTTTTCTTATCCGCTTCGATTTCCTTGATGATTTGGCGCTGCATTGCCTGCGGGTTGGTCAGCAGGTTTTCCAGCTCGGCTTTTTCATTGCGCAAGTTAGTCAGTTCTTGCTCAATCTTGATGCCTTCGAGCCGTGCCAATTGGCGCAGACGGATTTCCAGAATATCTTCAGCTTGACGCTCGGACAGCGCAAAGGCCGCCATCAGATCGGCTTTCGGATCATCGGCATTGCGGATAATGCGGATCACTTCGTCGATATTGAGCAAGACCAGCAAGCGGCCTTCCAGAATATGGATGCGATCATTCACCTGACCTAGGCGATGCGTGACGCGGCGCGTGACGGTGACAAAACGGAAGTCGATCCACTCGGCGATGATGTCACGCAGCGTTTTCTGCCCCGGGCGACCATCGCGACCAATCGTCACCATATTGATCGACAGGCTGGTTTCCAGGCTGGTGTGCGCCATCAGCAAATTCATCAGCTCATCGGGATTCTGCCGCGATGATTTGGGCTCGAATACCAGACGCACATCACAATCACGGCCTGATTCATCGCGTACGCGATCGAGCACGCTCAGGATCAACTGCTTGGTCTGGATTTGTTCTTGCGAAAGCGCTTTTTTGCCTTTTTTGACCTTCGGATTGGTCAGATCTTCGATTTCTTCGAGGATTTTCTGGCTCGAAGCACCGTGTGGCAACTCGTTAATAATCAGTTGCCATTGGCCGCGCGCGAGGTCTTCTTTTTCCCAACGCGCACGTACTTTCAGGCTACCGCGGCCATTTTCATACGCTGCGGTAATATCGCGCGGAGAGGAAATAATCTGGCCGCCACCGGGCAAATCCGGGCCCTGGATATAGGCCATTAATTCGGCGGTAGTGAGCTTGGGGTTGCGAATCAAGGCCACGCTGGCGTCGGCCACTTCGCCCAGATTGTGCGACGGCATTTCGGTCGCCATCCCGACGGCAATACCGGAAGCGCCATTGAGCAGCAGCATTGGCAAGCGCGCGGGCAGCAACACCGGCTCTTTAAAAGCGCCGTCGTAGTTTGGAATAAAGTCGGTCGTGCCTTGATCAAGCTCGCCGAGCAGCAAGTCGGCAACGGGCGTTAAACGCGCCTCGGTGTAACGATAAGCTGCAGCGCCATCACCGTCACGCGAGCCAAAGTTGCCGTGGCCGTCGATCAAGGGATAGCGTAGCGAAAAATCCTGCGCAATGCGCACCAAAGCGTCGTACGCCGATTGGTCGCCGTGCGGGTGATATTTACCCAAGACATCGCCGACAATCCGCGCCGACTTCATTGGTTTGGCGGTGGCGGTGAGCCCCAGCTCGTGCATCGCGTACAAAATGCGGCGCTGGACTGGCTTCTGGCCGTCTTCCACTTGCGGTAAAGCGCGGCTTTTGACGACGCTCATCGCGTATTCGAGATAGCTTTTTTCGGCGTATAGCCCGAGCTGCACCGATTCGCCATCGTCTGGCGTGGCGGAGACCTGCGCTTCGATAAAGCGGCCGCCCTGCCCGCCCGAGCTGGCGGCATGGGCTGATTCGATGGTTTCTTCTGCTACTGGCGCGATCGGTTCCGACATGGTTTCCGTGACTACTGATTTAAATGTGCGGCTATTTTAGCGGGTAAACGGCTACTTTATCCAAGTACAAAAATCTAAGGCCTGCTTCACGTGAAACAGGCCTTGAGTTTGATGCTGCTGCTTTGGCGTTTTATAGCACGCGCAAGGTGAAGTATTTATAGCCCAGCTGCTGATGTTGCCCGCTTTCAATGATTTTGCGCAAAGCCATATTAAACTGGTCGCGCAGCTCGCCGTCTTCCTTGCGCAGCGCAATGGCCTCGCCGCGGCCTAGCCATTTGGGCGAATCAATGCGATTACCGACCATTTCAAAGCGATCCTGATTGCTGGCCGATTTCAGAAAATTGCCCAGCACCGCGCTATCGTCAAACACCAGCTTGATCTCGCCTTTTTCCAGCGCGCTCATCATCTCATCGGCGCTGGCAAAGCGTTTAATCATCACCTTGCTTTGGTCCATTTCATTGCTGATGTAATCATCAAACGTCGTTTTGGCCACCACGCCGATGCTTTCGCCGCGAATGCGCTCGGCGGTAATCACCGGCCAGATGATTTTGGATTTTTTGCTCGCCACATAGGTGCCCGGCACGCGCGAATACACATCGGTAAATTGCACCAGCTGTTCGCGCTCTTCGGTAATCGACAACGACGCCACAATGGCGTCGGCTTTATGCTCGTTCAGCGAGGGAATCAGCTGGTCAAAATCAAAGCGCGTGAATTCGCAGCGCACCTTCATCTCCGTGCACAGCGCATTGGCCAGATCAACATTAAAACCAGTGAGCTGCTGATTGGCATCCAGATATTCAAATGGCGGATATTTGCCTTCCAGCGCAATGCGCAGGGTTTTCTGCTCGCCGGCTGCAGAGGCTGCTACAGGGGTATTGCTCTCTAGCGCCTTTCCAGACTGGGCTTTACCAAGATACTGCCATGCAGTAAGTGCGCCACCTGCAATAACAATGGCCGCGATCAGCATTTTTTTCATCGTTGATCAATACAAAGCTTACAAAAAAAACGATGCTACGCGAAGTCGTAAGGAATGATATTAGGGTTTTCGCCAAGCAGTGATTTGGCAAGTGTTTGAATTTGAAAGATAAATTCTGCTGCACAGGATCATGGCACGCCGGGCTGTGGGCTGGGTCACAGCTGGGCGGGGATATAGGCTCCGGGCAGCGCTATGCGCCGTATCGTCTGCATTTTGCACCGATTGCATCCGAGTCAGGGCGTTGCCGCAGCTTGTTGACTATACTGGGCAAATTATCAAGTTGCGCAGGGGACTGAGATGTTTTTTGGTCAAAAAAAGCTGATTGCCAGTTTGTACGAAAGAGTGGCCAATCTGGAACAAGAAAATCAGAAGCTGAAAAAAGAAAACAGCAAATTGCTCAAAGACCAGGACTTTATCAGCAGCCTGCAAAATCAGGATAATGGCGAGGGCAAGTACTATATTTCGATGTTTGAATCGCTGGCGCAATTTGGCGTATCGCTCGATGCTTCATCGCATTCGCTGGGCAGAATGAATGAAAAAATGAAGGAAGAGCAGCGCTGCGCAGTCGCGCTCAGCCGGGTGGCCAGCGACAATACGCAAGCGATTGCGACCATTTCCGACAGCCTGACCCAGCTCTCGAGTACCGCCGCCCAATCTGTCACCGAGGTGGACAAACTGGATCAGCAATCAGACCAAATCAGTGGCATTGTGCAGCTGATCAAGGAAATTGCCGATCAGACCAATCTGCTGGCCTTGAACGCCGCAATTGAAGCCGCCCGTGCCGGTGAGCAAGGCCGTGGCTTTGCGGTGGTGGCCGATGAAGTACGCAAGCTGGCCGAGCGCACCGGCAATGCCACCAAAGACATTACCAAGCTGGTTGGCGAAATCCGCCAGGAAACCCAGTCGGTCAAACAAACCATGAACACCATGGCCGAGCAAACCGCACAATACAGCGATATGGGCCGCAACGCCGCCAGCGATATGGAGCTGCTGATTACCGTATCGGGCGAAATGGAAGAAATGGTCAACCAAAATATGCTGGCCAGCTTTGTCGAAGTGGCCAAGCTGGACCACCTGCTATTTAAGTTCCGCGTTTATCAAAGCGTATCAGGCGCGCCCAGCGGCGGCGGCCTGCATATCACGAACGACCCGCATCAATGCCGCTTTGGGCACTGGTATTACAACGGCGAAGGCCAAGCCCTGCTGGGCAAAAACCCCGCCTACCGCGAAATGGAAGCGCCACACGGCGAAGTCCATCACAACGGCACCGCCGCCATTTCTGCCTGGCAGGCCGGCAAAAAAGAGCAGGTACTCAGCGCATTGCAACAGATGGAGCAAAGCAGCACCCGCCTTGGCGGCATACTGGATCGCATTGCTGGCATTTAATCACCTGAATCAGCCGACCCCGACTCGGTCGGGGTTGGTGTACATCGCCGCTTGAGTGAACTGTGGGCGCGCCGTCACTTTTTTGACTGCACAGCCTTCCAGTCGTCCGTGAGCATGCCTGAGTAACCCCAATCCTCGTCTGCAATTTCTTGAATGACAATATGGGTGTGCTCAGGCTTTTTGCCGAGAACTCGAACGAGTGAGTCCGTAATGTCCTTAACGATCTCGGCCTTCTGCTGCCGTGTTGCACCTTTGGTGATCTGAACGTTTACGTACGGCATAGGATAGTCCAAAAAAGGGATTGAGAGGCTGCTTGACGAGCGGAGCCTAACAGGAAATAGCCAGCGATTGCGCGATAGGCCAGCCTCTCTTGCCAAGTAGCACACCAGCACCAATTACTTTACTTTTTAGTTGGCCGTTGCCACCCGGTAATGGTGATTTGCTTGGCTCTGGCTACCGTCAGCTCACCAGCTGGCGCATTCTTGCTAATGACCGAACCTGCCCCGGTAGTAGCACCCGCACCTATCGTCACCGGAGCAACCAGTACATTATTCGAGCCGATGCGCACATTGTCTTCAATAATGGTGCGGAATTTATTCACGCCATCATAGTTGGCCGTAATTGTGCCTGCACCTACATTGACACCCGTACCTATTGTTGTATCGCCAATATACGTTAGATGGTTTACCTTGCTACCTTGGCCAATGATTGATTTTTTAACCTCAACAAAATTGCCAATATGAACGTCAGCAGCCAGCTCGGCACCCGGACGCAGGCGAGCGTACGGGCCTATCAGGCTACCTGCGCCTACGACAGCATCTTCCAGGTGGCAAAAAGGATGAATCACCGCCCCATCGGCAATCGTCACATTTTTCAGATAGCAATGCGCACCTATGCTGACATTCTGACCGAGCACAATCCGGCCTTCAAACACGCAATTCACATCGATTGTCACATCCTGACCATGTTCAATCGTGCCGCGAACGTCAATCCGCGCTGGGTCGGCCAGACCGACTCCGGCGGTCAGTAGCGCCTTGGCAATCCCCTGCTGATGAATTCGCTCCAGAGCAGCCAACTGCAATTTATTATTGATCCCCTCCGCCTCCCAGTGGTCTTGCGGATGCACAGTGGCAATCTCGACGCCATCACGCACCGCTAGGGCAATCAGATCAGTAGCGTAGTATTCGCCTTGCGCATTGTCGTTTTTCAACTCGGACAACCAGCCTTTCAGTCTGGCGGTGGGCAACACCAGAATACCGGTATTCATTTCACGGATTGCCGCTTCTTCGGCGCTGCAATCTTTCTGTTCGACAATATGGGTCACCTGACCATCTGCATTGCGAACAATCCGGCCATAGCCGGTAGCATCGTCCAGAATATCGGTCAGAATCCCCAATTTCCCACCGGCACAGGCGGTCAGTAATTTCTCCAAAGTCGCTTGGCGGGTTAAGGGCACATCGCCATACAGCATCAGTGTGGTGTCGCCTTCAAGCTGCGGCACAGCCTGCGCCAGCGCATGACCAGTCCCCAGCTGTTCGGCCTGCAAGGCAAAACCAAGCTGCTGCCCTGCCAGAGCCTGCTGCAGTTTTTCACCCCCAAAACCATACACAACCACCAGCTTTGCCGGTTTCAGACCCCGCGCAGTATCAATCACATGCTGTACCAGTGGCTTGCCTGCCAACTGATGCAATACCTTGGGCAGGCTTGAATACATCCGCGTGCCTTTACCAGCCGCGAGGATAACAACATCCAGTACAGTGCTCATTTGCTTATTCCGTGCAATAGTCATATCCGCGCTATTCTAGCTGCTACTGTGCTGCTACGCAGCGGTGAAATGACCCTAGGGTCTATTGAGGTTTTTTCAGCGCTGCAAGGATGTGAGGAATGCTGGTTTCAAACAGCGCCAAGAAAATTGCAGAAAAAAACGCCGCTGGTCCAAACCTAGCGGCGTTTTTTAATTGGGGCGATGAAAACGAATTATTCGGCTTTCAGATCGGCAACCATTTCAGCCAGTTCACCGCTAGCGTACAGCTCTTTCATAATGTCGCTGCCGCCAACAAATTCGCCCTTGATGTAGAGCTGTGGAATCGTTGGCCAGTTGGCGAATTCTTTGATGCCCTGGCGGATTTCCGGGTCGGCCAATACGTTCACCGCAGCGAAATTCACGCCGAGGTTTTTCAGGATTTGCACCGCGCCGGCCGAAAAGCCGCATTGCGGGAAAGTTGGAGTGCCTTTCATATACAAAATCACTGGGTTTTCAGTAACTTGCTGGCGGATGGTGTCTTGAGTGCTCATGATTTTGGCTCTTCGTGGTTGGGCTAGCGGAGCGAATGAAAACAACATGCTCGCAAAGCTTGAATAATTTACTCGGGTATTGTAAGTCCGTTGCTTCCGGTGGGCAAGCCGTCGCGATTGATCCAGCGCAATCGCGCCTTTGCAATCGCTAAGGTTTCCGACCACCGCTGACGCGATCATTGACGCCCAAATCCTGCCAGGTCTGCACCTCGCTAAAGCCTGCTGCTGCCAGCATTTCGCGACAAGCGGCGCCCTGATCCCAGCCGTGTTCAAGCAGCAGCCAGGCACCCGGCTGCAAGTGGCTAGGTGCGGCGGTGATAATGGTTTGGAGATGAGCCAGCCCATCGTGGCCGTCAGTGAGCGCGCCGCTGGGCTCGAAACGCAAATCGCCTTGATGCAGATGATCGTCCTCGGCGTGGATATACGGCGGGTTGGAGACGATCAGATCAAATATTTCGCCCGCGACAGCGGCAAACCAGTTTGATTCAAGCCAGCGCACGTCAGCACTCAGGCTTTGCGCATTGGCTTGCGCCACGGCGAGGGCGTCGCTCGATAGGTCAAGCGCACTGACTGATAAATCGCCTCGTTCCAGCTTGAGCGTAATCGGGATGCAGCCCGAGCCTGTACCTAGGTCAAGCACCTTGCCATTGTTGGGGGCGCGCGCCAGCGCCAGCTCGACCAGCAATTCGGTGTCGGGGCGTGGGATCAGTACCGATGGATTGACGATAAATTCGCGGCCATAAAATTCGCGGCTACCGAGTAGATAGGCCACCGGCTCGCCATCGCGCCGCCGCGCAGCCAGCGCCTGAAAGGTGGCTATCTCGGCAGCGCTGGCCTCTTCATCATCGTGCGCAATCAGCCAGGCGCGGTTTTTCTTCAACACGTGCAAGAGCAGCACCTGAGCGTCAAAACGCTCGATCTGGCCTTGCTGAAGCTGACTCTGGATCAATTCGCGGTAAGTCAAAGATTGCTCCCGGTTTGAATGCTGAGCGGCATATTGAACAGGTATTGCTCTGTAGGGCACGCTGCGTTTGATATAGCGAGCAATACCCAAACGATAGACAACAAAAAAGCCGCTCGATACGGATATCGTTAGCGGCTTGATTGTTTGGCAGGGGAAGAAGGATTCGAACCTTCGCATGTCGGAATCAAAATCCGATGCCTTAACCAACTTGGCGACTCCCCTACTTAGGCTGCGCATTCTATAGGTGCTTTTTCAGCTTGGCAAGCACTTTTTGCAATTATTTTCGACGAGACTTATTGATTCGCCTGATAGCGCGTCGGGTCAGTCACGCCTGCGGCGGCAAAACCGGCTGCGCGCAAACGGCAAGCATCGCATACACCACACGCTTCACCGGCATCATTGGCCTGATAGCAAGTGGTGGTCAGGCTGTAATCAACGCCCAATTTTAAGCCTTCGGCGATGATTTGTGCCTTGGTCAAACGGATCAGCGGGGTGTGGATATGCAGCGCCGAGCCTTCAACGCCGACTTTGGTTGCCAACCGTGCCATCGCTTGAAATGCCGAAATATATTCGGGGCGGCAATCGGGGTAACCCGAGTAATCGACGGCATTCACGCCAATGTAAATATCGTCGGCGCACAGCACCTCCGACCACGCTAGCGCGTACGACAGCAGCACGGTATTGCGCGCTGGCACGTAGGTCACCGGGATTTCGTTCTCCATTGCGCCATCAACCGGCACAGCGATATTGGCGTCGGTCAAAGCCGAGCCACCAAAGGCCGCCAGATCAATCTTGATTACGCGATGCTCAACGGCACCAAGGCTCGCAGCAACGCGCTTGGCGGCGTCCAGCTCGGCATTGTGGCGCTGGCCGTAATCAAATGAGAGCGCGTAGCAATCAAAGCCCGCTGCTTTGGCCATCGCCAAGCATGTTGCTGAGTCCAGACCACCGGATAATAAAATAATCGCTTTTTTGTTCATGGCAAATCCCCATGGGGTATATCAATCAAAGACAGGATTAGAAAAGAGCAGCAGGCTATACCCCTGGCTTTTCACCCCAGAGTAATTTATGCAGCTGCACTTGCACGCGCACCGGCAGCTTATCGGCGATCACCCAGTCGGCCAGATCGACGGGCTTGAGGCTTTCCCAAACCGGCGAGAAAATCACTGGTGCTTTCTCGTGCAAGCGGTGCTCGCGCACATAATCCCTCGCCCATTCGTAATCGCTGCGATCAACCAGCACAAATTTGATTTCGTCGTGCTCGGTCACCGCATCGACGTTGGCCCACAGCATATTGTGCATTTCGCCCGATTTTGGCGTTTTAATATCCAGAATGCGCGACACACGCGGGTCGACACAATCAATTGGCTGGCCGCCACCGGTTTCGGTGCTCACGCTATAGCCAGCATCGCATAGACGTTTGAACAGCAGATGCACCGGCTTTTGCGCCAGTGGCTCGCCGCCGGTGACACAGACGGTTTTACAGCCGTAGGATTCAATTTGCGCCATGATCTCGTCAAGACTCATGGTTTTGCCGCCGGTGAAGGCATACGCGCTATCGCAATAGGTACAACGCATCGGGCAGCCGGTGAGGCGCACAAATACGGTGGGCAGGCCGATGCGGCTGGTTTCGCCTTGCAGCGAGTGGAATATTTCGGTGATACGCAAAGATTCGCGCATGTAGAGCTTTCCTTTCCGAAGAACAGTTCGGGGGATTTGAATAAAAACGGCCAGAGTGTGTTGCGCTTTGATTGGCCGTGCCGCCATTTTATACCGACGCGCCAGAGAGAGACAGGCAGGATTACCCCAGCGGATCTAGGCACTGTTGACGTTTGGTTTGCACAGAGCTAGCGACAAAGCACAAGGGTCAAGTGAGTTGCACTATTACACTTGTTCACCCGATAGATTCGGCATTTAATAGGTCATTGTACTTCAACAGTGTCAATTCCCTTGATCTATATGGGTATATCTCCCTAAACCATATAGAAAAAGACATGACAACATATACCCATGAAAAACACCTCTACTTCACCTGCCCCGCCACCCAGCCGCTTTGCGGGCTGGATTTTGCTACTCGCCGCGCTCACGGCGCTGGGGCCTTTGTCGATTGATATGTATTTGCCGGGATTGCCCGCGATTGCCAGCGGCCTGCACGCCGACGATGGCACGGTGCAGCTGACCCTAGCGAGCTACTTTATCGGCTTGGCGCTGGGGCAGATTTTATACGGCCCGCTCTCGGATCATTTTGGCCGCAAACCGCCGCTGCTGATCGGGCTGGGCGTGTATTTGCTCGCCTCCATCGGCTGCGCGCTGGCCAACAGTATCGAAGCATTGATTGCTCTACGTTTTATCCAGGCACTGGGCGGCTGCGCCGGGATGGTGATTGCCCGCGCGGTGGTGCGTGACCGTTGCGAGCCGCGCATGGCGGCGCAGGTGTATTCATCTCTGGTACTGGTGATGGGCGTCGCGCCGATTCTGGCGCCACTCCTCGGCAGCTGGGTGGTTGGCGTGAGCAGCTGGCGGGCGATTTTTGCCTTGCTGGCGATCTTTGCGCTGCTGTGCCTGATCGCAATGCATTACCTGTTGCCCGAATCACGTCCGGCCAAGCAAGACCAACGCTTTCACCTCGGCAACACCCTACGAGCCTATGTTGAGCTACTGCGCAACCGGCACTTTATGGGCTATGCGCTCACCGGCGGCCTGGCCGTGGCTGGGCTATTTGCCTACATCACCGGCTCGCCGATTGTGATGATGAAGGTGTATGGCCTGAGCCCGACGCAATACAGCCTGACTTTTGGTAGCATTGCGGCGTGCTACATCATCGCCAGCCAGTTTAATGCGCGAGCGCTGAAAAACCATTCGATTGATCAAATACTGCAGCGCTCAACGACCATGCTGGCGCTGGCTAGCGGGGTCTTGCTGCTCACCAGCCTGCTGACTCATCCGCCGTTCTGGCTGCTGGTGGGCTGCATTTATCTGTATCTGATGGCGCTGGGCTTTGCCGCGCCCAACTCGACTGCAGGCGCACTGGCGCATCACGGCGCGCAGGCCGGCTTAGCCTCGGCGCTAATGGGCACCATGCAATTTGGCATTGCCACGGTGGCAGGGGTACTGATGGGAATCTGGCACGACGGCAGCAGCCTGCCACTGGCGAGCACGCTGGCGTTTTGCGGGATCGGTGCGTTTGTGGCGTATCGCTTCGGGGCAATCAAGCTGGGGAACTAAGGTGGGGCAAGCAATACAGGACAGGGTGACGCCCTATCAGCACTGGATAAATCAGTGAGTCCAACGATAAAACGCGGCATGGCTATACCTGGACTAGTTGATAAGACCTGATTCAACTCGCCCCAAGAAGCCATAGCACGTCGCAGAACAAATCTTACCTATGTATTGCCCTGCAGGGCAATCCAGATTTAACTCACAGAGCAATACCCAAGTACTAGCAATGCGCCATTCAATCCCACCAGAAATACCACACCGGTGAGTGCAACAGGCTGCGAGCCAGCGCCTCTACCGTCTCAGTGCCCTGATCAACAATATCGGGGCAATATAAGTATTGTTCCTGCGCCAGCGCTAATGCGTCTTCCAGCGTTTGTGGCGGGCGGCTAACCGACATTTCAATCACATCACCGGTGTAGCAGACAGGCACGGCACCGTAACGCTCGCCCCAGTAGCGAAATAAGGCGGCATGAACCGGGGCATCCGGGCATTCATTCCAACCGCCGATGCGCAGATGGCAAGGCACTTGCCAGGCCAGCTCGGCAGGAACCAGCGCTAGCGCCACTTGCTCATACGGCTTTCCGGTCATGATATTGCAATGGGCGCTCAGGCGAGCATCCGAGCCGTCTTCCGGCATGCCTCCGAAGTCGCCCTCACCCCAATCTTCTTCGTCCTCGTCTTCTTCATCAGTGTCATCTGCGCCAAACTCGAGCGCAAATGCCTTCGCTTCCTCGGCACGAGCCGCCAACCAGCGCTGCGCGTCTTCAAGCTCGGTACGCGCCAGCAGCTCGTCTAGAGACTCTTCGGACGTTTCAATATTTTCAAACAAGGCGTCGGTCTCATCCGCATTACCCAGAATAATGGGCACGACACCTGTGTTTTGCTGGAGCTCGGCCAGCTTGGCCAAAGCCTGCTGGCCTGGAACAACGATCATTTTGAAATCAATTTGCATCTTCAACTCCAAAGGGTGAACAGCAATGACAACCTGTTTGAAGCCTGGACAGACCCGACTGCAGAGCGCCAAGGTCGGTCTGCGACACTACAAGTCTGGCCAGACTATTGAGACACATCAAAAAACGAAGGGTATTGCCTTGAAAGCCAATTTGGAGAAAGGCTATAGCCACATACCTAGAGAGCGAGCTATTGCAATATTGCGCTTGTCGATCAATTAGGCGCTGCTAGCGCTTTTTTGGCTTTAGCGGCGGCTTCTGATTGCGGGTAGCGCTCCAGAATATTGATCAGGTAATTGCGCGAGCTTTTTTTATCACCCGTGGTCGCGGCGACGGATGCCAGGCCGAGCAGGGCGTCGGGAGCTTTTTCGTCATCGGGGGCGTTTTCAACGACGTTTTTAAAGGCGATATTGGCCGATTTGTAGTCTTTGCTAAATGCATAGTTCATGCCCATCCAGTATTGGGCTGCGGCCATTTTTTCGCTGCCGGGGTAATCGGCGACAAAACGGCTCCAGGCTGCACTGGCGTCTTTGAATTTCTTGCTTTGCACCAGCGCCACGGCGGCGTCAAAGCTGTCCTGCTCGCTCAGCTTGGCTTCCTGTTTAGCTTCGGCTTTGGCTTGTTCGATATTGCGCAGACGGGCGTCCAGATCGATATACAGGTCTTTCTGGCGTTTGACGGCTTCGTCCAGATTAAATTGCAGCACTTCATTGGCACCGCGCAATTTGGCGATTTCTTCTTTTTGCGCGTCCAGCTGACGCACCAGATCGAGGATGCGCGATTTGCTCGCTTCCAGTTGCTCCAGACGCTGGGTGTTTTGCTGTTGCAGCGTTTGCACGCTAGCAGCCAGATCGGCGACTTGTTTGCGGGCGACATCGTCATCAAACAAGCCGGCCTGGGCTTGCGTTGCCATCCCGGCCAATACCATGGCGATCAGGCTTGCTTTTAGTGTTTTCATCATTTCAAATCTCTATGGTATTAAAAACCCCGCAATGCGGGGTTGGGAAGGTGCCAGCTTGCCCACACAGGGCAAGCGTATGGCACGCGGCAAGTGTCAGGCAAGCGGCTTATTTGCTCTGTTCGCCGTTATACACAATATCGGCGCGGCGATTACGTTCCCACGCTTCATCGGTATCGCCGTTTTCCAGCGGGCGCTCTTCACCAAAGCTCACGGCTTCGATCTGGTTTTCGTTCACGCCCAAAGCGAGCAGCAATTTAGCCACTGCGTCGGCACGTTTCTGACCCAGCGCCAGATTGTACTCTGCCGTACCGCGATTATCGGTATTGCCTTGCAGGATGATTTTGTAATCGCGACGCTCAACTAGGAATTTGGCGTGCGCTTGCACCATGGCGTCGTATTCGCTCTTGACGGTGAATGAGTCGTAGTCGAAATACACCCGGCGTTGCGACAGAATATTGCTCGGGTCGCTCAGGCGTGGATCAAGTTTTACGCCCGTAGTGCCAGTGGCATCCACCGTGGTGATCTCGGAGCCGGTGTTGCTGGTGTTGCCCGTCGTCTGGTTGGCGTTTGGATCCGTGACTGGCGCTGGCGTGCTGGCACATGCAGCGAGCAGGGCGGTCATTAATACACTGAGTGCAATCTTTTTCATCGGTTTACTCCGTTGATTAAACAAAATGTGTTTGTACTAAATCAGCGCAACATCGGGCCCCAGGCTGGCTGGCGAACTTCGCCGCCCTGCGCTTTCAACCGCTGCTTGATCCGGCCATCGGCAGAGACAATGGCCAGCGTGCCACGGCGACCCACATCGGTTTCATACAGGATCATCTGGCTATTGGGCGCAAATGACGGTGAATCGTCGGCATTGGTATCGGTGAGCACCATGCTCTGGCGGCTGGCCAGATCCATAATGGCCACACGGTAGCCATTGCTGCGGCTTACATACGTCATCGAACGGCCATCGGGCGAGATTTTCGCACTGGCGTTGTAAGCACCCGAATTGGTCATCCGCACCGCCTCACCGCCCTCGATCGACTGGCGATAGATTTGCGGGCTGCCACCACGATCCGACGTGAAAACAATGCTGCGACCATCGGCAAGGAAGGAAGGTTCCGTATTGATTTCTCCGCTTTGCGTAATGCGGCGCGGGTTGCTGCCGTCGGCATTGATCACATAAATCTGGCTGCCCAAGTCCTTGCTCAAGACCACGGCCAGTTTTTTGCCGTCGGGCGACCAGGCCGGCGATGAATTGCTGCCTTTGAAATTGGCAGCTTCAATGCGTTTGCCGGTGGCCAGCTCGTGCACATAGACAATCGGTTTTTCTTTTTCAAACGACACATACGCCAGCTTGCCGCCATCGGGCGACCAGCGCGGCGACATAATCGGCTTGCGCGAAGCCAAAACAGTCTGCGCGCCATAGCCATCCGAATCAGCCACCTGCAATTGATAACGCCCCGGTGTTTTCAGCACATAAGCAATGCGCGATGCAAATGCGCCGGTTTTGCCGGTGAGCTTGGCGTAGATCATATCGGCGATTTGATGCGCCAAACGGCGAGTCTGGCTGGCATTGCCGCGTTTTTCAAAGGCGATCAATTCCTGCTTGGTGGCCAGATCAACCAGCCAGAAGCGCACCGTCACCTGATTGCCATCGGGAATCACCTGACCCACCAGCGCGGTTTGCGCGCCTTTGGCCTGCAGTGCCGGGAAATTGATTTCGCCAGATGAAAACGGTTGGGGCGCCACGTCGCCAGCGGGAATTACCTTGAACAAACCGCTATTGCCCAAATCAGTGCCAACCACTGGTGTAATCGCCTGTGCCAGACCGATTTCGCTTTTGAATGGCACGATGGCGATGGGGTATTGCTGGCTACCAACGCCAACCACTTCAATGGTCATATCGGCGTGCGCAGCGCCTGCAGCCAACAGCGTTGCTGCGACCAAACCACGTAAAAACTGTTTGAGCATCTTCATTGATAGATTCCTAATCAAGACGGAATTTGATATTCCACGTCCGCAATGAGCCACTGAAAGTCTGACCATCGGGCAGTGGCGGGAAACGCCCCATGCTTAAGATTGCCCGCTTGGTCGCCTCGGCATACGCCGGATCACCTGTGGCACTGATTTGTTGCAACTGGTCTTCCAGAATAGAGCCATCGGGCAGAACGATGACGCGGAATTCTGCCGTCGGGCTGCCGCCTTTGCTGTAAACCGTACGCGATTTGATTTGCTGGATGAGACGCCCTTTATAGCCTTCCAGACCCGCCGCATTGGCACCAGAGCCTTTGCCCGCGCCGCTATTACCCACCGCGTTCGGATTAGTCCCTGTACCGCCCGGTTTGCCACCAGCGACTGGCTTGGTATTGCTAGTGGAATTACTTGAAATCGTATTATCCAATGACAGCAAATCCTGCATTTCGCTGTTTTTCTTCGGCACGGCAGTCGCTTTCACCTTCGGTGCAGCGGTAGGTTTAGCCGCTGGTGCGCTCGTTGCTCTAGGTGCCACTGTGGCTTTCGGCGTAGGAGTTGGCGCAGCCGTTACTTTAGGCGTAGCGGTCGGCTTGGCCGTTGGTTTTGGCGTGCTTTTCACCTTCTCGGTAGCAATATCCACTTTTTCTGGCACGATTTCAGGCTTGGGCGGCTCGACCTTGACGGTTTTTTTCACCGGCGGTTCGGGCTGGGCTGGCTCGGGCGCAGCAGGCGGCTGGCCGCCCCAAAGCTCGACCACCACCGGCGTGGGCTTTTGCGTTTTCCACTGCACCGACAATAGCAAAGCCGCAGCTAGAACCACATGCATCAACACGGCCAGCACAAAGGCGAGGCCGCGTTTTTCTTCGTGAGCGGGGTTATGGATGTGATTCATAGGGCTTTCTATTTAGGCTGCACCATCAAGCCGACGCGGGCGATATTGGCCTGCTGTAGCTGATCCATCGTTTGCACGACAATTTCATACTTCACATTTTTGTCGGCCGAGATAATCACCGGGCGATCGGTTTGTGTACCCATTTTGGCTTTGATCGCCGCCACCAGCTCAGGCACGCTGGCTTGCGTTTCAGCCTTGCTGCCAGGCGCATCGACCAGACCTAACGCACCTTCGGCGGAGATTTCAACGGTGAGCGGTTTGGCCGCCACTTCGATATTCGATTTGCCAACGCTAGGCAGATTAATCACCGACGGCTGCATCATCGGGGCGGCCACCATAAAGATCACCAGCAGCACCAACATCACATCGATATACGGGACGACATTGATCTCGCTTTTGGCGCGACGAGGGCGACGATTTTGCATACCGCCGCCTTAACGCACTTGGCGCTGCAAAACGTTGGAAAACTCTTCGATGAAAGTATCAAAGCGGTTGGCCAGGCGGTCTACATCGTAGGCAAAACGGTTGTAGGCGACCACAGCAGGAATTGCGGCAAACAGGCCAATTGCTGTCGCGACCAGCGCCTCGGCAATGTGCGGCGCTACCGTGGCCAGCGTGGCCTGGCCGACATTACCCAAGCCTTTGAACGCGTACATAATGCCCCACACCGTACCGAATAGACCGATGTAAGGGCTGACCGAGCCGACTGAAGCCAAGAAGGCATTGTGTTTATCAAGGAAATCGAGCTCGCGCTGGCACGAAGCACGCATGGCGCGGCGAGTGCCTTCCATGACATCGGACAACTCCATATTGCCGCGCTGACGCAACTTGAGAAATTCGCCAAATCCGGCTTCAAAAATTTTTTCCATGCCAACGCTGCGGCTGCGTTTGACGTGTTCGTAGAGGCCATTCAGATCAGAGCCGCTCCAGAAGCGGTCTTCAAATTCTTCGCTGTGTTTTTTCGCATTCGCCAAGGTGAAATGTTTGCTGAAAATATGCCACCACGACATAAACGACAGCGCCATCAAAATCACCATTACCATCTGTACGACAAAACTAGCTTGCAATACCAAGCTGATAATCGACATATCTTGTACGCCAGCGCTGACATCCACGGGAAATACTCCAAAAAATAATCGCTTGAATTAGGAAAACACTCAGCCAAAAAAGTTCAGCTTTGATGAAAAGCCCCGCTGCCTGCGTGGCTTTCAGTATTCGGATAGCTATTGTGCATAAAAAATGCCCCAGTCGGGGCATTTAGCGTTGATTTTGTATGAAATTACCAATCATTCATCGGTTTTAGAGTGCGATTTAAAAGTAGCGAGCACTCGTCACATCGCTATCACGAGATGCTCCGCAATTTTAAAGCTCACTCTTGGGCGCATTCAGCCCAAAATGCGCATAAGCGCCTAAGGTGGCCATGCGGCCGCGCGGTGTGCGCTGCATCAGGCCTTGCTGGATCAAATAAGGCTCGACCACTTCCTCAATCGTATCGGTTGATTCGCCAATCGCCGCACCGACATTATCCAGCCCCACCGGGCCACCGCCGAATTTTTCCAGAATCGCCAGTAGCAATTTTCTATCCATCACATCCAGCCCAGCGTGATCGACGTCGAGCATTTGCAGCGCCGCATCAGCGACTTCGCGCGTCACGATGCCATCGTGTTTGACCTCAGCAAAATCGCGCACCCGGCGCAGCAGACGGTTGGCAATCCGTGGTGTACCGCGCGAGCGGCGCGCGATTTCAAATGCGCCGTCGTCGGCCATTTCGACATTGAGCAAGCCGGCCGAGCGGCTCACAATCCGCGTGAGTTCTTCCGGCGTATAAAATTCCAGCCGCGCGACGATGCCGAAACGGTCGCGCAATGGATTGGTCAACATCCCGGCGCGCGTGGTCGCACCGACCAAAGTGAATGGCGGCAGATCGAGTTTGACCGAACGAGCAGCCGGGCCTTCACCGATCATAATGTCGAGCTGAAAATCTTCGAGCGCAGGGTACAAAATCTCTTCAACTACCGGTGAAAGGCGGTGAATTTCGTCGATAAATAGCACATCATGCGGCTCAAGATTGGTCAGCAGCGCCGCTAGGTCGCCAGCGCGCTCGAGCACCGGCCCCGAGGTTTGGCGCAAATTCACGCCCAATTCGCGCGCGATAATATGCGCCAGCGTCGTTTTACCGAGGCCGGGCGGGCCGAATAGCAGCACGTGATCGAGTGCCTCGCCACGCTTTTTCGCCGCCTCGATAAAAATCTCCAGCTGACCACGCGCCTTCATTTGCCCGACGTATTCATCGAGCAATTTCGGCCGCAGCGCGCGCTCAAGCTGCTCTTCATTATTCGAGAGCTTTTGCGCGGTGATCAGGCGATCAGGCGGTGGGGCGGAAAACAGCGAATCGGTTTCGATCATCTTGATACCCTTGCAGGTATGGCTCTGAAATTAAGATTGAATATGCCTTGCGAAGAAATACCCATTAGCCTTTCGCCAGCGATTTGAGCGCCATCCGGATGCCGTCGCTGACTGAGGCATCGGCGGGCAGCGCTTTCATCGCCAGATTGGCTTCGCGCTCGTTATAACCCAGCGCCAGCAAGGCATTGAGAATATCACTGCGATCGTCCGGCGTGGTGGCCAATGGCAATTCACCGGGCATGGAGACCAAGCCGCCAGTCGCGAGCTTGCCGCGCAATTCAAGCACCAGACGTTCGGCGGTTTTCTTGCCGATGCCGGGTACAGCCGACAGGCGCTTGATGTCTTCTGATGCCACCGCCAGCGCCAGCTCGTCCGCTGTCATGCCCGACAAGACCGCGAGCGCGATTTTGGCGCCGATGCCCGATACCTTGATCAAGGTGCGAAAACTATTGCGCTCCTCGCGAGTCGCAAAACCATAGAGCAGCTGGGCATCTTCACGCACCACCAGATGGGTAAACAGCGTCGTAGCTTCGCCCAGATGCGGCAAGACATAGAAAGTACTCATCGGCACGTCCACTTCGTAACCGACGCCGCCAACGTCGAGTAGGATTTGCGGCGGTTGTTTTTCCAGTAGTTTGCCTGTGAGACGACCAATCATGATGCAGCTCTGCGCCTAGCGCCAAAGTGAACGAACGTACAGTATAACGGCTTTGCGGGGCGAAAATCAAAATCGTCTGTCCGTTACCGCGCAATTCGCTCATGAACAGTAGCGCGCCTCAATACATGGCAATGTATATGCCTGTAGGGCAATCACAAAAAAGCTTACAAGAATATACCCCTAGGCCATTCGCCCGCGTTTCATCGACATCCGGTACGCCGCGAGTTGCTTGGCTGCACCGCCCTGATGCTGGGCGTGTGTCAGAGCGACACCGAGTGCGTCGGCGGCGTCGGCTTGCGGCACGCCCGACAGGCGCAAATGGCGCTGCACCATCAGCCCGACCTGATCCTTGTCGGCATGACCGTTGCCGACGACGGCCTGTTTGACTTGCAAGGCGGTGTAGTCCGTCACCGGCAGCCCAGCCAGCACCAAGGCCGCCACAGCGGCGCCGCGCGCCTGCCCTAGCATCAAGGTGGCTGCGGGGTTTACATTGACGAAGACCTGCTCGATGGCCGATTCGTTCGGCTGATAAGTGGCGACAATTTGCGCGATGCCGTCGAGGATGATTTTGATGCGCTCGGGCAGCGGCCCGCCCTGGGTTTTGATGCAGCCCGAAGCGATATAAACGCGATTCTGGCCAACAACGTCGATGACGCCAAAACCAGTCGTGCGCGAGCCGGGGTCGATGCCGAGGATGCGCATTAATCGGAGGTCAGCGTTTGGCGCTCGAAGGTCCAGGTGCGGGTGATCACCAGCACCGTGGCGGGTTTGCCGCTGGAGTCGAGCATATCGGGCGGCAATCTGGAAAATGGCGCGGCCATTTTTAAAATGCGCAGCGCGGCGGCATCGAGCTGTGGATTGCCCGAGCTTTTGTCAATTTGGGCGTTACGCATTGAGCCATCGGCGTCAATTTCAACCGTAACGCGCAATTGACCGTAGATTTTCTTGCCTGTGGCATCGACCGGATAGGCCATGGTGCCCACTTTCTCGATTTTCTGCCGCCAGCCGTCCATATACATGGCCACACTGGTTTGCTTGGCGCGCGCGCCGACAAAGGCTTTGCGCGGCTTGCTCTGATATTCGTGATTTTGCTTGGCAATCTGGGCGGCCAGGCCGGCGATTTCCTGCTGCTTGCGCACCTGGTCTTTGAGTTCTTCCAGATCCAGCGGCTGACCGTCGGGTTTATCCTGCACATTTTTGCTATCGGTTGCGGCTTTCTGCGGCGATTTCAACTGCGTCATCAGCTGGTTGTTTTGCTCTTCCAGCTTTTTCAGGCGTGACTCCACCTGCTCCAGCTCCAGCTCGGTTTGCTTGGATTTGGCAGGCAGCGCCGATTTAACGCGGTGATCGGGCGCGTCGGTATTGCCGCCGCCATCCAGATCGGCCTGCGCTTCAACTTCGGCATTGCTGGGGCGAGTGGTGGTTTTCTGGTTAACCAGCACAATATCTAGCGGTTGCTGCGAAATAAACTGGCGTGGATCAGGCAGGACAAACTGAATGCCAAAAATGGGGAAGGCGTGCGCAATCAGCGATAAAACCATCGCCGCAGCCATAAAACGTTGCCCACGATCCATCTCTTGTCTTCCCAAATCAATTGTCCGCTCAATCGCGCGAGTGTAGCACAGCCGAGATAAGGGCTTATCGCAGGCGCGCATCTGCTGTGAAGCGGAGTAGAATAGTTGCACATTTTGGGAAGGAATGATGATTATGCGCAACACTTTGATGGTTCTGGCTTTGCTATGCTCTAGCTCGGTATTTGCTGCTGACGACGGCGCCAAGGTCGCCGCCAAGTACAATTGTCTGGCCTGTCACTCGGTCGATCAGAAAATCGTTGGCCCCTCGTACAAAGAAGTGGCCAAGCGCTATAAAGGCCAGAAAGACGCCGAAGCAATGCTGATGGCTGAAGTACGCAAAGGCCTGCCCGGCGGGAAATGGGGCAAGATTCCGATGCCAGCCCAGCAGATTGAAGACAAAGACCTGCGCGTGATTATTCGCTGGGTTTTGGCGCAATAAAACGCTAGATTTAATACGATTGTCACGCAACCTTATTGCATTGCTCTGCGGAGTTGATTAAGCTGCGTGCCCTACTGGGTTGCTTATTTTGTAAGCGGCCAACCTTGTCAAAAAGCGAGAATAATCATGGCAAAACTCACGGAACAAGACATCCGGGACTGGAAAGGCCCCGAAGATGACTATATGAACGCGGATCACCTCGAGTTCTTCCGCGAGCGTCTGGTGCAAATGAAAGCTGAATTGGTCGCCAATGCCAGCCAGACCACCAGCCATCTGCAAGAGCAAGAAGCCACACCTGATCCGGCTGACCGTGCCACTCTGGAAGAAGAATACGCATTGGAATTGCGTACGCGTGACCGCGAACGCAAGCTATTGCTGAAAATCGACTCGACATTGCGCAAAATCGCCGAAGAAAACTACGGCTACTGCGAAGATACGGGCGAGCCGATTGGCCTGCTGCGTCTGCTGGCGCGTCCAACCGCGTCTTTGTCGCTGGAAGCGCAAGAACGCCGCGAACGGCAGAAAAAACAGTACGCGGATTGATTGCCCTCCCATGAATGACACCACACGCGCCACCGCGCGTGAACTGATCAGCAAAACCCGCGCTCGCATCACGCCAGCGCGGGTTGATATTTTGGCGACCCTGCTTGGCGCGCAGCGCCCGCTGTCGCATCTGGATATTCAGGAATTGCTCGCGCCGGGGCTTGATCGCGTTACCGTTTACCGCGTACTCGACTGGCTGACCGCCGAAAATCTGGCGCATAAATTATCCGGCGACGATCGGGTTTGGCGCTTCTCGGCAGCCAAAGCGCCGCATCATCATGCGCATTTTCATTGCCAGCAATGCGGCCGGTTTTATTGCCTGGAAGACGCCAAAACCGATCTGCCAGTGGCGCTGCCCAAGTCTTTTATCGCCGACTCGGTAGAAATTACCGTCAAAGGCATTTGCGCCGACTGCAAATCAGCCTGATTTATTCCCATCCAGTCACCTGCCACGCGCTTTTTGCGTTTCGTCGCTTGCCGCCAGGCGCTTTAGACGATAATCTCTTCTCTTTAAAGAATATACAGGCAATCTCTGATTGCACTTAGCCTGCAGGGAAGATCATGCATTACCAAACCGACGACGTCCGCATCCGCGAAATCAAAGAGTTACTTCCGCCCGTGGCAGTAATCGAAAAATATCCAGTGAATGAAACCGCGTCGACCTCGGTATTTGAAACGCGCCAGGCGATTCATCAAATGCTGACTGGTAATGACGACCGCCTGCTGGTGATCATTGGCCCCTGTTCGATTCACGATCCGAAATCAGCACTGGAATACGGCCAGCGCCTGCTGAAATTGCGCGAGCAATACAAAGGCCAGCTGGAAATCGTGATGCGCGTTTACTTTGAAAAACCGCGTACCACCGTTGGCTGGAAAGGTCTGATCAACGATCCATTCCTTAATGGCAGCTTCAATATCAACGAAGGCCTGCGCATTGCGCGCAAATTGCTGGTTGATTTGAACAACACCGGCATGCCGACGGCGGGCGAGTTCCTCGATATGATCACGCCGCAGTACGTGGCCGATCTGATGAGCTGGGGCGCGATTGGCGCACGTACAACCGAATCGCAAGTTCACCGCGAGCTGGCTTCAGGTCTGTCTTGCCCGGTGGGCTTTAAAAACGGCACCGACGGCAATCTGAAAATCGCGTTTGATGCGATTAAATCCGCCGGTCAGCCGCACCATTTCCTGTCAGTAACGAAGTACGGACACTCTGCGATTGTTGCGACTGGCGGCAATCCGGATTGCCACGTGATTCTGCGCGGCGGTAAAGAGCCGAACTACGATGAAACGCATGTACGCGCAGCCAGCGCGGACTTGGCAGCAGCCGGCCTGGCAAAAAAGATCATGATCGACTTTAGCCACGCGAACAGCCGCAAGGATTTCCGTCGCCAGATGGAAGTGTGCGCTGATACCTGTGCGCAAGTATCGAGCGGCAATGACGCAATCTTCGGCGTGATGGTGGAAAGCCATCTGGTTGAAGGCCGCCAGGACGACGGCGCGGGTAAAGAATTGTGCTACGGCCAATCGATTACCGACGCGTGTATCGGCTGGGACGACACCGAGAAACTGCTGTCGGATCTGGCCAACGCAGTGGCCACACGCCGCGCACTGAGCAAGCTCTAAACTCATCCAAGCTGTAAACCCGGCCAGACTGAGCAGCACTGAGCGGCTCAGTCTGGCCCTGGCAAAAACCACCGGAACCCGGCGCAATGCTTGATCAGACATTGCACCGGCTCCGGTTTTTTTGTACTTCTCTACGAATACATCCAGTATGTATTGCCATGCAGACCAATAATTGATTGATCTGCATGGAAATACCCGTACCAATTTCTCATACCAGACTAGAAGTAATCAATCTTGGTCACGCGCTGCGCTTGCTGCAATTGTGCAGCGTATTGCAGCTCGGCCTTACCCAGCTCGCGGCTGCGGGCGGCGTGTGCGCTAAAGCGGCGACAAAATACATCGCCGGTCGACGGCTCAAAAATCACCTGCCGCGCCCATTTGCCACCCAGATCACTGGCGACCAGCGGTATTTTCTCGTTGCGTAACCAGCTTTCGGTAAATTCGATATTGGCCTGACCCACAGTCGGGCGCTGGTTCATATCCAGCACATCGCCGCCGCCAAACGCTTTGGCGAGCAAATGATGCTTGAGCGCGCCCGCCTTCATCATCGCGTTGACCAGCACTTCCATCGACGCCATGCCGGAAAAATAGCCGTCCAGATCATCCTTGCTATGGCGTAGCGGCACCATGAAATGATTCATGCCGATCAGCCTGCTGTGCGGATCAAACAGACACACCGCGATGCACGAGCCCAGCGTGGTTTTAATTGGGCAACGGTGATGCACGGCCACTTCGCCCGCCACAATCGAATGCGCCAGCTTGCCCAGATGGTGAGGCTGCAGATTGCCATACATGGGCTCGTGCAGGCGGCGCAGCGCAGGCTCTTCGATATGCAGCCAGGTTGGGGTGGGCAAAGTCATGGCAGATGTCAGACTAGAGGCAATGTTTTAACTTAGCTTGCCAGCCCCAATTAGGCAGCCTTTTTGCCGAAAAATCTGCTGAGCCCCCCGCACCTTGTACCTGCGCTCAACACGCAGGCACCCACCGTAACATCGCCTTCATGGACACTGCTTTTGCCCGCATTTATGCTGCTGGCTTCAAGTGTGAGTGCCCATGTTGACCCAATTCAAACGCGACTTATCCCAACGCATCAAGCGGATCGGCCAGATCATCGCTGCGCTGGCTTTGTATGCACTCCTGTACGCACTGCCACCTCTGGCGCGCGCAGAAACTGCACTGAATCAGCAGACCGTGTATGTGGTCAATAATGGCTGGCATACCGGCCTGATCGTGCCTGCGGCACCGTTTAAACAACGCTTTCCTGCGCTGCAAAAACGCTTTGCAGCGGCCAGTCATTTTGAAATTGGCTGGGGGGACAAGGGGTTTTATCAGGCGAGAGAAATCACCGCCAAAATCACGCTCAAGGCCATGTTTGGCCTCTCTGGCTCGATTATGCATATTGTCGGACTCACCAATACCCCAGCCAAGTATGCCACCAAAGAGCAAATCAAACCTTTATGTCTGAGCAATACCCAACTGGAGCAGCTTAACGCAGCGATTAGCGAGAGTCTGGCACTGAACGCGCAGCAAGACGTGCAGCCACTGGGGCCGGGGTTGTATGGCGATAGCGAATTTTATGCCGCCGTCGGCAACTATTACCTGCTGAACACCTGCAATAGCTGGACGGCCCAGCGCTTGAGCCGCGCCGGGCTGCCGGTCTGGAGTCGTTTTAAACTCACTGCGAGCAGCGTCATGGATGCGATTGCCGATCTGCCGGGGCAGTGTATTCCCAAGTAGGCACACACTAGGGCATGCCGTTCGATTTACGCCGGTACAGCCTCGGGTTCATCGGCGACGACACCCCACGCCGGGAATGGGTCAGGGTAGTTGCTCCAATCTTTACTGGCCAATTCGGCGTCGGTTAGCAGACAGGCATTCAGTCGTGATTTGAGCAAATCTTCGTCCATCTCTATGCCAATAAACACGATTTGCTGCTTACGGTCGCCAAAATCGTCATCCCAATTATCGGCAATCGCATCAAGCGCATCGTCGTCTTGCGGCCAATGCGCTTTCGGCACGCTGGCCCACCAGTAGCCACCAGCGCCATGGCGACACGCCCCACCGGCTTGTGACCAGCTACCGGCAAAACTCGGGCGGCTCGCCAACCAGAAAAAACCTTTTGAGCGCAACACGCCGTCCCATTCGCTGTGAATCAGATCCCAGAAACGCTGCGGGTGCAGCGGGCGGCGCGCATTCCAGACAAAGCTGCTAATGCCATATTCTTCGGTTTCTGGCACTTTTACAGCAGGTTCACCACGCAATTGGGCCAGCCAGCCCGGTGCGTTGGCGGCTTCGTCAAAGTCAAAACGGCCGGTTCCCAAAATTGCATTCAGTGGCACTTCGCCGTTTTCAGCGACCCATTGCACTGCACGTGGATTAAGCGCGGCCAGAATGCTTTGCAATTGCTCCAGCTGCTCAGCGCTGACCAGGTCTGGCTTGCTAATCACCAGCACATCACAAAATTCGACTTGCTCGACCAGCAAATCCACCACGGTGCGATCGTCTTCTTCACCAGCGGTTTCGCCCCGTTCGGCCAGCAAATCGCCTCCCGCGTAATCGCGCAAAAAGTTAAACGCATCGACCACCGTCACCATTGTATCGAGCTGCGCCAGATCAGATAGCGATTGGCCTTGCTCGTCGCGGAAGGTAAATGTCTCGGCCACCGGCAAAGGCTCGGCAATACCGGTGGATTCGATCAGCAGATAATCAAAGCGATCTTCTTTGGCCAAACGCGCCACTTCTTCGAGCAAATCCTCGCGCAGCGTGCAGCAAATACAGCCATTGCTCATTTCCACCAGACGCTCTTCACCGCGCGCAAAGCCGCCCTGATGGATCAGCTCGCCGTCGATATTCACATCCGATAGATCATTCACAATCACCGCCACGCGCAGGCCGGCGCGGTTTTTCAGCACGTGATTCATCAAGGTGGTTTTACCTGCGCCCAGAAAGCCGGATAAAACGGTGACAGTTAGTTTTTTCATGCTACGGCTCCGCCAAAAAAGCCATTAGCATAGACAATTGCAACATGGTTGCGCAACTTTGTTGCAAATAGGGGCATAAAAAAACGGCCAATTCAATACTAAAATTGGCCGTTTTTAATTGCAAATAGCAACTTTAAATGATTTTTAGCTCATTTAGGCCGCAATTTCACTCAATTGCGCACGCGCAGCCGCCAGCGCGGGATCACGCACTTCGGGGCCCATCGCCAAGCCTTCGGCGGCAATCACGCGAATATCGCTAATGCCCAAAAAGCCCAGCAAGACGCGCAGGTAATCAATGTGCGCAATGCCGGTCGGCGTGCCCGCATGCTGGCCGCCTGCGGTCGCAACAATCACCGCGCGTTTGTCACCAGCCAGGCCTTCTGCACCGTTAGGGCCGTATTTGAACGTTACACCCGCCACGCTAATCATATCGATCCACGCTTTAAGCTGGCTGGGGATCGAGAAGTTGTACATTGGCGCGCCAATCACCAGCACGTCGGCAGCTAAAAACTCGGCCATCACCGCCTCGGCGATACTAACCTGATGCACTTGTTGCGCGTTGCGTTGTTGCTCGGGCGTACCTTTGGCGGCCAGTAATTGGCCATCCAGATGCAAAGTCGCCGAGCTGGTCACATCGCGGTAAGTCACATTCAGCGCTGGCTCGGCCAGACGGATACTTTCAACGACTTCTTTACTCAGCTGGCGTGATACCGAGTGATCACCCAGGATGCTGGAATCGATATGGAGCAGGTTCATGATGCTTTCCTTTTTGGTGCAATGTTTTGATGTGCTCATCTTATATTTGGCGCAAAATAGGCACTAGATAGCAAAATCAGGAAGGATCGTTCTATTTATGACGCCAATCTGTGCAGACTTTAACGATTATGTGTATTTCGCCCGCGTGATCGAATTTGGCGGTTTTTCTGCGGCGGCGCGGCAATTGGGGATACCCAAATCGCGCCTGTCGCGGCGGATTGCCGGACTGGAAGAACGCCTTGGCGTACGCCTGCTCCAGCGCAGCACACGCAAGCTGACACTCACCGACGTTGGGCAGAAATTTCTAGGTCACTGTCAGGCTTTGCTACGCGAAGCCGAGGCTGCCGAATGTGTGGTGGCCAGCCAGCGCATCGAACCGGCTGGCCGGGTCAGGCTAAGCATGCCGCCCGCGATGATGGACGGACTGAGCCAAACCTTGCTGCGCTATATCAGCGAAAATCCGAAAGTGGTGCTTGAAACCATCGCAACACCGCGCCGGGTTGATCTGCTGGAAGAAAATATCGATGTTGCACTGCGCGTACGCGCCACCGACGATGAAGATTTGCAATGGGCCACCCGGCGTTTGCGCCCCAGCCAGATCAAGCTGGTGGCCAGCCCCGCACTGATCGCCAGACTGGGTGGCATTAACACACCGGGCGCACTGGCGATGGCACCGGCACTGGGCATGCTGGGGCCCGACCAGCGCATTCATTGGCGGCTGGTCAACGCGGCCGGAGAAAGCCGCGAATTTATCCTGCCACCTCGGCTGGCCACCGAGCATTTCGGCCTCAGGCGACAAGCTGCCATTGCCGGACTGGGCGTCACCATTCTGCCCGCTGACGCCGTGGTAGCCGATCTGGCCAGTGGCGATCTAGTGGAAGTGCTACCCGACTGGCATTTCCCACTCGGCCACGTGCAAGCGGTGTATGTCAGCCAGCGCGGCCTAGCGCCAGCAGTTCGCACATTGCTCGACATTCTGGCCGAAGAGCTGGGCACGACGCCAATCTGATTCGGAAACAACTAATCGAGCGCTGCGGCGCGTTTTTTCAGTAGCTTGATGGTCTCGGGCTTACTGGAACTGTTGATGGCGATATACAGATTGCTGTCGAGTTCGAGCAAAGGATAGGCAATGCTGACGCGTTCGGGTTTTTCGTTGAGCTGGGCGAGTTTGCTGTGGATACCGATTTCGGTGAGGATGGCCAGATCGCAGCGCCCGGCAAGGAATTTCTTCAGGTTGGCCGTTGAATCGGGCGCCAGATCAATGCGCCCAAACCGCTGGCTTTGCAGGTATTCGGCCCGGTAGTCGCCGCGCACGGCGCAGACGCGGTATTTTTTAGCGCTGGCCAGATTATTCACCCGGATATCGGTGCGCTCACTAAGCCGGTAAAAATAGACGCTGGCATCGTATAGCCGGTACAGATAAGTCAGCCGCGCTTCACGCTCCGGAGTTTTGGCAATCGGGTAAATCAGGACATTGGGCTGGCTCATCGCCTCTTTATAGGCGCGTACCCAAGGCTGGACTTTGATATCGCGGGCTGAATAGCCGATTGATTGCAAAAAGCGCTGCAGCCTAGGCTTGGTCAGGCCGCCAACCTGGCCTTGTTCGTCCACGGTGACGTACGGCGGATCGTTTTCGGTATAAATGGTCAGCTCGGGCAAGTCAGCTGCCTGTACCGTGCTGCTGCCATACAGCAATACGCCGGCGCCCAGAACAGCCATCAGGCCTGATCGTAGCAGCGATACTTCAGGCAACATAAAACCTCCAAACAAGCCTAAAAATCAGATCATGAGCAAGCCTGAAAATCGGCTTGAACTATAGTCAGCTATCAGGGCATTCACAAGGCTGGGGCTTTATTCTAGGGGATAGCCACAAACGACAATTCCCACAGTTTAGGGCATCATCATTGCTTATTTTTTAATCAAATTACTGAAGCAGAAACGATGAGCACCACTTCACCTCCGGGTACTTTGCGGCGCAATTTAAAAGCGCGCCATCTTTCCATGATTGCAATCGGCGGCTCAATCGGCACCGGGCTGTTTGTCGCCTCAGGTGCAACCATTGCACAAGCAGGGCCGGGCGGAGCCATTGCCGCCTACCTGCTGATTGGCCTGATGGTGTATTTTCTAATGACCAGCTTAGGCGAGCTGGCGGCGTATATGCCGGTTTCGGGCTCGTTTGCCACTTACGGCGCACGCTTTGTTGATCCCGGCTTTGGCTTCGCGCTGGGCTGGAATTACTGGTACAACTGGGCGGTAACGATTGCCGTCGAGCTGGTCGCAGCGCAGCTGATTATGGCGTTCTGGTTTCCCGATGTGCCGGGCATTTACTGGAGTGGTCTGTTTTTAGCCGTGATGTTTGCGCTCAATGTCATCTCGGTGCGCGGCTTTGGCGAGGCCGAATTCTGGTGCTCGCTAATCAAGGTAGTGACGGTGATCGTGTTTATTGTGACTGGCGTACTGATGATCGCCGGCATTATGCACGGCGGCGAACAGGCTGGCTGGCATAACTTCACGACAGGCGATGCGCCTTTTGTGGGTGGCTTGCCTGCGATGATCGGTGTAATGATGGTGGCCGGGTTTTCATTCCAGGGCACCGAGCTGATCGGCGTCGCGGCGGGTGAAGCAGAAAACCCGCACCGTGCGATTCCGCGCGCGATTCGCCAAGTGTTTTGGCGTATTTTGCTATTTTATGTGATTGCGATTTTCCTGATCGGCATGCTGATTCCGTACACCGATCCACATTTGCTCAAGAACGACATCGCCGATATTGGCCTGAGCCCATTTACGCTGGTGTTCCAGAATGCAGGTTTAGCCTTCTCGGCAGCGCTGATGAACGCGGTGATTTTGACGGCGATTATTTCGGCGGGTAACTCGGGCATGTACGCGTCAACGCGCATGCTGTATACGCTGGCGACGCAAGGCTTGGCGCCCAAAATCTTTGGCAAACTGGCCAATAATGGCGTACCGCGCAATGCGCTGTATGCAACTACAGCGGTCGGCATGCTGTGCTTTCTGACTGCGCTGGGCGAAGATAAAACCGTGTATCTATGGCTCTTGAATATGTCGGGGATGACCGGCTTTATTGCCTGGCTCGGTATCGCGGTGAGCCACTTTCGCTTCCGTCAGGGCTTTTTGGCGCAAGGCCACTCCTTGGATGAGCTGCCGTATCAATCGCCGTTCTTTCCCTACGGGCCGCTGTTTGCATTTGCGCTGTGTGTGCTGGTGATGCTGGGGCAGAATTACCAGGCGTTTATGGCGGGAAATATCGACTGGATCGGCGTGATTGCCACGTATATTGGCATCCCGATGTTTTTCGCCATCTGGTTCGGCTATCGCATCAAGTACAAAACGCGGTTTGTGAAAAACCATGAAATGAGTTTTGCCGATGCCAACGAAGCCCTGCTGCACGGGGAAAAACGCTAAATCCTGGGTATGTTACCGCAACCATTACTAAGATTGAGCTGCGGACATATACATGCAGCAGGTATTCAGAAGCCCCGTATTCCGGGGTTTCTGCCATTTGGTCTTAGTTGTTTTCGGGGATTTTAGGCATGTCGATACTGTAATATTGCTTGTAAAGTTTTGCCGTAAAACCATCTTTACTCAGCTGCAAAACCGCCTGGCTAAAGCGCCCAAGTGGCGAATCAAGAGCAAGCTTGATTGGATCATTCTCGACAGAAATTTCGTGAAATGGGTCAAACTCCGGGTTAGGAATATAGCGGGCGTTTTTGCTTTTGCGTGAGACTCCCATCGTGAAATGACTGGGACCACCACAGCAATTGGGATGGAGCATCAATCGGTCTTTTTTTGGATAGTCTTTCAAATAAAAACTCAAGGAGCTCAATTCGTCGACATACACATCGCCCTTTCCTTCTTCAATAAATTCGATGCCTTTTGCAACCTCTAGCTCGGGTGGAGTACGAAGATTGATGCCATATTGAATGGCATGCTTGTAAGCACCGCCCATCGCCATAATCAGTGTTTTACCTCGCATGCTTTGCAATGAGCTCATCAGCGGCAAACCACTACGAGTGAGCGCCACCTGCTGCGAAGGCAAACCATTGGGAACAAAGAAGAAATCTTTAGCACGCTCAGGCGAAAAAATGAGTCCCGGATAGAAATCAATCCTGCCATTTTTGACCGACTCCATAATCCGATTTTTCGGTTCACGGATCACTTTCAGCTGGCAGCCGATGCGCCGACTGGCCTCGGCATATAATTCTAGATAAAGCCCTGAGTTATTGGGCGCAGCCTCAATATAAGGCAGTCGATCCGTAGTGCGATACCCCATAATCAAGGTACAGTCTTGGGCCTCGGCCAAACGGGTCAGCATTAAAATAGTAAAGAAAATCAAGCAGCGGTCCATGAGAGCCCCCTCCCGCACTTCGACCTGACCAAGTGTTGTGCAGCAAAAATCAAGTTTAGCCCTGATTTATCAACTTGGCACGGCTTATGCACGGCAATGACTTCTACCCTTGCCAGGAGTAAAGCCATGCATATTTTGTCCAGCCAATTGCAACTGAGCAGCGCGCACGAGGCGCAGAGCGAGCGCTGGCTCAGCAGCGAAATCACACTATCGAAGCAGCCCAGCTTCAGCAGCCTGCTGGCACAAGTCAAAGCCGAAATAGGCAGTAATCCGGCCACACCAGCAGCCACGGCGGCAGCCGACACCGAGGCGGCACTGGAAGCCAAGCGCAAGCGTTTTCAGTCTTTGCTCGCCCTCCTGTTTGGCGATCACTCGCCTTGTCAGGCCAAGCCCATCACCCCGCTACCCACCACCGACCTCGGCAACACAGGCACAGCACCAGCAGCGCCGCAATGGCTGGAGACCACCACTCGGGTACATGTGCGCGAAAGCGAATCGTGCAGCATGAATGCGGTCGGCAAAGTTTGCCTTGCCGATGGCAGCCAGCGGCAATTTGCGGTGGATTACACACTGCGGCGCGAGGCCAGCTATAGCAGCGTGACCAGCACCAGCAGCGTTCTGCGCGACCCGCTGGTGCTTGATTTTGGCGCGCCTAGCATGGCGCTTAATCAAGACACGGTGAATTTTGATCTGAATGCCGATGGCCAAGCCGAAGCGCTGCGCCTGCCGCAAGCCGAGCTGCTGTTTGTCGATCGCAACCAGAATGGCCAAGCGGACGATGGCACCGAGCTGTTTGGCGCACAAAGCGGCAATGGCTTTGCCGAGCTGGCGCTGCTTGATCGTGATGGCAATGGCTGGCTCGATAGCGGCGACGCCGCATTTGAGCAGCTCAAGCTATGGCATAGCGGCAGCGATCAGGTACGCAGCCTGAATCAGGCTGGCGTAGGCGCGATTTCGGTGCAATCGGTGTCCACGCCTTTTAGCGAAAAAGCCGCCGATGTCGTGCTGGCCCAACTGCGCGCCAGCGGCGTCTGGCTGGGCGAGCAGGGTGGCGCTGGCACGGTGCGACAGATTGATTTAAATACCGATCTGGATCGGCGAACCCAAGTCACGCAAAAGGCCTAAGCGCTGCGTCATCCATCGCCCCGATGGATGACGGCTCCTTTTTCATGCTTCGTTTAGTCAATGGGGTATATCAATGTAGATCAATATGAGCATTGCCTACACGCCAATACCACAGCCAGTATATCGAGCTTAATGCACGGCGGTTTTGGAAAACAGATTAATCACCAGCACCCCGCTGATAATCAGCGCAATGCCCACCATCGCCGGCAGATCCAGGCTTTGGCGATACAGCAACCAGCCGACCATGCTGACCAAGACAATCCCCACGCCAGACCACAGCGCATAGGCTATTCCCAGCGGGATGCTGCGCAGCGTGAGCGACAAAAAATAAAACGCCGTGCCATAGCCTGCCACAACCAGCAGCGACGGTAATAGACGGCTAAAGCCCGCCGTGGCCTTGAGCGCCGAGGTGGCGATCACCTCGGCAATAATCGCGATGGCCAGATATAGCCAGTTCATAAGCGCTCCTGATTCACACTGCGTACAACTGCGATCATCTACCGGTATATGGCTGCATGCCACGCAAATACTACCATTGCAGCGCATACACTTGGCGGTATTTCGACTCTGCCATCTCACCGACACGATTTACAGCGCTCGACGTGCAGGTGGTGACAGCTGGCCTGTGGTGATCGTGACACGACTCTGTCAGCAAAGAGCGGCGGATTTTCTATACTCCATGAGCGCTTGCTAATCCGGGTGGCTATCGCAATCAAACTAAGGGGTTTTGTATGGCATGGTTTTCCAATCTTCGTCTGATGAGCAAATTGATCGTCTCCTTCCTGGTGGTCGCCACCATTGCCTTGCTGATTGGCGGCATCGCCGTCAAGGAACTGAAGGTGATGACACATTTGATGTCCAGCATGTACGCCGACCGGCTGGTGCCGATTCGTGATCTGTCCAAGGTGGAGACACAAAATCTGCACCACTATCGCCGCCTCTACGTGGCCATCATGTTCCAGAACAGAGAGCGCACGCTTGATCTGGTCAAACAGAATACCGACACCGAACAAGCACTGGACAGCCTGTTTACCGCCTATGAAAACACCCTGCTGATCGATGAAGAAAAGCGCCTGATCACCGTATACAAGCAGCAATTACCCGCCTATCGTGCGTCGGCCAAAAAAGTCACCGATCTGCTGCTGGCCGAGCAGCCAGCCGAAGCGCAAAGCGTGCTGAGCAATGAAACGCGGCCACTGTACGACGCGCTGGCGGCGACCATCGGCAAGCTGATCAAGGTCAATGACGACTACGCCACGCAGATCGACCAGGAATCCCGCAGCACCGCCGAGCAAATGGTGCAGCTGATGGTAGGCCTGATGCTGGGTGGCTTTGTGCTGGCAGTCGTGATCGGCCTGTTTGTCACCCGCATGATTATGCGTCAGGTGGGCGGCGAGCCCAGCGAAGCCGTTGCCGTGTTGCAGCGAGTGGCGGACGGCGATCTGACTGTGCGCGTGAATCTGAACGCCAACGATCACAGCTCGATGCTCTTTAGCATCCAGCAAATGGTCAGCAAGCTGACCAGCGTGATTGGCGAAGTCACCCAGTCGGCCAATGCGCTGGCGTCAGCATCCGAAGAAGTCAGCGCCTCGGCGCAAACACTGAGCCAGAATTCGTCCGAACAGGCGGCCAGCGTCGAGCAGACCAGCGCGGCGGTCGAAGAAATCACCTCAACCATTTCGCAAAATGCCGACAATGCCCGCATTACCGACGGCATGGCGAGCAAATCGGCCAGCGACGCGGGTGATGGCGGCGAAGCGGTGAAAAAAACCGTCGTCGCCATGCAGCAGATCGCCAATAAAATCAGCATTGTTGACGATATTGCCTACCAGACCAATCTGCTGGCACTCAATGCCGCGATTGAAGCGGCACGCGCAGGCGAGCACGGCAAAGGCTTTGCGGTGGTCGCAGCCGAAGTGCGCAAGCTGGCCGAACGCAGCCAGATTGCGGCCCAGGAAATCAGCGAGCTGGCGAGCAATAGCGTGACACAGGCGCAAAATGCCGGACATTTGCTCGATGAAATGCTGCCATCAATCCGCAAAACGGCCGATCTGGTACAGGAAATCTCCGCCGCCTCGCGCGAGCAAAGCAATGGCATCGACCAGATCAATAGCGCGATTAACCAGTTGGCGCACACCACCCAGCTCAATGCCTCGTCATCGGAAGAACTCTCGGCCACCGCCGAAGAAATGAGCACGCAAGCGATCCATCTGCAAGAAACGGTGGGCTTTTTCCGCGTCGGCACCATCTAAACCCGGAGCTTGCTTTCAGCGCCCAGTCGCGAGCACTCGATTGGGCGCTAGAGCGCAGCAAACCTGAGCGCCATCGCAACCCACTGGTCGGGTTTGCTACGGTCAGATTTGCTACAATCGCGCTAAAGGAGAACAGCATGGGCATTAATCAAGCCAAGCAGGATGCCAAGGCACTCAAACAGGCGATGCAGGAAGCCGGGCATATGGAAGACGAGCTGATCAATGCGCAGCGGCGCAAAGCGCTGAACGAAGCACTGAGCCAGCGCAAACAAACCGGCCGCGAAGCTGCCGCGCAGCGCTATCTGGACAAGCAGGAAGTCGAACAGCTGAAACACAAAAAGAAATAAACTGCCAGCGTCTGTGGCGCACACACAGCGCTTGCCCAGTCAAATCGCTGAAGTCCGTAAATAGAATGGAATTTGCAATTCAAAGGGTATAGAGCCAGACAGCATACCCAACAAGACCCTCAAGCCTATACCCTACTTATTTTTCTGCACCCACGCCATCCAACTGGTAAACAGGCTGGGCGTTCGTGCGGCGATGGCGCTGCGGTGCCACGGATTTTCATCCCAGTAATCATCGTGAAACAGCGCGCCGACCTGGCCGCCCGATTCAAGCAGAATCAGCACGCCCGCCGCATAATCCCACAGCTTTTGCGCACCGTGCAGCATCACATCGGTGCGCCCGGCCGCCAGCCAGCACCAGTCGATGGTCGATGCGCCAAAATTGCGGTGGCTGTGATAGGGGTTGACGGTGACGACGCGCGTCGCCAGATGGCCCGACAGCCATTTGGTTTCAATCGACGCCATCGCGTGCTTGAGCACTTTATCATCACCCAGCAGCGGCAGACGCTCGCTATTGAGCCACGCGCCCTGCCCGGCTTCGGCGGCAAAGCATTCATCCAGCACCGGGATATACACCACGCCCAGCACCGGTCGATGCTCGCGATACAAGGCAATTGAGACGGCAAAGTAGGGCAGGCCATGCGCGAAATTGCTGGTGCCATCAATCGGATCGACAATCCACAGCCCGGCCGGATGCGCATGCCACAGCGCTTCCTGCTCGCTCTGGCTCATTTCTTCGCCCAGTACCGGGCAATCAACCAGCTGGGGCAGCAGGCGCTGCAAGGCGGTTTGCGCGGCCAGATCGGCTTCGGTGAACAGGCTGCCGTCGTGTTTGAGTTCGGCCACTACTTTTTGATAGCGCGGCATAATCTCGCTCGCGGCCACTTCGCGGGCGATCTGGATCAGGGCTTGCAATGAGGAGCTGGGAACTTTATTCACGAATCATCTCTTTGTGAGTACAACAGCAAAATCGCCCACGCAGTCCCGCCTTGCGTGGCGGAGTGGCCTTGGAACAAAACTTTTGTTCATCTACTGCCGGGGTACGACCTTGTAAAGGCATAGTTTACGGGGAATGCAGACCAAAAAAAACCCGCGCTGATGATTCAACGCGGGTTTCTCTATTCTGGATGATCCTATCCGTAGGGCAGGTTAGCGTAGCGTAACCCGCCGTATGATCAGTAAGGCCATTTCCAGTCTTTCACTTCTGGCATGTCATCGCCGTATTTCGCGATGTACTGAGCGTGTTCAACCAGTTTGTCGGTCAGTTTCTGACGAACATGTGCACCGATTTTTTGCAGTTTAGGTACACGGTCGATCACGTCGATAGCCAGGTTGAAGCGATCCAGCTGGTTCACCACAACCATGTCGAACGGCGTCGAAGTAGAACCTTCTTCGATGTAACCACGAGCATGGATGTTAGCGTGGCCGTTACGGCGGTAAGTCAGACGGTGGATCAACCATGGGTAGCCGTGGAAGGCAAACATCACTGGTTTGTCAGTCGTGAAGATCGCGTCGAATTCGCGGTCTGACAAGCCGTGTGGGTGCTCTTCTTCAGGTTGCAACGTCATCAAATCGCAAACGTTAACGAAGCGGATTTTCAGATCTGGGAAGTGTTGACGCAGCATATCAGTTGCAGCCAAAGCTTCCATCGTTGGGATTTCACCCGCACACGCCATCACTACATCTGGCTCGCCGTCTTGATCGTTTGATGCCCAATCCCAGATACCCAGACCTTTAGTTGCGTGTTTGATCGCTTGGTCCATAGTCAGGTATTGCAGCGCTGGCTGTTTACCGGCTACGACCACGTTCACATAGTGACGTGAACGCAATACGTGGTCAGTTACAGACAACAAGGTGTTCGCATCAGCTGGCAAGTAAACGCGGATCACTTCAGCTTTTTTGTTCACCACGTGATCGATAAAGCCTGGATCCTGGTGAGAGAAGCCGTTGTGGTCTTGACGCCATACGTGTGAAGTCAACAAGTAGTTCAACGATGGAATCGGTTTGCGCCAGTTGATGTGACGAGTTGTTTTCAGCCATTTAGCGTGCTGGTTAAACATTGAATCGATCACGTGGATGAACGCTTCGTAGCAGCTAAAGAAACCGTGACGACCAGTCAAGTTGTACGCTTCGAGCCAACCTTGGCAAGTGTGCTCAGACAAGATTTCCATTACGCGGCCATCTTGTTGCAGGTTGTCATTCTTGTTCACGCCGTCCACTTCAAAGTGGTTAGCCAACCAAGTTTTACCAGAGTACTCAATCGTAGCATTCCAGCGATTCGATGCAGTTTCATCTGGGCCGAAGATGCGGAAGTTTTTCTCAGCTTCGTTCTCTTTCATGATGTCGGCCAGGAAGTTGCCCATCACGCGAGTCATTTCAGCGTTTTCAGTACCTGGTTTGGCAAACTTCACTTCGTAGTTACGGAAGTCTGGCATTTTCAGGTCTTTAGACACTTGGCCGTGTACGACTGGGTTAGAGCCGATCCGTTTGATGCCTTTTGGTGCCAATGACACGATGTCTTCTTTGACAGAACCATCAGCATTGAACAATGTGTCTACATTGTATGAACGCATCCAGTTTTCCAAGTTGATCACATTCTCTCCATCGATATCAGAGAATGGCACTTGGTGGCTGCGCCAGTAATCCTCAACTTTCTTCCCTTTGATTTCTTTCGGGCCAGTCCAGCCTTTTGGCGTGCGCATTACAATCATTGGCCAACGTGGGCGAGTGATTGGTTTGCCAGCGTCTTTTTCAGCAATCGCAGCGGCGCGGATTGCAGCGAATTTGTCCATACACAAGTCCATTGCCGCAGCCATGTCTTGGTGGATTTGCACGAATGTTTCTGGCTTGTCGTTGAAGGTTTCGTTGGTCAATTCAACGAAGATTGGCTCGTAGCCGTAACCCGTGAACAATGCAGTCACTTCTTCTTTGTCCATACGGGCAAGAAGCGTTGGGTTGGCAATTTTGTAGCCGTTCAGGTGCAAGATTGGCAATACAAAACCGTCATTGATCGGGTGGATGTATTTAGTTGAGTGCCAAGAAGCAGCCAATGGGCCAGTTTCAGCTTCACCGTCACCCACTACAGCGATCACCACTTGGTCTGGATTGTCCAAAGCCGCGCCGTAAGCGTGTGATACTGAGTAACCCAACTCACCACCTTCGTGCATAGAACCTGGCGTTTCAGGTGCTACGTGCGATGGGATGCCGCGTGGGAAAGAGAATTGTTTGAACAGGCGTTGCATACCTGCTTCAGTACGGTCGATGCTTGGGAAGAACTCTTCGTAAGATCCTTCCAACCAAGTATTCGCAACGAAACCAGGACCACCATGGCCAGGGCCGGTGATGTAGATCATGTTGACTTCACGCTCGGTAATGATGCGGTTGGCGTGAGCGAAAATGAAGTTCAAACCAGGTGTAGTACCCCAGTGGCCCAACAAACGTGGCTTGATGTGCTCGCGTTTCAGCGGCAATTTCAGCATTGGGTTGTCGAGCAAGTAAATTTGACCAACAGACAAATAGTTCGCCGCTTGGAAATAGCGGTGCATTCTATCTAATACGCTTGGAGATAACGGTTGAGCCACGGTAACACCTCTTATATGGGTTGTGTTTGTGATTGCTGGGTAAAAGGCTTTTGCTTGCTTTCCCTTCACCCGATGAAGCCAGTATACGGAGTGCTGGCTGGCCGCTACTGATACAAATCAAATCCTGCGTCGGCTTTTAGGCCCCAGAAGCCCGAATGCTTGATACAGCGCAAAAATCCGGGCTATTTCTGTAATTTTATTACTTGGCCAGTGGCGTCTTTTGCCACCGGATACAACAAATTGCGCCAAAACTCATCCTGCCAAAATTGCACAATCGCGATTGCTGCATAGTTAGGGGCAAACGCAGCAGCAAGCCTGACGCACGAAAAGCCCCCACAAGCCGCCCACTCTATCGTTTACAAATTTCACTGCGATTGCTGTCGTAGAATACGAATTAAAATTGCAACTTGGCAAGGTAGTATTGCCGAGCATAAAAAAAGCCCACCATGGCTGGTGGGCTTGACTGAGCATTATTAGAGCGGACTAAGCCGTTAAAACGCTTAGTAGTGGAAAAACACCATCGTCATCACCACGCAGACCGGCAGTAATAGGCAAACCGACCAGGCCATATAGCCAAAGAAGCTTGGCATTTTGATGCCACGATCTTCCGCCACGGCTTTAACCATGAAGTTGGGCGCATTACCGATATAACTCATCGCGCCCATAAAGACCGAGCCGCAGGAAATGGCCAGCAAAGTCGTCGCCATCGGCCCCATCATATGCGCGGCGTCGCCGTGCGCCAGATTAAAGAACACCAGATACGTTGGGGCATTATCCAGAAAGGCCGATAGCAAACCGGTCATCCAGAAATACATCGCGTCATGCGGCGTACCATCGGCGTAGCTAACCAGCTTGACCAAGCTGGCCATCGCACCATCCGGGCCCGCCTTCAAAATGGCAATCGCCGGTGCCATGGCAATAAATATCCCGGCAAACAGCTTGGCCACTTCCAGAATCGGCCCCCAGTTAAAATCATTGCCCGCACGGACTTGTGCCGGGGTGATCTTGAGCGAGAGCAAGCCGATCAACAGCAGGCCAAAATCGCGAACCAGGTTTTGCAATTGCAGATGCGAACCCAGCACTTCAAAGCTCACACCCGGCTTCCAGATGCCGGACATCACCACCAGCGCAATAATGGCCCCCAGCAGGAAAAAATTGCGTTTGCCGTAGATTTTCAAAGCGCTATCCGGCGTTTTGTCTTTGGGCAACACGCCTTCTTTGTTGAAGTAGTAGCTGTCTATCGCGTAAAACATCGCCAGCAGCAGCGCGCTCATCAGCAACACCGGGCCTGCCATATGCTCGACAGTCCACATGAAATCCACGCCTTTCAAAAAGCCCAGAAACAAAGGCGGATCGCCCAGCGGCGTTAAACCACCGCCGACGTTAGCGACGAGGAAAATAAAAAACACCACCACATGCACATTGTGCACCCGATTATCGTTGGCTTTCAGAATCGGCCGGATCAGCAGCATGGCCGCGCCCGTCGTCCCCATCAATGAGGCCAGCACGGTGCCCAAAGCCAGAATACCGGTATTGAGCTTGGGCGAGCCATGCAGATTGCCCCAGACCAGAATCCCGCCCGACACGGTGTATAGCGCAAACAGAATCAAGATAAAGGGGATGTATTCTTCCAGAATCGCATGGGCAATCACGCCGATTGTTGGCCCGGCACCGGCGTATAGCGCAAATGGCAGCACAAACAAAGCGCCCCAGAAGGCCGCGACCTTACCAAAATTTTCGTGCCAGAAATGCGGTGCAAAAATCGGAAACAGCGCAATTGACAGCAATAGGCCGGCAAACGGAATCACCCAGGTCAGCGACATGCTGCTGCCATCCAGCCCCGCCGCCATTGCCACGCCGGGCAGCAGCGCCAGCAGGAGTAAAGCAGATTTAAACATCATTAAATATTCACCTACGAAATACCACATTAAGGTATATGGCTAGAGGCAACGTCCAGCAATACACTCAGAGACATACCCATCAAGGCTGGATAAATTCGATTTTGTAGCCATCCGGGTCTTCGACAAAAGCAATCACCGTCGTGCCATGTTTCATCGGCCCCGGCTCACGGATTACTTTGCCCCCCTTGGCGCGTACCGCCTCGCAGGTGGCCACAATATCGTCGGTTTCCAGCGCAATATGGCCATAGCCGGTGCCCAAGTCGTAAGCCGGCGTATCCCAGTTGTGGGTCAACTCCAGCACGGCTTGTTCCGCCTCTGCGCCATAACCAACAAAGGCCAGCGTAAAGCGCCCCTCCGGATAATCCTTGCGCCGCAATAAACTCATCCCCAGCACCTCGGTGTAAAACGCAATCGAGCGCTCCAGATCACCAACGCGCAACATCGTATGCAAAATCCGCATGATTTTTCCTTTTTTCCACAATGTGGCAGTAGTTTACCGCGAGCCAGTGCGCATAGTCGCGTGGCATAATGCCAAAGCAGCGCAAAATTTCTGCAGATTAATCGTTGACAGCCGCAAAAATAACCTTATAATGCGCATCTCTGTATGTGACGACGCGGGTCGGTAGCTCAGTCGGTAGAGCAGCGGACTTTTAATCCGTTGGTCGAGGGTTCGAATCCCTCCCGACCCACCATCGCCAAATACAAGACCTCTGGGTCGGTAGCTCAGTCGGTAGAGCAGCGGACTTTTAATCCGTTGGTCGAGGGTTCGAATCCCTCCCGACCCACACGAATTAAGTAAAAAGCCTCAACTTCGGTTGGGGCTTTTTGTTTTTCCGCGCACAAGCATCACCAAACTCAAGACCCCGCATGCAGCGATAGGCATGGATAGGGTTCTGAAGCTGAGATCAATTCAACCTTCATGCTTCTGCAGACAAAACCATGCCTCGGAATCAGCCGGGATCTTGGGCCATCACTCTTAATCCTGAGTTAATCGCCTTGCATTAAGCTCGCTGTAATTTCCTCATTCAGTTGCGCAAAATGCATACAGTCAATCTTGGCCCCATGGCTCTACCCATGGCGCTTGTTATCTTGTTAGCCGCGATTTTTGCCAGCCTTGCTGTAGCTCATTGGGCTGCACGAACCAATAAAATCAATATTGAATCTCAGCTTTGGATCGTATTGTTACTCGGCTTAGTGGCGGCACGACTTGCTTTTGTTGCGATGTACTTCGCTCAATATCAGGCTGCACCACTCAGTATTATCAATATCCGCGATGGTGGTTTTAGTGCAGCAGCAGGTATTGCAACCGTCTTGCTGGTTACCGCCTGGTTAGCCTGGCGCCATGCAAATCAACGAAAGCCACTGATATTGGCGGTTTTAAGCGGCGTCTTACTGTGGTTTGGCGGCTCGTTTTTGGCAAAGCAATTCACATCAGAGCCGCCAATTCCTAATCTCAGCCTCGTTGCGCTAGATGGGACGAGCGTGAGTTTGCCAACGCTCAAAGGCAAACCTGTCGTTATCAATCTTTGGGCTTCCTGGTGCCCGCCTTGCCATCGTGAAATGCCCGTACTTCGTGATGCGCAAATCAATAACCAAGACGTGATGTTTGTTTTTGCCAATCAGGGCGAATCAGCCGAGCTGATCAAACGCTATCTCAGTACCAACCAGCTCAAGTTAAATAATGTCTTGGTCGACCCGGAAATGCAGCTGAGCAAGTCCACGAGCAGCGTCGCCTATCCAACAACACTATTTTTCAACGCCCAAGGCCAATTGATTGAGCGTCGGGCAGGTGAAGTGTCATCTGCAACACTGGCTCGAAGTATCGAAGCCTTACGCCCGAAACCTTAGCCCGTTTGAGTGAGACATTCATGATTAAAATATGGATTACGCAGTTCATCATCTTGCTGGGCCTGGCTCTGCCAGCGTGGGCCAGCCCCAATTTTTTGCCCCCTGAACAAGCATTTAAATTCTCGGCAAAGTTAATCGATGCCAATACAGCCGAGGTCAGATATGACATTGCAGATGGCTACTACATGTATCAAGAGCAGTTTAAATTTACTGCAACCGGTGCAACGCTGGGCAAACCAGCCATTCCAGCCGGGCAGGTGAAATTTGACGAGACTTTTGCGAAGGATGTCGAGGCACACCGGCAATCGGTCGTGATCCGTATTCCGGTCAAGGCATCAGCACCATTTAACTTAACGGCAATTAGCCAGGGATGTGCAGATGCAGGTTTATGTTATCCACCACAGGAGGCCAGCGTTCGGCTCGATCCTGCCAAGCTAACGGCGGACAGCAACCCAGAGCAATTACCAGCCGATGACTTAGGCAAAATTGCGGCATCGCTCAATAGCGGAGAATTACTGACGATTCTGCCCTTATTTCTACTCATTGGACTGGGCTTGGCGTTCACGCCTTGTGTATTGCCGATGATGCCCATTTTGTCGTCCATTATTATTGGCGATACTGCAAAACAATCCCGTCGCCGCGGTTTGGCGCTGTCCGCGATCTACGCCTTGGGTATGGCGCTGGTTTATACCCTATTAGGTGTCGCCGCAGGTCTAGCAGGTGAAGGACTGGCGGCCAATCTGCAAAACCCTTGGGTGCTGAGTGCATTTGCGATTTTGTTGGTGCTGTTATCTCTATCGATGTTTGGTGTGTATCAATTACAAATGCCTGCGTCGATCCAAAGCAAGCTCAGCAGCATGTCGGGCCATCATCCAAATCGCAAATACTTGGGTGTCTTTACCATGGGCGCTTTATCGGCACTCATCGTCGGGCCTTGTGTGGCGGCTCCGCTGGCGGGCTCTTTGCTCTATATCAGCCAAACCCGTGATGTCGTGATTGGTGGCAGTGCCTTGTTTGCTATGGCAGTGGGGATGAGTATTCCGCTGTTATTGCTCGGCGCTTCAGCAGGTACTTTATTACCACGCGCTGGCGCATGGATGGATGCAGTGAAGCGTTTCTTCGGCGTTTTAATGCTGGCCACTGCGCTGTGGATGGTTTACTCCATTCTTCCTGCCGTGGTGAATATGCTTGCGTGGGCAACGCTGACACTGAGTTACGCCGGGTATTTGGTTTGGACAGGCGGGGCAAAGAGCAAAATAGTGGCGCTGATTTTTGCGCTGATTGGCTTAATACAATTGTTTGGTGTTGCCACAGGTGGGCGGGATGCACTTGCCCCATTGGCTCATCTCAGCTCACAGGGAAGCTCGCAAAAATTACCATTTACTCCGGTGAAATCGCTGGCTGAACTGGATGCCATCCTCGCTAGCTCGCCGAATAAGATCGTGATGCTCGATTTTTATGCCGACTGGTGCGTGTCATGTATCGAAATGGAAAAGCGCACTTTTATCGACCCGCGTGTGCAGCAACAATTAGGCACGATGTTATTGTTGAAAGCGGACGTTACCGCTAACAATGCCGACGATAAAGCATTGCTGAAACGTTTTAATCTATTCGGCCCACCAGGCATCATTTTCTTTAATCAACAAGGCCAGGAAATACCCCAAAGTCGTGTCATCGGGTTTCAAAATGCCGAAACATTTCTGCAATCGCTAACGCGTGCAACACGCCAATAAAGGACATAGGATGCCCAACTTTAACGCAAGCCCGTTGCTGCGCTCCAAGTCTGCCATTGCTGGCACCAGCCTACTCCTGCTCTCAATCATCGGCGGAGACGTTTATTTGAACTCGGCTGACAAGGAGCCTCAATATCCTCGGGTGATTCAAGCAGACGTAGAGCAAGGCATGCTGGAAGTTGTTCGTTCTTTCCCCGCCCCTTCCGGTTTGACGGGGTGGGTTTTATCCCAAGCAGGCCAGCATTCGATTGCGTATACCACTCAAGACGGGGAAACTTTGTTAGCTGGCATGCTAATCAGCGAAGAGGGTAAAAATCTGTCAGCAGAACATGAAGCCCAGTTTGTTCCAAAACCGGATTTTACTGCGCTCTATAGTACCTTAGAGCAATCAGCCTATATTGCAGAGGGCGAATTGGAAAACCCGAAAAAGATTATTTACGCTTTTACCGATGCCAATTGCCCCTATTGCCACAGGGTTTGGAAAGCCTTACAACCATATGAAAAAGTGGGTTTGCAAGTCCGCTGGTTACAAGTTGCTATCCTTGGGCCTACCAGCATGACAAAAGCCATTGAAGTGATGAGTGCCGCAGACAAGCCTGCTGCGTTTGCTCAGTTGGCGCTCGATCATGGCAAACCATGGGCTGCCAAGGCGGAATATAGTGCAGAAAGTCAGCCTGAAATTGCGGAGCAAATTCGCAGTCATGCGCAATTAATGGGGCAATTCAATATCGCAGCAACACCGGGCATGATCTGGAAAGATGCCCAGGGTAAATTGCAAGTGAAAGTAGGTATGCCGCGTTTATCCGAATTACCAGCCATCACTGGTTTGGCCGAACAAGCGACGACTGATCCAGCGCTGTTACAGTATCAATGATGATTAACAACCGGGCGTTATCCAATGCCCGGTTTATTTTTTGCGGTGAAGCTCACAATGCATGTGTTATTAATTGAAGACGACGAACTGATTGCCAGTGGCATTCGTTCTGGCCTGCATTTACACGCCATGACGGTCGATGGCTTTACAACCGCAAGCGCTGCCACACAAGCGTTGGCAGTGGGTCATTTTGATGTCGCAGTGCTCGATTTAGGCTTGCCAGATGACGATGGCCTCTCTGTACTCAAGCGTTGGCGCCAAGCCGGGTATGATTTGCCCGTGTTGATTCTGACCGCGCGTGATGCGATTGAAAACCGTATTACCGGATTGCAAGCGGGTGCCGATGATTACTTGATTAAGCCGTTTGACCTAGGTGAATTAGTGGCGCGTTTGCAGGCCTTACAGCGCCGCGTAGCTGGTCGCAGCGTTTCGCTACTACAGCACGGTGAGCTTAGTTTTGACCCGGTTTCGTTTCAAGTCACCCTCGGTGGCGAACCAATAGAATTATCCCGCCGCGAGTTGCTGTTATTACAGGCCTTCCTCAACAAACCCAATCATATTCTCACACCAGATCAGGTTAAAGACAGCCTGTATGGCATGGATGACGAGATTGAAAGCAATGCGCTCAATGTACATTTGCATAATTTACGAAAAAATTAGGCCCTAATATCATCAAAACAGTGCGGGGATTGGGCTATCGCTTAGGGGAGGCAGAGCTTTGAGTTTACGCTTACGCCTGCTGATTATCCTGAGCTTATCACTCACTTTGCTGTGGGGCGGCGCATCAACTTGGATGATGCTGGAGCTACGCAAAGAATTGAACCAAACCCTGGACAAACACCTCGTTTCATCTGCCAAACTGGTCGCCGGCATTGCGACAGAATTTGCAAGAAACACCTCCCCCAGCGCCAGCACAAATATTCTCAATGTCTTAACTCAAGAAGGATTGGCCTGTGAAGTAAGTCTGCTCAGAGGAAAAGTGATCGCCCGAACAGCAACAAGCCCACCAGAAATCGCCCAGCCGAAGACGGGGTATCACACGCAAATCATTGATGGACAAGCCTGGCGGAGCTATACCCTTGAGCACGATGGTCTGCGCATTACGACAGCAGACCGGATTTCAACCCGCCATACACTGCAAAACGGCATGATTCTGGCGGCAGCCATTCCATTCCTGATCGCAGTGCTGGGCAGTCTGATCGCTTTGTGGCTAGGTATCCGTCAGGGGCTGGCGCCATTAGAGTCGATCCGCCGTGCACTCTCACAACGCAATCCGGCTTCAGGGCAAAAACTGCCTGAAACGGCGGTTCCCAGTGAACTGAAACCCTTGATTGCCACCATGAACGGCCTATTGGAACGGATTCAACATCTAATTGCACGCGAGCGTAGTTTTACCGGCAATGCCGCGCATGAGCTGCGCAGCCCACTCACGGCAATTAAAACGCATTTGCAAGTTGCGCGGCTCGCCCATGATCAAGAACAGGATGTCGCGCTTGGGCATGCGGAAGAAGGCGTTGCTCGAATGCAAAATATGCTCAATCAATTACTCACGCTGGCGCAGGTCGAAGGCAGCGATACAGCGACACAAGAAAATGACAGTAGTACGTCTACTGTGTGTGATTTAGTGATGCAAATGATCCCCGCTAACGAGCGAAAACGCATCTCAATCGTAGATGCCAGCAAATCGGCCCAGTTAGCCATCCCGTCAGCCTTAGCGGCAACGGCGCTACGCAATCTGGTCGACAACGCCTTGCGCTACTCAGCGGGTGCGGTGTTGCTACATCTGAGCGCCGATCAAGAACGCGTGACTTTCCGTGTCGAAGATGAAGGATCGGGCATGTCCGAATTGGAGCGCCAGCAAGCAGTTCAGCGGTTCTGGCGTAGCGGCAAAGGCCAAGGTAGTGGCCTGGGGCTTTCGATTGTCGAGGCAATTACACAGCGCTATCACGGCCAGTTTCAGCTACTTGAGCGTGAAGAAGGTGGTTTGATTGCGCAGTTGAGCTTCCCAAGAAATTCAGTCCAATAACCGGATTTAAATATGCAGTCTAACTTAGCGCAAAACTGGTTTGAGCAAGGCGGAGAAGCCTACGCGCGTTACCGACCAGACTACCCAATTGCGCTGGCTAAGTTTCTCGCTTCGGTGGTTTGTGATCATACGCTCGCAGTCGATGTGGGCTGTGGGAATGGTCAACTGACCGCGCAATTGGCCAATTACTTTGATGCTGTGCTCGGCGTAGACCCTAGTGCCAATCAGCTGACGAATGCCATTGCTCATCCACGAATTGAGTATCAGTGCGCCCCAGCCGAAAAGCTGCCATTACCAACGCAATCGGTCAGCCTGCTCACTGCAGCTCAAGCCGCACATTGGTTTGATCTGCCAGCGTTCTATGGTGAAGTTCGTCGAGTCATGAAACCTGAAGGCGTTATCAGTTTGCTAAGCTATGGTGTACTCCAACTTGAGGCCGAGCTGGACGAGCGTTTTAAGTATTTCTACTGGCATGAAATCGCCCCCTACTGGCCAGCTGAGCGAAAGTTAGTCGATAGCGGTTACGCGACAATCGACTTCCCTTTTGCAGCCATCTTAGCCCCCTCGCTAGCGATTGAAAAAAACTGGAATTTGCGTGAGTTTTTGGGCTACATCACAACTTGGTCAGCCGTCACTCATGCTGGACACGCGGGTCAAGCGCATATTTTGCTGAACTTCGCCGAGGAAATGGCAACGCTTTGGGGAGATGCCAATACCCAGCGCACCATCAGTTGGCCTATCCATATGCGGATTGGAAAAGTCTGACGATTGAGTTGGCACGACCTGCGCTGACCAAGGCGAACGCTAGGCTCTGTTGAGCCCGAGCCATTCCCAGTGGAGCCCCAAACACCTGATATCTGAAGGGGTATTTTATTCAGGCTCTTAATCCTGATTTAATCGCCAGCCATTAAGCTCACTGTAACTTCTGTTTACGGCACTGCATTTAAATGGAAATGACTTGATTCCAGTGATAGATAGCTGGCTTGCTCTTTTATTTTGCACTCGCTGAAGTAGCGTTGGTAATCAGAAAAATGACCCTTGATTGTGATTAGTTAAGATCATCCAAGTTCAAATTAATCATTTTAAATTTATCTATATTCAAGCCTCAAAAAGGAGTTTCAAATGGAAAATACCAATCATCTGCAAGGTAAAGTCGCTTTTGTGCAGGGCGGCTCACGTGGTATCGGTGCAGCTATCGTTAAGCGCCTAGCGCGCGAAGGCGCTGCGGTCGCATTCACCTATGTGTCTTCTGCCGCAAAAGCCGAACAAGCCGTTGCTGAAATTGTACAAGCGGGTGGTAAAGCCTTGGCTATTCAGGCCGATAGCGCTGACTCAAATGCATTGCAGCAGGCCATTCGCCAAACCGTAAAGCATTTTGGCGCACTGGATATTCTGGTCAATAGCGCTGGCGTGCTGGTTTGGGGCCCGCTGGAAGAGCTCACACTAGAAGACCTCGACCGCACACTGGCAATCAATGTACGCAGTATTTTTGTGGCCAGCCAAGAAGCCGCTCGCCATATGAGCGAGGGGGGGCGGATTATCAATATTGGCAGTATCAACGCTGACCGCATCCCGATTGCGGGCGGCTCAATCTACGCCATGAGTAAATCAGCGCTAGTCGGTTTGACCAAAGGGATGGCGCGTGATCTAGGTCCACGCAAAATTACCGTGAATAATGTTCAGCCTGGCCCGGTTGATACCGAAATGAATCCTGCGGATAGTGAAACTGCGACGCAGTTGAAGGCTTCAATGGCGCTAGGGCGATACGGCCAGGCCGACGAAATTGCTAGCTTTGTTGCTTATCTTGCAGGGCCGGAAGCAGGCTACATCACCGGTGCGAGCTTAAGTATTGATGGTGGTTTTACTGTGTAAAACCCACCTCTATTAAGTAAATCAATGCCATTTACTTCAGAAAAAACCTCAATTTCTTTACTAGAAATTGAGGTTTTTTTTTTACAAATATCTGGTGGCCTTTTGAGGCTCCGCAGCTCAAACCATAGATTGCCATCAAAGAAATCAGTAATACATATACATCAAGACAGATCCTGCCATTCAGCAAGCTCAAGTGAACGGCATTACACAATAAGTGCCATATTCATTCAGTAATTCATTGCAACTGATTGGAAAATCATTACCCTTATGCTGAAGTAAAGCTAATGAAAATAAGCCTCTTTCACGCTCGCCCAATCCAGCCCAAACCGCGTCAGATATTTGCGCAAGCGGTCGGCGTCGTTGCTTTTGGCTTTTTCCTGTCGCGATATATTGAACAAGCGCCGCCCGGCGTCAGAGAGCGAATCGGCGGCCTGGCACACCTGAATCACTCGCTCGAGTTGCAGCCGGTCAAATAGGTCAAGCTCGCTGGCGCGCTCACCCAGCAGCTCATCAATCACGCTCGGCGAGCTAACTTGCCAGGACAGGCGCAGCCGGTCGATTTCCTCATCGGCCTGCGTCAGCGTGATGCGACCATTTTCCGCCAGTGTCGCCATCCGCGTCACCGCGGCCGACAGCTCGCGAAAATTGCCCGACCATTTCGCGTCTGATGAAGCGGCAAATTTCAGAAAACGCTGTCGAGCCTCCGAATTAAACCGTACTTGCTCGCCGTGCTCTTTGGCAAAGCGAAGCAATTCAAAATCCAGATTGGGCGCCAGATCTTCGGCACGCTCGGCCAGCCCCGGCAGCTCATACAGCCACAAATTAATCCGCGCGTATAAATCCTCGCGAAATTTACCTTCTGCCACCCACTGCTTCAAATCGCGCACCGTCCCAGCAATCAGCTGAAAATCGCTGGCGACTTCCTTGTCACTACCAAACGGGAAAAAGCGCTTTTCCTCGATGGCTTTGAGCAGCATGGCTTGCTCGTCCAGCCCCAGCTCGCCAATCTCGTCCAGAAACAGCAGCCCGCCGTCAGCGCTGCGCAGCAAGCCTGCGCGCTCGGTTTGTGCGCCGGTAAATGCGCCTTTCACATGCCCGAACAAAGTCGACATCGCGCTATCGCCGCGCAGCGTGGCGCAATTGACCTCGACAAAACGCCCGCTGATTTGATGGCGCGCGACCTTCATTTCGTAAATCCGCCGCGCCAGAAACGATTTGCCCGCACCCGTTGGCCCGCAAAGCAAAATCGGCGCTTTCGAGCGGATGGCAACACGCTCGATCTGCTCGATCATCCGGTTAAAGCGCGGGTTGCGCGTGGCAATGCCCGATTTCAAAAACGACACGGCTTCGTCGCGCACTTGGGCAAAGCGGCTGGCGATCTTGTTATAACGCGACAAATCCAGATCAATCAGCGTGTATTTGCCCGCTACGCCATCGGTTTCGCGCTTGCGCGGCGGCGAAGTCTGCACCAGCCGCGCAGGAAAATAACGCGCCTCGGCCAGCAGAAACCAGCCAATCTGCGCCACGTGCGTGCCGGTAGTAATGTGGATCAGATAATCCTCCATCTCAACATCAAACGCATAGCTGCGCCCAAAATCGTGCAGGCAGGCGTACACCTCCTCGAAATCCCACGGATCGCTTAGATTCACCTCAACACTCACCACCTCGGTTTCGGGCGACACCTGCGCAATATCCTGCTTCAGGCGCTCGAACAGGCTTTTGCTGCGGCTATCGTGCAGCAACTCGATCCGGCTGATCAGCAAATCATCGTGCTGGCACAAACCGATTGTTGGCCGCCATTTCTCCCAACGCTGACTACCCCGCCCGGCAAAATCCAATACCGTGCCAACAAAGCCAAACACCACTGTGCGCTTCATAAGTTTATCTTTTTAGATAAATAACGATCTGATTATATCGCTATTATCAGATCAACCCCATCCGAAATTTCCATAAAAATCCAGATCAATACAAATATTTTCATTAAAAATCATCAGCTTGAATAAATTAAACATCCAGAAATCCAGATTGGCACAGCCGTTGCTATTCATTAGGCATGCAGATCGGCTCAGACCGGCAACAGGCAGCGGCTCCCACCCCGCTCCGGTACTGCTGGCATTTTGCCAGTGGGTATACCGCCCGATGATCTCCTGCATGACGGTGATGGCAATGGATTGCGTTATCCGGGTTCGATTCCCGGTTCACCACCTCTGGATGGCTCAACGGTAGAGCATCGGCCCAATGGCCGAGCAAGCGGGTTCGACTCCCGCTCCACGCCTGCAAGGGCTTATTGAACGTAATAACGCAGTACCCGGTGTGGCTCACTGAGCCACCGCAGCAATGCCGCCGGTGTCCGGTTCTCCGCGCATCAGCGGGAACAACAGGAAATGCCGCAATACTGGGCGGCTCCCCTTGCTCCTGCCCATGCGTAGGTCAACCGCACATCCGCACTGCGCTGCAGCCGGGATTCAAACAAGGAGAATAAAAATGTGGCAACGCTTTCAAGTTAAAAAGAACGAACGTGGCCTGTTGCTGCGCAACGGGGATGTACAAAAACTGCTGGAGCCCGGTGAATTTCATCTGTGGAACTGGCCCAAACGCTATACCTTGCTGACCTTTTCGCTCGACGAGGCCGCCTTTACCCACTCGCTGGCCGATTATCTGTGCCGCAATGAGGCCGCGCTGGTCGAGACGCATTTCCAGCGTATCGAGCTGGCCGACCACGAAGCGGCGCTGCGCTATGAAAACGGCGTGCTGGCTGAAATCCTGCTGCCCGGCTCACGCCAGCTGTACTGGAAAGCCGCCGCGCCACAGACTTTTGAACGGATTGATTTGCGTACGCAATTTGAATTGTCGCCTGCGGTGCTGGCAACGCTGACTCAGGCCGCGCTGCGCGCCAAAACTATCCGTAACAACAATACCGTGCTGCAGGTACAAGTGCCGGAAAGCCATATCGGCCTGCTGCATATCAATGGCCAATTTCAGCGCCAGCTCAAGCCGGGGCGTTATGGCTTCTGGCGTTTTGGCCGCGAGCTGACGGTTGAGCTGGTCGATACCCGCCAGCAAACCGTCGAAGTCAGCGGGCAGGAAATCCTGACCCGGGACAAAGTCTCCTTGCGGCTCAATCTGGCGGCCAACTGGCAGTTCACCGATATCGAGCTGGCGTTTACCCAACTGCCCAAGCCTGTGGATTTTCTGTACCGCGAATTGCAGTTTGGCTTGCGCGCTGCGGTAGGCACCCGCACGCTGGACGAATTGCTGGAAAACAAGCAACTGATTGATGATGTCGTCGTTGCACATATGCGCACCCGACTGGCCGGATTGGGGCTGTGCGTTCACAGCGTGGGCGTGAAAGACATCGTGCTGCCCGGAGAAATGAAAACGCTGCTGGCGCAAGTGGTCGAGGCTGAAAAAGCCGCACAGGCCAATGTGATCCGCCGCCGCGAAGAAACCGGTGCGACGCGTTCGCTACTCAATACCGCGAAAGTGATGGAAGACAACCCAACCGCGCTACGGCTGAAAGAGCTGGAAACGCTGGAAAAACTAGCCGAACGGATAGACAAAATCTCGGTATTTGGGGGATTTGATCAATTGCTCAACGGCATGATCAAGCTAGGGTCTTAGGGGTATATCCACACAGGCATTACTCACAATAAGCTACAACAATATACCCCTACAAAGGAAAGATCATGAGCAAGTTTGATATTCTGGAAGTTAAAAACGGTAAACCCATCAAACTGTGGACCCAAGGCGTCCCTGTTGAAGACGAAGCGCGCGAGCAACTGATCAACACCGCCAAAATGCCGTTTATTTTTAAACATCTGGCCGTCATGCCCGACGTGCATCTGGGAAAGGGTTCGACCATCGGTAGCGTGATTCCCACGCACGGCGCGATTATTCCGGCGGCGGTCGGCGTGGATATTGGCTGTGGAATGATGGCGGCGCGCACCACGCTGACAGCCAGCGATTTGCCTGACAATCTGGCCGGATTGCGTAGCGCGATTGAAGCCGCTGTACCGCATGGTCGCACCAATAGCCGCGCGGGCCGCGATAAAGGTTCGTGGGATACGCCACCTGCGACAGTCGACGCGATGTGGGGCGAATTGCATGAAGGCTTCAAGCGCATTACCGATAAATACCCGCGCTTGAAAAACACCAATAACCATAAGCACCTGGGGACTTTGGGAACGGGAAACCACTTTATCGAGGTGTGTCTGGATGAAGAAAACCGCGTCTGGTTTATGTTGCACTCGGGCTCGCGCGGCGTGGGAAATGCGATTGGAACGCACTTTATCGAGCTGGCGCAGGCCGATATGCGATCACACATCGCCAACCTGCCGCACCGCGATCTGGCTTACTTTACCGAAGGTAGCCAACATTTTGACGACTACGTCGAAGCCGTGGGTTGGGCGCAGGATTTCGCGCGTCGCAACCGTCTGGTGATGATGCAAAACGTCATCGCTGCCGCGCGCAAAATCATCACCAAACCCTTTGCCGCCGACGTGGAAGCGGTGAACTGCCACCATAACTATGTGCAGAAAGAAACGCATTTCGGGAGCGAAGTACTGGTGACGCGCAAAGGTGCGGTGTCAGCTCAGAAAGGCCAGCTGGGAATTATTCCGGGTTCGATGGGTGCGAAAAGCTTTATCGTGCGCGGGCTAGGAAATGAAGAATCATTCTGTTCATGCAGCCACGGTGCAGGTCGCACGATGAGCCGTACCAAGGCGCAGAAACTGTTTACCGTCGAAGACCAGATCAAAGCCACGGCACACGTCGAATGCCGAAAAGACGCCGACGTGATCGATGAAATTCCGATGGCGTACAAAGACATTGACGCTGTGATGGCCGCGCAATCCGATCTGGTCGAAGTCGTGCATACGCTGCGTCAGGTGGTGTGTGTGAAGGGGTAACTCCTCGAAACCACAAGTGCTCATTCAAAGATCAAGGAAATGTAATGCAAGCAAGCACACCTGAAGCAATGAGACCATCCTGCCACCTTGCCATTAAATTGGCTCGGAATGCTGATACAGCCGTGTTGTTGCGAAGAGGGCCGAGCAAATGGGTGCAATTGATTAAATGGGATTTGCGGAACGACCAGTTTGAACATGGGCAATGGTTTCGCGGGCGAATTTATGAGTCCGTCAGTGATTTATCTGACGATGGTGAATTACTGGTGTACATGGCCAGAAAAGATGCTCTGCGATCACTGAAGGAACTAGGTTCAACCACTTGGACAGCGATTTGCCGACCCCCTTTTCTAACCGCCCTGCAGCTCTGGCCACATCCGGTATATTGCGGAGGAGGCCAATTTACCCAAGAAGGAGCACTTAATCTTGGTTTGCATCACAGCTGGATTAAGCAGGAATACACCCGGACACAAGCATCAATAAAAATCCGAGAGCAAGAGCATGGCTACCACGGCCACAATTTGCCGCTGGATTTACAGTTAAAACAGGGCTGGCACCCCATTAACCGGAGGCTTGATCAACTAACACATTATGGTTGGCCAACAGACACACTCTGGAAAAAAACCAATGCGCAGAGCAATGTGACACTGATATGTGAAACACAAAAGAGCCGGCAACCATACCAAAAAGCCCAATTGCATAAATGCTTCAGCGTGCAAACAGCACAAGGAACTCATGATCTGGGGACGGCTGATTTTGTCGAATTTGATCATCAAGGGCAATTGCTAATGGGAAAGGAAGGGAGACTATTTCGCTGCGCCAAACCACTTGCTGACGTGTTGGCCTGGAAACTACTTCATGATTTCAGCACAGCGGCTCCCGTATCCCTGCAATCTCCGCATTGGGCGATGCAATGGCCGAAAATCAAAAAACAGAAAACTGCCAAAGAACGCCATTTGCGTATACGCCAACACGATTAAAGTAATATTCAATTGAAAAAATGAAGAGAAATGAAAAATATATCCATTGAAATCGATGGCGCTAGCGGCGAAGGCGGTGGCCAGATTTTGCGTAGCGCGCTGACGCTCTCGATGATCACAGGTCAAGCATTTCAGATTAAAAATATCCGCGCCAAGCGCCCCAAGCCCGGCTTGCTACGCCAGCATTTAACAGCGGTTGAAGCGGCGGCAGCGATTTGCGGTGCGCAGATGACGGGGGCCCAAATCGGCTCAACCTCACTCAGCTTCAAGCCCGGCGCGATTCGCGCTGGCGATTACCATTTTGCGATTGGTACGGCGGGAAGCTGCACGCTGGTGCTCCAAACCATATTGCCTGCACTATGGTTTGCTAAACCGACGTTTGCGGATGCACCAAGCAGCGTGACCGTCTCCGGCGGGACGCACAATAAAGCCGCGCCGCCAGCCGATTTTCTAATTCGCGTCTGGCAGCCGCTGATGGCGCGTATGGGTGTGCAGCAAGAAATCACGCTGAATCGGCACGGCTTTTATCCGGCGGGCGGCGGTGAAATCGCGGCAACGGTGTCACCATGCCAATCATTGCAGGGCTTTGATTTGTGTCAGCGCGGCGCTTTGCGCCAAATCAGCGCCACGGCGCTGATTGCTGGCGTTCCAGCCAAAGTCGCGCAGCGTGAACTGGCCGAAATCGAGCAAAAAATCGCTGGCGTCAGCACTGCGATACGCGGACTCAGCAACGATCAAGGCCCCGGCAATGCGGTGCTGATTGAAATCGAGCATGAAAATATCACGGAAATGTTCACCAGCTTTGGCGAAAAAGGCGTCAGCGCCGAAGCGGTGGGCAAGCAAGTGGCCAATCAGGCGCAACATTACCTGCACAGCGGCGCGGCAGTGGACGAATTTCTGGCTGATCAACTGGTGCTGGCTTTGGCGCTAGCCGGATCAGGCCGATTTACTACCACGCATGTGTCGGCGCATTTGCTGAGTAATATCGACGTTATTGAGCAATTCCTGCCGGTCAACATCACGCAAACGCCTGTGGATGATGATGTCGAAATTCGGGTGACATCGCTCAGCCAAGGTCAATGATGCTAACCAGCGACTGCTCCAACAATTCAATTAGCTCCGGATCCATAAACTGATAATCATCGGGAATATCGAGTACATGAATCGACTTGTTACTCAATAAGCGCGTAAATTGCGCGCGCAGCCGGGATTGGTGCTTTTCTTCCATCACCAAAATCACATCCGCCCAGCGAATATCATCGACCGACACCGTATGCCGCGCATTCGGGCTTGTGCCCGCCGAGCGCGTCAGCAGCTTTGGATGCTTGCGCCAATGCTGCTCGGCCGTCGGGCTGCGCCACTGATTGCGGCTGCAAATAAACAGCACTTTGGTGCGCTCTGATTTTTGTGCCATTGCTTCACTCCCGATCTTTTACCTACGGGTATTGCCATAAAAGCCATATTAAATAAGACCTGTATGGCAATACCCAATCAGGCTAAGTTTTCAATAAATTGCTCGCCCTTGAAAACCCGTTTCGGGCTACCGCGTTCTAGCTGGTAATGCTGCAGGCGTCGCTCAGCACGCTGTGCTCCCATTTCGTCGGCGGCGCGGCAAGCTAGGCGATAGGCAATCAGTTGCTCGGCCAGCCGTTTATTGGCGTGCTGGCTGCGCTCGGTTTGCACTTTCACCGTAATGCCGCTGGCGATGTGCGTGGCGCGCACTGCCGATTCGGTTTTATTGACATGCTGCCCGCCAGGGCCGGAAGAACGAGTGGTTTCAAAGCGGATTTCACCCGCCAGATCGCTCGCTGGCATGGCGCAGCGAAACACGCCAATAAACCAGTTTTTACGCAGATGCCGGGGGCGATACGGGCTGGCGCAAATCCACTGAATCGTGCCTTCCCATTGCGCAATCAATTGCTCTGCGCCTTCGCCATCAATACTGAGCAACACCGAGCGCAAGGTGCCGACTTTGTCGCCCGCTTCTTGCTCCAGCAGATCCAGCACCAGCTTGCGCTGTGCGGCCTCTTCAATGATGCTGCTGAGCGCTTTGGCGACCGCCAGCTGGCATTCCAGCGGGCCTTGCGCGGCGGAGATTTGACATAAACTCATTCGCAGCACTCCCCACGCGTTTTGTAGGTGAGTACCGGCTTGAGCCGCGCAATCACGTTGACCAACCCTGCGCCGACCAAGGTAGCAATGATATTGCTGGCCGGTTTGTAGGCCTCCGGCGCTTCCTCGTAAATTAGCACGCGATCAGCGCAAATTACCTGGCTACCCAATTTGGTGCGGCTCAGTTGCGCCACGGTATAACGGCTACTTAAACGCCCTTTGCACTCGCTGCGCATCCATTTTCGTCCCGCGCCATGCGCGAGCGATTGCAGGCTAAGGTCACTCGCCATCGGCTGAACCAGATAGCTGTAATCGCCGCGCGAACCGGGAATCACCACCGCACCTTGATCGGCAGGCGTCGCACCTTTGCGGTGTATCCAGCCTGGCTGGCCGTGCATTTGCGCTGGCAGCACCAGATTGTGGTTTACATCCAGAATCTGCGCGCCATCCGTGCCCAGTTTGGCCAGAATGCGTTGCGCAATCAGGAGTCGATTGACTTCAGCAAAACGCACGGCCTGATCATGCTCGGCCAGATACGCCCGGCATTCATTTGAATCGGCCAGCAAACCCTGATGGCCGTGCTGATCGATATGCTGGCGCAAAATATGCTGCCCCAGCCCGCGCGAACCGCTGTGCACCAACAGTTGCAGCTGCGCTTTGTTCAGCCCCAAGGCCGCAAATGCTTCAACATCGTGAATCTCGTCAAAGCACTGCAATTCGGCAAAGTGATTGCCACCACCAATCGTACCCAGCGCTGGCCGGAAACCAATCTCGGCGGGTAATTGGCTGGCAATCAGCGCCTGCCATTCTTCGCCCTGTGCCTCGTCGCACAAAGGGCCATCGATATTGCCGATTTTTTTATCCAGCTTGCTATGGCTGACTTTTCTGGTGTCCAGATTGGTTTGCCAGAGCGCCATACCGCATCCAATGTCGCCACCGATCAGCGCCGGATAAATATATTCAGTAGAGAAAAATGCCGCACCAACCGGATAGCCGCGACCGGGGTGTAAATCCGGCATGCCGGAAACGTAGTGCATACCGGGGAGTTTGGCGGTGTTTTGGAGCTGGGCGATGGCATCGCCTTCGATCCAAGTATCTGCAGACGCAATTAAATTAACGCGCGCAGACAACAATTGAACGTAGTTGCCCATGATAAATCCATATCAATTTTTGAAATATTTGATGTGGCAGGCCGCAGCCTTGGGCAAGACGAGGGATTTACAGCGAGGAAATCTCGATCAAGCTAGGCGCGGACTGCGGAGAATGTGGTGGTGTTTTGCATGGTGTGTTCTCCTTTTTACAGTACGGTTGATCAATAGAATGGCCTGCAGCATATACGCAGCGAAGCGCAAATCAAAGCACGGCGATGTTGCGGTATGTAACCTTGCAACACCACTGATGAGCGGCTAATGACGATGCAGATTCTTTCTGCGGCTCTGCTAATTACTTAATTTTATTTGTATATTCAGTCGTTTGGTAGTAAGAGTAATAACTGGAATCATCCCGGTGACGATCAATCATGTGGCATGCCATTCTCAGCTTTTATTCCAGATTTTCATCCGCGCAAAGCGTGCGTGGCCGTGTTTCTACGGCGATGGGTGTGGCTGGTATTGTGCTGGGCATTGTCCTCACCGCAGTGATGCACTGGCGCTGGGAAGACAGCGTGCGCTCGGCAGCCCAGACCCGCTTGCAACTCACCGCCCAACGCGCAGCCGACGCCTTGCTGGAAAATCTGGGCAATCGCCAGCTGCAAATTCAGCAGATGGCCGACGTGATTTCATCATCGCCGCAGCCAGAGCCAGCCAGCATCCGCCGGCTATTTGACCAGCTACAGCAACGGCAGGCTGACTACGCCTGGATCGGTCTGGTCAATGCCGACGGACTGGTACAGGTATCAAGCCGTGGCCTGCTGGAAAACAGAAACGTGGCGCAGCGCTACTGGTTTCAGGCCGGTTTGCGCGGGCCATTTTTTGGCGAACCGCATGAAGCCGTGCTGCTGGCCAAGCATTTTCCTGCCAGAGTGGATGGTGAGCCTTTGCGCTTTATTGATGTGGCGGTGCCGATACGCAACGCCAGCAATCAACTCACTGGCGTGCTGGGGGCACATCTGTACTGGGATTGGGCCAAATCCATCGTTCACAGTGTCAACGAAACCGAGGAAATCGAAGTCCTGCTGGCCGATCAGAAAGGCAACTGGATTATGAAGCCCTTGGCCGAGCCCTCGCACAATCTGGCGCAATTGGCGGCGCAACAGGACCCGGAACGCTATCTGTCAGCACAAACCACGCTGCATTTTCAGCACTCGGTCGAGCAAGTAAGCTGGACTGTGGTGGTGCGCGAACAGGCACAGCATGTTCTGGCGCCGATCAAATACACGCGCAATCTGATGCTGCTGCTGGTGATTACCGGGGCGGCGATCTTTGCACTGGTGTCCTGGAGCATTGCTGGGCGGGTGGTGCGACCGATTGTAGCGCTGGCCGAGCTGGCCAGAATGTATCCGGTCTCCGGCAGCGACGCCCCCGCTAAACCGGCACCAGAGCAGCGCGACGAAGTGGGAATGATGGGGCAGGTGATGCACCAGCTGGCCTATTTTGACCTGCTCACCGGGCTGGCAAATCGGCGGCGGGCGCGTGAATATTTAAACACAGCCCTGCAAAAACAGCCTCCGCACGCACAGTTTGGTGCCATTGTGCTGATTGATCTGGATCACTTCAGCCATCTGAACGACACCCTAGGCGATGAAGCGGGTGATCAGTTGCTGATTGAAATAACCCGCCGGATGCAAGGCATTTCCATGCCATGCGATATGCTGGCACGGCTGGGTAGCGACGAGTTTGTTGCGCTGTTTTCAGCGCCGCACAAAGAGCAGGCACGGCAGCTGGCCGCCGACTGGGCGCAACAGGCCCTCACACGCATCAAGCAGCTTGTTGATCTGGGCGGCAAGCTTTATCACTGCCACGCCTCGGTGGGCATTAGCCTGTTTGGCGAGCGCAGCATCACCGCCAACGAAGTATTCAAGCAAGCCGAAGTGGCGATGTTTGGCGCCAAAAATTCGCATCACAGCAAAATTGTGTTTTTTGACGAAGCCATGCAGGCCAGCCTGGACGAGCGCGTGCTGATGGAGCGCCTGCTGCGCCAAGCCATGCCGGGCGAAATGTACCTGCTGTATCAGCCACAAATCGACCAGAACGGCCATATTCTGGGAGCCGAGCTGCTGGCGCGCTGGCAGCAACCGCAGCTGGGCATGATTTCTCCGGCGCGCTTTATTCCATTGGCCGAAGAAACCGGGCTGATTATCGTGATCGGGCACTGGGCGCTGGAAGAAGCGTGCAAACAGCTCAGACGCTGGGCCAGCGAGCCGGAGACGGCGCATCTGGTGCTGGCGGTGAATGTCTCGGCACAAGAGTTTGTCTTGCCCGATTACGTCGAGCGCGTCGTCAGCGTTCTGGAAAAGAGCGGCGCCAATCCTCGCCGTCTGAAGCTGGAGCTCACCGAAAGCATTCTGGCCTCCGATGTCGAGCAAGTGACGAGCAATATGCAAATCCTGCGCGACTATGGGGTGAGCTTTGCGCTGGATGATTTTGGCACCGGTTTTTCTTCGCTGTCCTACCTGAAAAATATGCCGTTTGATCAGCTCAAGATTGACCAGTCATTTGTGTGCGATATGACGGTGAATCCCAGCGATGCCGCGATTGTTAAAGCGATTGTCGCATTGGGTCACAGCCTGAATCTGGACGTGATCGCCGAAGGCGTTGAAACCGAGGCGCAGCAGCAGTTTCTGCTGGAAAACCACTGCTACCGTTTTCAGGGCTATCTGTTTGGCAAGCCCATGCTGATGGCCGAATTCGAGCAAGCCTGCCGTCTGGACTGGCAATCGCGCAGCCCGCAAGATTTACCGCTGGGCGTCAATATCCGCCAGTGATTCCTCACCCTTGGCGGTGATAAAGTGCCCGACTTCACCTTCGCGGGTTTCCAGATGGCCTTTGCGCAGCAAAAAGGCCAGCGCCTCGCCATTCACTTTAAGGCAGGGGTCGGCTTTCAGCTGGCGCAGGCAATCAATGCACAGCGTCATGAAAATGGTCTGCTTGCCCAGATCGGTAATTTGCAAAATGCCGGTTTTGCGCTCGTAGGCCGCCAGCTTCTGGCTAGTCAACGCTTTCACGTTTTTAAACACCTTGTGGCTTAGCCGCGTGGTTTTTAGGCCGCGTGCCACTTCTTTTAATGCGTCCATTTCGTCTTTGGATAATTTACCGCTCATGCCGCTGTCCTGTCTTTCGATCAAATTTGCCCGCTATGGTACGCGCCCCGCGCGCAGATGGGGAAATTTGCACACCTGAGCGGTCAGCTAGGCGGCCTTTGCGCTGCATCAAGCGCCAATTAGATGATAACGATTTGCAATTGCATTTATATTTGAAAGCAGCTAGATTGAATCCATCATCACTCAATCGGCAGGCCCGTGGGCTAAAGCCTCCCAACACCGACAGGAAAGCAAGCCATGACGCATTCACCCCTTTGGGCTGGCGCACTCAGCCTGGTGCTGATCCACGCCGAAACCGGCTGTAATCACGCGGCACAACAGGCCGCCAGCCTGCTGGCCCATCTGGCCGAAGACGAGGCAATGGAATACGAAACCCGCGCCCTGTGCGAAAGAGCTAGCGAGCGCCTGCGCAACGCTGCCGAGCGCACCGCCATGCCTGCCATTGCGCGCAAAGCCTGATGATTACTGACCAAGGGTATAGGCATGCAGTAATTGCTGAAAAAAGCGTACAGGCATATACCCTAGCCCTGTGATGATCTGCATATGAATCACCTCTTGATGGACGCGTTTTGATCTCAGGCCAGCATGCCGGTTTCGTGAGTGGCATCGCTCTGCTGCGCAGCCTGTGCACCACGATAGGCATCCCACACTTTTTCATGGAAAAAATACGCCACGGTGTTGACCATGGGTTCGATCAGCGCCAAGGCACTGGCAATGCCAAAACTGCCGGTCAACACATAGGCAACGGTAAAGGCCACGGTGAAATGCACCACCGCAAAAGTAATCGTTTTAGTCATGATGAGCTCCTTGAGTGGCGGTCGCTTCGAGTTTTCACGCCAGCTAATTAGGCGGGGAAACGCTGGCCTCTGAATACATTGATCATCACAGGCTTGAACCGATAATAATCATTCTCATCAACAAGATAAAATTGATTGTATTCAGCGAATCAATAGACGTTCACTATCGAATCGCAAGCCCGATTCCCAGCACGCACCGTTCAAGCCTCTATCACGCCCGGCATGGCAGCACCAGTGCCGCGCAGACACTAGACTGAAGTATTCCCTCCAACTCAGCGCCGCAGGCCGGCAAGGAGTTCATCATGTATCAACATATACTTGTTCCGCTGGATCAGGGCGATACGGCAGCGGCGGCGTTCGAGCATGCGCTGGAAATGGCCGCGCTGTGCAATGCCCGCCTGTATCTGGTGCATGTCCTCGATATTGCGCCCGCCGTGATGGCGGCCGGGGCTTTGCCGGGGCTGGATTACCCGGGCTATGGCGTGGCGCGTGAAACGCAGGCGGCAGCCAGCCGCGAGTTTCTGCAAGCCTATGCCGCGCGTGCCAAAGCCTGCGATCTGGCCTGTGAAACCCGGCTGATCGAGCAATGGGGCGGCGATCCGGCGCGCACCCTGCTCAGCGCCGCCAGCGATTGCCACGCCGACCTGATCGTGATGGGCACGCATGGCTACTCGGGCTTTATTCACCTGATTTTTGGCAGCGTCGCCGAAAGCCTGCTGCACCACACCACCATCCCGGTGTTGCTGGTGCGCAAAAACGATGACGACGATGATGACGAGTAAATCAGCCGCATCAGCCGCTCTTGAATCGGCACTGCGCCCAGCCGACAAGAGCTACTGCCCGAATGGCTGGTCTGGCTGGCCGGCCTGATTGCTTGGGGCCTGATCTGGCCAGTGTGGCTACTGGCCGCCACAGCAGTTTTTGCCTGGTCTTGGCGTCGTCGTCACTAAAGGGTATATTGCTGCAGGCTAATTATTGCAACGCGCAGCAGCGCATACCGGCAATAGTATCTATCCTGTTCGGCTTGAGATGGCCGCAGGCAAGCCCACATCCACCCACAAACAACGGTGTAGCCGAGCAAGACGGCATCTCGATTGCATATACTTTCCGTACTTGATACTCTTGATTCAATATCAAGAAAGACAACTTGCGGAGCTGTCAATGCGCCTTTTTCACCGATTATCCCTGTTTACCCGCATTCTGCTCTGGCTGCTGGCGGTTCAGCTGCTGGCCATTCTGGTATTCAGTGTCAGCAGTTACTACGGCAAAATCGCCGATGTGCGCCACAGCATGGACGCTCGGCTGGTGGCCGCGGCCAATTCGGTGCCGTATATGCTCAGCACCGACTATATCAGCCGCGCCAGCCAGGCTGGCAGCATTGACGACAAAGAATACCGCGCACTGGTGCTGCGGCTGGGCGAATACTCGCGCCGCGTGGGTCTGGCTTACTGCTATGTGCTCACCGTACGCGACGGCAAAGTGTATTACTTGGGCGATGGCGCACCCGAAGCCGAAGTGGCCGCAGGCAGCTACGCCAAATATTTCGAGCAATACAGCGATGCCGACCCAGCGATTCTAACCGCCTGGCAAGGCAAGCAAACGCAATTTGCCGAATATCGCGATAAATACGGCGAATTCCGCTCGGTCTTTATGCCTATAACACAAGGCAATCAGCAATACCTGATCGGTGCTGACGTCACCACTGCGCAGGTCGCGCAAGCGCAACGCGACGAGCTGACCCACATCGTCGAGCTGGCCTTGCTGTGTCTGGCGCTGGGCAGCGTGCTGGCCTGGTTTGCCGCCCGGCAAATGGCGCGCCGTCTGCAAAGCTCGGCGCAGCGGATTGCGCAGATGGCTACCCAACGCGATTTGCGCCAGTCGCTACAGGAAGAGGGTGCAGATGAAATTGCCGCCATGATGAATCAGCTCAATCAGCTGCTGCAATTGCTGCGCGACACGCTGGCCAAAGCGGGCCATAGCGCCACCAGCAATGTGGTTGCCGCCAGCCAGTTTCATGGCCTCACCGAAAACATGAGCCGCAATCTGCAGCACAGCACCCAGCATCTTGAAGCGCTTAATCAGGACGTACAGGCCATTAGCCGCAGTGCGCAACATTCGGCCAATCTGGCCGGCGCAACGCGCGACCGCGTAATTCAGGCCGGCACCCGCCTGCAAAGCGCGGGCACCAGCTTTGGCAATATGTATGACGCGGTAAACCACAATGCCGGCGCAACGCAGAATCTGGCGCACGAGCTGGACCAGCTGGCGCAAGCCACCGGACAGATTACGCGCGTGCTCGATGCCATTGGCGCGATTTCGGATCAGATTAATTTGCTGGCGCTGAACGCGGCCATTGAAGCGGCGAGGGCAGGTGAAGCCGGGCGCGGCTTTGCCGTGGTGGCCGATGAAGTGCGCAAGCTGGCCGGGCAAACGCAGCTTTCCTTGCAGGATTCACGCACGGCGATTGCCCGCGTGGTCGACGGCATCAGCGTCACCGCCCGCGATATGAGCGGCATGTCCGAGCGCGCCAGCCAGCTGGTCACCACCGCCGATCAGGCCGTGAGCCAGATTCACGAGCTGGTCACCATGATGCACCAGACCGCAGGCGAAGCAGGCGAGGCAGTGAGCGAAGCCGAGCAGATCGAACAAGCCGTGCACCATATCGTCACCGAAGCGGCGCAAGCCAATCAGCAGCTGCACAGCACCGCGCAGCATTCGCAGCAGATTCACGCGATTGCCCGCCAGATTGGCGACGCCTCCAGCGATCTGCAGCGCCAGCTACAGCAATTCAATACCTGATCGTGCGGGCTGTGGCGCTAGACCATTGGCGTACACAGCTCCACCAGCGTGCCATCGGGGCAACGCAAATACGATACCGTTTGCCCCCAAGGCTTCTGGCCGGGTGCGGCCAGCTCGCTGGCACCGTACTCAAGCGCGAGCTGATGCGCCGCGTCGATGTCGGTGGTAACCAGCGCGATTTCTACGCCCAATGGCTGAGCGGACGCGTGGGCGGTGAGTACACCGCCCGCAAAATGGCTGCCAGCCAGATCCTGCTGGGCGAAAGCCAGCGTGGTCTCGCCGGTTGCCAGCTCTCCGTACTGGCCGGACTCATGCAAAAAGCGCAGGGAAAAGCCGAAAGCGCGCGAGAAAAATTCGAGTGACGCCGCAACGTCGGGCACATAAATAATCGTATAGCCAAATTTCACTTTATACCTCCACAGGTATTGCCCGCCAAGCTAATTCGAACAAGCTCTAGCAGGCAATACACCCATCAAGCCTTCAGCACATTCGTCAGCGCATTCATGAGCAGCGCCACATTCTCACGCCGTGCGCCGTAGCCCATCAAGCCGATCCGCCAGGCCTTACCCGCCAGCGCGCCCAGCCCGGCACCAATTTCCAGATTGTAGTCATTGAGCAGTTTGGCGCGCACGGCGGCATCATCGACGCCGGCGGGGATATGTACCGCATTCAGCTGCGGCAAGCGATATTCGGCATCCACAACAAATTGAATGCCGAGCTTTTCCAGCCCATCACGCAATAATTCATGCATTGCGGCGTGGCGCGCCCAGGCGTTTTCCAGGCCTTCGTTCGCCAATAGGCGTAATGATTCATGCAGCGCATACAGCGCATTCACTGGCGCAGTGTGGTGATAGCTGCGTTTCGCCCCTGTCGCATTCCCCCAGTAACCCATCACCAAGGTTTGATCGAGAAACCAACTTTGAATTGGTGTTTTGCGCGCTTTGAGTTTTTCCACTGCCGCCGGTGAAAACGACAGCGGCGACAAACCCGGTACGCAGGATAGACATTTCTGGCTGCCCGAATAAATCGCATCAATGCCCCATTCATCGACGCGCAGCTCAATGCCACCGAGCGAGGTGACTGCATCAACAATGGTCAAGCAGCCTGACTTTTTGGCCTGCGCACACAAAGCCTGCGCATCCGAGCGCGCGCCGGTGGAGGTTTCGGCGTGGACAAAAGCGAGAAACTTCGCGTCTGGATTGGCTTTGAGCGCTGCTTCAACGGCAGCTACGTCAACCGGCTTGCCCCATTCATTGTCAACCAGCACGGCCACTGCGCCGATGCGCTCAACGTTTTGTCGCATCCGTTCGCCAAATACGCCATTACGGCAGACGATGACTTTCTCGCCGGGCTCGACCAGATTCACAAAACACGCCTCCATCCCCGCTGAGCCGGGCGCAGACACTGCTAAGGTCATTTCATTGGTAGTCTGAAATGCATATTGCAATAGCGTTTTGACTTCATCCATCATGCCAACAAACAGCGGATCGAGATGGCCGAGCGTTGGCTTGGCGCCGGCGGCCAGTACCGATGGATACACATCGGATGGCCCCGGCCCCATCAAGGTGCGGCGTGGCGGATAGAAGGGGGCGATGCGAGGGGCGGCGATGGCTGGCATGATGCTCTCCTAGGTCGGGTGTGGCTTTATTATGGCTGTGCCTACGGCACTGGTCACGATTTTGCTGCGCTTGCACATCGAATCGGCGACATTTTGATTCAGCGGTCGATTGCCGCTGGTGACAAAGCTGATTAAGCTCGCAGCTCGATGAAGGGACTGAGATGAATAAAACAGGCTGGGTTTGGCAGCTGGCACAGTTGGCGATGGTGCTGCTTTTGACGGCGACACCGGTCTGGGCGGCGATGGGCGTGGTGCAACTGCCGGCGCAGCGTGGTGCGCCCGAGGTCACGGTGTTTTATCCGGCGGCGGGGCAAAATCAAACGCTGGAGCGCGCCGGTTTGCGCGTAGCAGCCTTGCCCGATGCGCCCGCATTGGCCGGTAATGGGCGCTTGATTGTGTTCTCGCACGGCTCGGGCAGTACGCCGTGGGCGTATGCCGATCTGGCGCAGCAGTTGGTGGCGGCGGGCTTTGTGGTGGTGGCACCCACGCACCCGTACGACCATCGCGGCAATAACGATCAGGCAGGCCCCGAGAGCTGGAAAACCCGCCCCGCAGAAGTGAGCCAAGCGATTGATGTGCTGGCGCGCACGCCCCGCTTTGCCAAGCAATTGCGGCTGGATCGGGTTGGGATGTATGGATTGTCGGTACCGGTGGCCACACCGCATTGACCTTGGCCGGTGGGCGCTGGTCGCCATCACGCTTGGTGGCGCATTGCCGTCAGCATATCGAGATTGATTTTAATGCTTGCGCAGGTTTGGTATTTGCCAAAACCGGTAGCTGGCTAGATCAAGTGAAAATCATCATCGTGCATGGGGTATTGCGCTGGCGCTTTAATGACCCGCAACACTACAGGCATCACGATCCACGGATTCGGGCGATTGTGGCCGGTATGCCATATGCCGCCGATTTTGATTTAAGCAGTTTGCAAACGCCACGCGTGCCGCTGGCCTTGATTACTGCGCGGCGCGATGTGTGGCTGCATCCGCAGTTTCATAGTGATCCGCTACTGAAGGTGTGCCGCAGCTGTGTGCGGTTGCATGATTTTCAGCATGGCGGGCATGGCGCGATGCTCTCACCGACGCGCTCGTATCGCGCGGGCTTATTGGCAGATTTGTTGGGTGATCCACCGCAATTTGACCGCCGTGAAACGGCCTTGGCGCATCAAAAAGTGGTGCAGTACTTCCAGCAGCAATTGCTGCCTTGATGGGTATATCGCTGTAGCTATTTATCAAAATGGCCTGTAGCGATATACCCGTCCCGGGCGTCTATTGACGCTGGGTTTACGGTCGTAAACCAAACGTCAAGCAAGCCTAATCAAACCAGCTTTTCTTTTTGTAGTACGGTTTTTTGCCGTACTGCTTTTTGTGGCCAAATGGAGAATGCCCATCGTGATATTGCTGGCCATAGCCACCAAAGTGAGAACCCGAATGGCCACCTTTTTTCTTCATCACCCATTTGAGCAATAGCTCAAGCGCGCTGTAGAACAGCTTGGATTTGATGCTCATGCGATTGATCCTTAGCCGATGATATTACGCAATTGGCTTTCCCAATCGACGCGTTGCCAGTCATGGCCCATAAACAGCGCGCGATAGCTGTCGCCACTAAAGCGGCGATCGACCTCAACCAAGACATGCACGCCTTCGGTGCGGGCGATGCAAGTGATTTCAACTTCTTGCACACGGCCAAAGCCGCCTTGGCTTGGGCGGAATTCAAATTCCTGATAGCAGCCAATCGAGCTGTAAATATCATTGGCCCGCACGGTGCCAACCTCAACGTCGGTGCTGACATGCGCATAGCCCAGATTACCCATCGCGGCGATCAGGCGTTGCATGGCCGGTAGCGGATGCACATCGAGAAAATCGCGATCTTTCGCATCCAGCGCCGACTCAATCGCTAGGTCGGTATGTACCCACACTGCAGCACGGACTTGGGGTTGGTAAGGATACCCCGGGGTAGATAGCGCGATGCCATTGTTGACTGGGGTTTCAAGCGGCAGTGTTAGTGAGAACGGCAGACGCTGTTCTTGGCCTGCTTTGGCCACCAAGCGGTTTGACGCGCGAAATTTACCAATCGGCTGCGCAACGCGGACTTCACTATCGCCTGCTTCCTGTTCGGCCTCGGCCATCAAGACCAGATCAACGTATTCGATATCCTGATCAACGCTGCCGCCTTTGATCAGCACGTGGCCACTGAGCGTGCCGCCGGGAAACACACTGGCATTATCCAAAACGGTATCGACCGTCGCGCCACCCACACCGACCGAAGCTAACAATTTTTTAAACATCTTGCTTAACTCATCACAGAAACAGGCCAAATGGCCGCAGAGCTTAAGATGGGGTTGCTCAGGAAAGGTTCAATGGCCAAGCGGCTAAGCGCCCCAAATGGCGGCGTTCGCCTCCGGCGCTGTGCGTGATTTGTGCGAAACAAGCGTTGACGGCCTTGGTACAATAGCGACTGTTTAATTGCCGCCGCCAGAGTCTGCCCGATGTCGACCCGTCCAGAACCCAACCTTGCTACCGATTTATCGGGGCTCAATTGCCCCTTGCCGATTTTGCGCACCAAAAAAGCACTCGCCGCGCTGGAAAGCGGGCAATTGCTGCAAGTGACGTGCACCGATCCGGCCACGCCGACTGATTTTGCGGCATTTTGTAAACAAACGGGCAACGAGCTGGTCGAACACTGGCAAGCCGACGCTAAATTTCTCTTTCTAATTCGGAAACGCTGACATGACCCAAACGATTACCATCGCTCGCCCTGATGATTGGCATTTACACCTGCGTGATGGCGCGGGTCTGGCCAGCGTATTGCCGCACACCGCGCGTGAATTTGGCCGCGCGATTGTGATGCCCAATTTAAAGCCGCCGGTCACCAATGCCAAACTGGCGGGCGAATATCGCGAGCGCATTTTGGCCGCGCTGCCAGCTGGGGTTTCGTTCCAGCCCTTGATGACGCTGTATCTCACCGACAATACCACCCCAGAGGATATTGTTGCCGCGAAAAACAGCGGTTTTGTCCACGGTGTGAAATTGTATCCAGCGGGTGCGACCACCAATTCGGATGCCGGCTGTACCGATGTGAATAAAGTGCTGCCGACGATCGCTAAAATGGCCGAAGTTGGCCTGCCATTTTTGGTACACGGCGAAGTGGTTGATGGCGAAATTGATATTTTTGATCGTGAAGCGGTGTTTATCGACCGGATTATGAAGCCATTATTGGTGAAATTCCCCGATCTTCGCGTGGTTTTCGAGCATATCACCACCAAAGATGCGGCTGAGTTTGTCGCCAGCGCAGGCCCGAATGTGGCCGCGACAGTGACGGCTCACCACTTACTAATGAACCGCAACGCCATGTTGGTCGGCGGCATTCGCCCACATCTGTACTGCCTGCCAATTCTGAAACGCGAAGTGCATCGCCAAGCCTTGGTGCGTGCAGTCACATCGAGCGACGTGGCCATTCGCAGCAAGTTTTTCCTCGGCACCGACAGCGCACCGCACGCCAAAGGCGCGAAAGAATCATCGTGCGGCTGTGCGGGGATGTACACCGCCCACGCCGCACTGCCGCTGTATGCCGAAGTGTTTGAAGCGGCCAACGCGCTCGACAAATTCGAAGCCTTCGCCAGCATCAACGGTCCGACTTTCTACGGCCTGCCCGTGAGCGAAGAAAAAGTGACCTTGGTGAAAGAGAGCTGGACAGTACCGGCCGAATACCAGTTTGGCGATAGCGTGGTGGTGCCGCTGCGCGCAGGCGAAACCGTCGCGTGGAAATTGCAGGATTAAGCGGGCAGGGCAATACGACGGTGTTGAGGGTTGGCTTGTGGCTGTTATTGCCTCTCCCCGATGTACTTGATGTGAGAAAAAGCTAGCGCAGCAATGAATCAAGCAGCTCAACACCTATCGAGCAGCCCGCTAGGAAATGGTGATGTTCTCAATACGTGTTGATCCGAGCTGCGCTGCTGGATCTGGGGCTTATAAGCCCCTGTCGCCCATCGCCGAGGGAGTGGAGCGAGACAAATGGCTTTATCGTTTGGCTCGCGACCGACCGAGGGTAGCCCGGAGGGCCGCAGGCGGGGGTCGCCTTCTCTTGCTTACTTCTCTTGGCGAAGCAAGAGAAGTAAGTCCCCGTCGCGGATTGCGACTGTAAAACATCGCGTCGAAGGCGCTAAAAACGATCAACACAAATTGAGAACATTGCCGGAAAAATCAGGGTATTACCCTGCAGAAAAACCCCAGATTAGCCTTCAAGCCAATACCCCCTAGGATAAATCATGATTATTCATCGCACGACCAGCAGCCCCGGCTGGTGGCTTTCTGGCGCAGTTCTGCTGGCGCTGGCCTGGTGGGGCAAACCACTGGTGCTGTCCGACCAGTTTGAAAACCATTTTTATGGCCTGTTCTACTACTCGATCCTGGCTGGCATGGCGCTATTCTGGGCTTTGCCAAGTGAGCAGCGCTTTGCCAATGGGATATTCGAGCGCCGAACCATGCTATTGGGCCTGATCACGCTGCGCACACTGAGCGCGCCAGCCAGCGCATTTAGCGAAATCCGCCTTGAGCAAGACCCGAATCTGTTTCGCAAAGACACCATCTGGCTGATGGTCTGCAGCCAAAAAGCCGACGATGAGCAGAGCGGGCAAGTCGAGCGCTTTGCCTTTGCCAACTGGCCCGCCACCGCCCGCAATCTGGCCACCGCCCAGGCCACCGCCGCCGCACTATCCCAAGCCAGCGGCCTGCCGGTGATCACCGCCGAAACCCGCGCCGAATAAATCACAGCTCCCCAAGCAGGCCACTCGACAAATACCAATCAGTAGCACAATATACCAATGGGTAACTATTCGCACTGCAAGGTATCGGGAGGTCTGTATGGCTCACACAGCTTGGATTACTGGCGCCAGTGGCGCTATGGGTAGCGCGCTGGCGCGGCGGCTTAGCCAGCAGGGCTGGCGGCTGGTGCTCACGGCGCGCGAAGAGGGCGCACTGCTGGCATTGGCCGATCAGCTACCCCAGCCCGCGCTGGTACTGCCTGCCGATCTCACGCTGGCAGGCGCTGCTGAGCAAACCATCCAGACCGCCATCCAGCTCGGGTTTATTCCAGATCGGCTGGCGCATTGCGTCGGCAGCACGCTGATCAAGCCGCTGCATTTAAGTAGCGCCAATGACGCACAGCAGGTGTTTGCCGCCAACTATTTCAGCGCCTTTTATACGCTAAAAGCCTTTATTGCCTTGCAACTGCGGCAAAAAAACCCCGCCAGTGCAGTATTGGTCGGCTCGCTGGTCGCCAGCGCCGGATTTCCCAACCACGAGATCATCGCCAGCGCCAAAGCCGCCGTCGCCAGCTTGGCGCAAACCAGCGCCGCCACCTATGCCGAGCGCGGCATACGGGTGAATGCGATCATGCCGGGGCTAACCCGTTCGGTACTGAGCGCACGCATGACTGGCACCGACGAAGCCTGCGAGCGCAACGCCAAGATGAATCCGATGGGGCTGATCGGCAGCGGCGACGACAGCGCAGCGCTGATCGCCTTTTTGCTCAGCGACGACGCCCGCTGGATCACCGGCCAGCAAATCGGCGTCGACGGCGGCCATGCGGTCTTGCATCCTTTGCCGAAGATCTAGGGTATTGGCTGATAGCCAAATAATATCAATGCATACAAAGCAATACCCACATCAACCTCGCAATATGTGATGGGGTGTTGATGTGGCCGACCATGGTGATTTAACGATGAAAAGCGGTATTCGTAGGGTGGATTAGGCGGTTTTATGCCGTAACCCACCGGGACGCAGTATTAATTAGAGTAGCGTCATGGTGGGTTACGGCCGAAAAGCCGGTGTCGCTTTTAGCAAGATAGTGGCGGGCTAACCCACCCTACGCGTGATCAACACAAAATCTGAACATGCCCATCAACACCCCCATCCATCTGGTCTGGTTTAAAAAAGACCTGCGCCTGCATGATCACTGGCCGCTGTGGCAAGCCAGCCAGCGGGGGCCGGTGTTGGCGCTGTATTGCATTGAGCCTAGCCAGCAAAGCCAGAGCGACTACAGCGCAGGGCATTGGGGGTTTGCGCGTGAATGTCTGCAAGAGCTGGCGCATGATCTGCAGCGCTGCGGGCTGCGGCTGTATCTGTTTCATGGCGAAATGCGCGATGCCTTGCAATGGCTGCACAGCCAGGTGCCGCTGGCCGGGCTGTATTCGCATGAAGAAACCGGCAATCTGGCCAGCTTTGCGCGTGATCGGGCGGTAGGCGATTGGTGTCGGCAGCAGGGCGTGCCGTGGCAGGAATGGCCGCAAAATGGCGTGGTACGTCGGCTGCGCAATCGCGACCACTGGCATGGCTACTGGAGCGAGCGCCTCGCTGCCGCCACAGCGCCCAAAGTCACCAGCGCCCAAGACGCTGCGCTGGCGCACTGGCCGCAGCCGACGATTGAACAAATCGATCAAATCCCGCTGCGGCTATGGGATAGCGACTTTGCCGCCCGCCAGCACGGTGGTCGGCGCGCCGCCGTGGCCACGCTGCAGGCGTTTTTATTCGAGCGTGGCGGGCAATATCGCGGCGGGATTTCCAGCCCGCTCAAAGCGGTGTCGGCCTGCTCGCGGCTATCGCCGTATTTGAGCTTTGGCTGCCTATCGCTGCGCGAAATTGTGCAAGCCACGCGGCGGCGCGTCGCGCAATTATCGCCCGAGCAAGCCGCCGAGCAGCGTTGGCGCACCTCGCTGCGCAGCTTTGAAAGCCGGCTGCACTGGCATTGCCATTTCATGCAAAAACTCGAAAGCGAGCCCGAGCTGGAAATCGCGCCACAGCACGCAGGCTACGCCGGGCTGCGCGAAGCCGACTTTAACCCCGCGCATTTTCAGGCTTGGGCCAATGGCGAAACCGGCTACCCGCTGATCGACGCCTGCATGGCCATGCTGCGCCACACCGGCTGGATCAATTTTCGCATGCGCGCCATGCTGGTCAGCTTTGCCAGCTACAACCTGTGGCTACACTGGCCGCAACCCGCCGCCCGGCTGGCGCGGCTGTTTCTCGACTACGAGCCGGGCATTCATTACCCGCAAGTGCAAATGCAATCGGGCGTTACCGGCATCAACACGCTGCGCATTTACAACCCGATCAAACAAGCCCAAGAACACGACCCACGCGGCGCATTTGTCCGCCACTGGCTACCGGCGCTGCGCCGCGTGCCCGACTGGTGCATCTTCGAGCCATGGCAAATGCCGCCGGCGATTCAATTAGAAGCCGGCTGCATCCTCGGCCGCGACTATCCGTGGCCGGTGGTCGAATGGCAAAGCTCGCTGCACGCCGCCAAGCAAAAAATCAGCGACTGGCGGCGCAGCCAGCCCCAACTGCGCGAGCAAGCCAAAGCCGTCTACCAAAAACACGGCAGCCGCAGCCCAGCCCGCCACGGCCAACGCCGCAGCACCAAACGCACCGCCCTGAGTCAAACCCAGCCGGATTTGTTTGGCGAGCTGGAGGCGGGGGAGTAATTCGGCAAGCAACTCAAAGGGTTTCGACCTAGAAAGCTTGCTAATACTTAACCTCAGACTGATACATAGCATGGTATTTATCAAAAGTAGGGTGCACTGAGCGCAGCGAATTGCACCGATGATCATGCTGGTATTGGCCCGCAGCAATTACGCCCCACGCCGTACCCTGCTAGACAGCCCGCAGCCGATGCGCTACTAATGTGCAGTCTCAAAGGCTCAATCAAGCCCCAAGCCTTACCCCGCTCACCGCCCAAATTGTGGACGCCATCATGACGCTGTATTTCACCTTTATCGGCTACGGCAGCATTGTGCTGGCGCTATGGCTATTGGCCTACCGGATCAGATTTGTCCTCACCGCCACCCGCATTACCGGCACGGTGCGTGCCGTGGTAACGCGCAATTCGCTCACCGAAGGCACGCAATCCAGACATCTCAAAATCGCCTACCGCTGCCCCGGCCAGCATGAAGCCGACTACATCGCCGACAACTCACTGCTGGTGTATCTGTATCGGGCGGGCGAGCCGATCAAGCTGGCGGTCAAAAACCAGCGCGTGATCGTCAACACCCCGCTCAACCTGCTGGCCGCGCCCACCGTCCTGTTTGCCATGGGCGCAATCACGCTGTATACGCTGGTGCCGTAAACCCAGAAAAGCAAGGCATCTTCGACGCGAAGCGGCAATACGCCAAGTGGCAGTGTGGTATACGGAAGTGGAATCTTTGCCTACGGCGTACCGTGGTAAACCCCACCGAAATATTTACCTATAGCTTTCAAAAAGACATCCGATACAGTAGGGATCAACGATAAAGGCGGCCCTGCGATGAACCCGATCCAATTCCAGCTCAAGCCCTTGCTGACCCAGCTTGCCCGAGCCGACAATCAGCGCGATACCCGGCAGCAGGGCGAAAGCAGCGGGGCCAAGCACATTGGGCTCGATTTTTTCTCGCGCGCAAAAGAGATCAACACCCAAGCCGTGCAAGACCGCAAAAGCGCCGCCAAAGCCCGCATGGCCGAACTCAAACAGCGGATTGAAAACATGATGCGCTTTGCTGGCATCGGCAAAGGCAATCCGCGCTTGGTGGCCGAGCTGGCCAAAGAGCTCAAAGCGCTGGTGGCGCAATACGGCGGCAGCACAGGCGCAGCCGTGGGCATGCCCGCCAGTGATAACGCCAGCAACACAAGTAATCCCAGCCAGGCCGCCACCGCCGGGCAAACTGGCAGCGAGCAAGCCAGCGCAGCCGCCGAGCTGGCAGAAAGCGCCACATCAGCCAGCGATAAAACCAGCAGCGACGAAAAAGCCAGCGCAGCGCGCACCGAACCATCCGCCGAGAAAACCGACGACCCACACCAGCGCGGCGATGGCATGCAATGCTCGGCAGAGCGGCGGCCAAGTGGGGCAGGTGATGCAGGCGATAAGGAATTTTTTGCCGAAGTGAAAAAGCTGAGCAGCAAACTGAAGCAATTGCTGGCCATGGAAAACCGCCAACTCAAAACCGAAATGGATCAACGCGAGCTGCGCGCCGCCAAAAAAAGCATCCAAGACGTCGCAGAAGCCGTGCAAAAAGCCGAAACCAGCGTGGCCGATGAGCAAGCACAAATTGCGATACAGCAAGGCGGCGCAATCTACAGCGCCAGCGGCGAAGCCAGCGTGAGCAGCACAGGCAATCTATCGGTGTTTGCCTAAGAACGGTAGGGCGCGGTTAGCCGAAGGCGTAACCCGCCAATCAGCATCCGAATCCACAAACATCAATCAGCGCGGGTCAAGACCCGCCCTACAAGGCTCATTGCAATAGAATGTCCTAACTTGGCAACTTATTTGTTCAAATATGCGCAGTGGACGCGATTGGTGAGCCGCCGAATTTAATCGCACGCGTTCAGCATCACAGACAGCAATAGATCGAAAAATATCAACCACGACATAGGGCAAGATACGATGCAGTCGTCAATTTCGGAATTGTGGAACCACTATCGCTCGCTGGACGCCGCGGCTCCTGCGGCTCTGCCGCTCTCATACTGCTTCAGCGACAATGCTGAGGAGGCGGACGCTCTTCTGGAGCTCATCTTGTCGGGCCGCAAATGTGCGACCGCGCCATCCGTCGCCGAATTACAGATCGCCGGCGACCCTATCCCCAAGCCGGGCGACTTCGCGATAGTGACGGACTGGAATGGCATGGCGCGAGCCATTATCCGAACACGGGCCGTTGAAATTCGACGGTTCGGCGATGTGGACGAGGATTTTGCTCGGATCGAGGGTGAAGGCGATCAGACATTGGGCTGGTGGCGGGAGGCTCACCGTAGCTATTACACCCGCGTCCTTGCCGGAACGGATCATGCCGTTGATGACGACCTTGAGATCGTCTGCGAACAATTCGATCTCGTCTATCCGGGATCAGCGGCGTAGGGCGTCATCGGCGAAGGTATTATGCCGTATGCGTGGCCGCTTACATTGCCGCCATCAGCAGCCATGTTGCTCCGGTTGAATGTTGTCGCCGACCGAAAATTGACCCACTTTAGCTAGTTGTGCCGATCCAAAATTGACTCAGGTGTTCTCCTTGTTCTGCTTAATGCTTAGGCAGCACAGGAGGGCGTATTCGACGCGAAGCGACAATACGCCAAGCGGAAGCGTGGCATACGTTAGAGAATGCCTTTGCATGCGGCGATTACGTACGCCGTACCGTAGCAATTAGAGCAGGGGTATATCAATCAAGAGCAATCTGAATATTATCTTCAGGGCAATACAACGGCAGGTATATGCTGACATCGTGGTATTGGCCTGCTGCGCAGGCGGTGAATCGGCGGTTTTTCCCACCAAACGAACAAATCAGGTTTTATGCGGCTACGCCGCAAGATTTGAATGCGCGTTCCGCCGCGCGGGCAGGTAGGGGGCTTTGCTTCTCCAAAGCCCCCTACACCCCAAAGGAGCCCCCCGCCTGCGGCCCTCCGGGCTACCCTCAGTCGGTCGCGAGCCAAACGATAAAGCCATTTGTCTCGCTCCACTCCTTCGGCGATGGGCGACAGGGGATTTCAAGCCCCAGACCAACGAGCGCAAACAGAATATGCATGGGGTATATCAGTAAAAACATGGCCTAAATTAACCTACAGAGCCACACCCAGGCATGTATATTCCCGAATCTTTGGTCTGCACCATCTCCCCTGCAGCAGCGCCGAGCGAGGAAGAAGCGGCAAGGGGTTTCGGCGGGCTCTGTTTTGTTAAAGCCCGCCGCCTTGCCGATTATCCGCAGCGAGGGCATCCCGCGTAGCGGGACGCAGATGCCGGGGTCGCCTTTCTTTGCTGACTTTCTTTGGCGAAGCAAAGAAAGTCAGTGCCGCGGCGCACAGCCGCCAATACCGCCCTAACGCAAAACCACCGCACACCATATCGTGGCCTTGAGTAAAGATTCGCTTTTCATCAACAAAGCTAACAATTTTCCATCAAATAGCTGACGGTGATTTTTCAATTGGATAAGATGTTATAACTCGACGAACGGTAGGGCGTATTCGACGCGAAGCGGTAATACGCCAGTCAATGACTCAATAAATGTACGTGGTAGGCATGCGGTGTAATGCCTTCTACGCAGCACCACGGCACTCAAAAAGGCGTATTCGATGACTGAAAGTAAAAAACTAGAATCAGTATTCACATTATCAGGGGTGCCCGACTTCACGTTTGTTGAGCCACAAGAATATACGCGATTATTTGTGGCATTAAGAACCAAAGGGCGAGGAATTGTAATCGAAGGCCCTTCTGGTATTGGTAAAACAACCTGCGTGTTAAAAGCTTTAGAACGACTTGGCCTTAATAGTGAAGAAGTAAGTATTTTATCAGCACGAAAAAAAAAGGATGTACAAAAAATACAAGATATTATTAACCAAGGAGAAGGCTTTGGAACAGTACTAATTGATGACTTTCATAAACTAGATGACAATAAGAAAACCAGCCTTTCTAATTTATTGAAGACACTTGCTGACGAAGGTGATGAAAATTCGAAATTGGTGATAATTGGCATCAACAAGACGGGGCATTCTTTGCTAACATACTCGTCCGACTTGAGAAATAGAATTGACATTATCAAATTCGAAGCCAATTCAGAAGAAAAGTTAGAAGAGCTTCTAGAGAAAGGAGAAAGCGCCCTCAACATTAAAATCAATGTAAAAAATGAAATAGTCAGCGAGTCGCAAGGAAGTTTTCATATTGCGCAAATGCTTGCTCATCATGCTTGTTTGAAAAGTGGAATCACAGAAGAGCGCGCCGAACTGACAGAAACTTCAGTTAGCTTTGAAACTTTAAAAGAATTTATTCTTGACGACCTGTCAATTAGCTTTGATGCTTTAGTAATTAACTTTTGCAAAGGCCAAAGGGTAAAAAAAGGCAGTCGAGCTCCATATTTTCATGTTTTATATTGGCTATCGAAATCAAGCACAATGGATTTGATAATCTCAGATGAGTTGAATAGAAATCCAAAACACAAAAATAGCGTAGGCCAAATTCTAACAAAAAACCATCTAATTGATCACTTTTTGAGCAACCCTAGCTATTCAGAAGTGATATTCTATAACAATGAAACCACAGGAATTTCAGTTGAGGATCCAAAATTTTTCTATTACATAAAGAACTTGGCTTGGGCCAAGGTTGCAAAGAAAATCGGATTTCATGCGATTGAGTTCAAATCAACCTATGACTTTGCATTATCCTTTGCTGGAGCGGAACGGGAGTATGCCGAATATCTATTCAAGAAATTAGCCGAAAATGAAATGTCCGTATTTTATGACTTTAATGAGCAATCAAGGATACTATCAAATAACGTCGAGGAGTATTTAGCTCCCATTTATCGCGCCGACTCTCAATTCATTATTCCAATTCTAAGTAGCCACTACCCAACACGGATTTGGTGCAAATTCGAAGCAGATCAATTCAAAATAAGATTTGGCGAAAATGCAATAATTCCACTCAGATTATCAGATTGCACAGTGGGAATGTTTGATGAATCAAATGGAGTAGGAGGATTTACTTTAGATGTGAATGCTGAAATTAATCCTCAATTAGATAAATTTGCAAATATTTTAGCAGATAAAATACACGACTTGAGGGCTGAAGAAATGGCAGAAGAAGGTTGCTGACGCCTTACACAACGCAATCCATATAGCCGTGTAGGGCGGTAGCGACCCGTGCTGATCGGTGTTGTTGAATCGCATGCTAATTGGCGGGTTATCCCCCAAGGAGACTTCCTGTGGGGCGCGCCCTCGGCTAACCCGCCCGTCGAGACTTTACGATCCAACCTATTGCATTGAATGAAGGCCAATCATATTGCCTTCGGTATCGACCACCATCGCGATAAAACCATGCTCGCCAATCGACATTTTGGGCTTAAAGATTTCGCCACCATTGGCTGCCGCTCGTTCGGCCTCCACGGCGCAATCGTCACACGCGAAATAGACCATCGTACTACCGCCAGACGGGCAGCCTGCCATTTTTACGAGTGCGCCAGCAGCACCCGTGCCTTCCATTGACATGGGAAACGCCCACATTTCCATATCAGCAAAACCCTCGGGATCAGGATTCTTTAGTTCCTCCAATGAGCCTTGGAATACCGCTTCGTAAAATGCCTTGGCACGGGCCATGTCTTGAACATAAATTTCAAACCAAGCAACTGGATTACTTTTCATTCGGCTTTTCCTTTTATTCGTTAATCAAACTGAGTCAGCGAGTGGTAATTATGAGTGGGCGCACGAGAGAAAAACAAGGCTTGCCGTGCGATTTATCCCCACAGCTTAGCCTGACGCAAAACCCGCTCAATGCCCTCGCACTACAATCAAGGCCTCCACCTTTTGTTGGTAGCGAATAGCATGCCCAATTTGATTACCGCTCTCGAATCCGCCATCACCGCCACCACCGGCCAGCCGTTTCACGTGAAACAGCAGCGTAGCGTCGGCGGCGGCTGTATTAATCAGGCCTTGGTGATTAGCGACACCACCGACCCGACGCGGCAATATTTTGTGAAGACCAATCGCGCGGCGCTGCATGGCATGTTTGTGGCCGAGGCGGCGGGGCTGGTGGCACTGGGTGAGGGGATGCGGGTGCCGTTGCCGATTGCGCATGGGGTGAGCGGCGGCACGGCGTGGCTGGTGTTGGAATATTTGCCGCTGGCCGGTTCGCCCGATCCAGCGGCGATGGGTGAGGCATTGGCGCGGGTGCATCAAATCATGCCAAGCGGTACGCCGCGCTTTGGTTGGGATATTGATAACACCATCGGCAGCACGCCGCAAAGCAATCGCTGGCACGCGAGCTGGATCGATTTCTGGCGCGAGGAACGCTTGCTACCGCAGTTCAAAATGGCGCGACAAAACGGCTGTGATTTTGGCGCGGCGGGCGCGAAGCTACTCGATAAAATCCCCGAATTTTTTCGCGATTACACACCACAGCCGAGCCTGCTGCATGGAGATTTGTGGGGTGGCAATGCGGCGGAGCTGGCGGATGGTACGCCGGTCGTGTTCGATCCCGCCTGCTATTTTGGCGACCGCGAGTGCGACTTGGCGATGACCGAGCTATTCGGCGGCTTCGGCCCGCGCTTTTTCGCAGCCTATCACGCGGCATGGCCGATTGATGCGGGCTACGCGCAGCGCAAGACGCTGTATAACTTGTATCACATCATCAATCATGTGAATTTATTCGGCAGCGGCTACGAGGGACAGGCGCGGCAGATGATGGCCAGTTTGCTGAGGGCGGTGAATTAATGACGCTTGAACACGCCGTTCAAGCGAGCGGCGACGGCCAGTGCCGTCCGCAACAGCCTGCCCAGCAGGCCAATACGGCACAGCCCCAGTATTAGCCGCCAGCGCAATGATGCCCACAGCCCGGCAGGTGCGGCCGCTAGCGTTGTGGGCACAGGGCACGCTGGCAAGCCTTGTCCGGCATCCAGCCACTGTAGCGCGGTGCTGATTTGCACGAGCACCGCACGGTGAACTTGCCCGCGCTCGACGCCTTGCGGGTCACAGGCAAATACGGGCAAGGTGGCACGGCCATGCGCGGTGGCTTCGGCCAGCCAGACATAGTGTCCAGCGCCGGGAACCCGCGTAAATGTGCTGTGCGGCAATTGGCTAAATAGCAGGGTGGCATTGATCAGCGGTGGAGTTTGCCCATCGTGCTGCCCGCAAAATATTTGCACAGGCTTTTCTATAGCGCGCAGGCTGGCGGGCTGCAAAAAAGGAATCATGGCGGGCGCAAGCACAATCGCACTGCGGATGCGTGGGTCGGCACAGGATTTGCCCGCCGTTGCAAAGTAGGCCTGATAGCGGGCATCACGCTTCATCTGCACGTAATTATCAAAAAAATTAGGCAGCTCCGGGATGGCCAGCTGGCGGGAAAACGGGCTGGCACAAAAATCATCGAACGCCTGCAGATTCAAACGGGCTCCCAGCATTGCCAGCGCGGTATAGCCACCAATAGAAAAACCCGCCGCGTCGATACGGGCAGAGTCGATGGTAAATTCAGCCATGGCCAGATCCAGCACGCAGGATAGATCAGTCGCCCGCGCCCACCAGATGGCAAACCCCGCCGCGTGATACGGCTCAGTAGCACAATGGCCGTGGTGATTCAGTGCTATCGCCAGATAGCCTGCCCGCGCGAGTGCAGTGCCCAGCCAGGCCATTTGCAAGGCCGAGCCACCCGTACCGTGCGATAGCAACACGCAAGGCAAAGCGCCAGCAATCGGCGCTGCATCACGCACCGCCATGCCTGCGTCAAAACATGGCGCTACCGGGTCACCAAAAGGTATGCGCTGCTCGCCGCTGGCCAGCGTGGGATACCAAATCTCGCATTGCAGCGGTCTGGCCGCAGTGTCATCCCAATTGCGGCGCTGATTGTCCTGCCAGCTGCGGCTGGTCCATCCGGCACGATACATGCAGCACATCACTGATGAGAAAGAAGGGTGCAAGCATAATGAAATACGCGGCAAATCGCTACGCACATTCGCGAGTGAGGGATTTAATAGGCTGGCGCGGCTGATTTGGATTTATGATGGGCGCAATTACATAAGGCAGACTTCATGATGACTTTACGACACCTGCTGCCCACTGGGCTGCTTACGCTTGCAACGCTATATCTGGCCGGGGCGGCTTATAACCTGCACCGGCTGGATATCGAGCAGGCGCTGGTATGCGCCGATGAAGGTGGGCTGCTGATTCCGGCAGCGGCGCAGGTGTGCCGCGCTTATGTATTTCAGCTGCGCGGCACAGCGGACGATATTGCCCGGCTGCAGGCGGGGGCGGGTATGGGCTTTGTGGTGCAAGGCCGCGCCAGTGCGCAGCATAAAGCCGAGCTAGTGGCTTTTTTTCAGGCGCGCGGGCTAGATATTAATCAGCCGGACGCGCAAGGCTGGCTGCCGCTGCATGCGTCCATTCTGGCGCGCCAGCCCGATGAAGTGGCGATCTTGCTAGCGCATGGCGCAGACCCGCTGCGCGTGAATAATCAGCAGCAAACGGCGCTGGCTTTGGCGCAAGCACTGCAACAGCGCAAGCCCGATACCAAGATGCAGCGCATTATTGCGCTATTGCAGGCGCGCCCAGCGGCGGGGCACTAAGCAGCACTGACCTGGCTTATGTGCCAGCACCGACGGCCACTCAAAAATACTCGTCCAGTTTTCGGTTGTTGTGCAGCGGGCGTTTTCCGTATTGTGGATGTATGCGCTGCACGTGGGCGGCGTGATGGTGATTCAGGCAGGGATTTAACGATGCGTATTGTGGATGAAGAGCAGATTGATCGCTTTTATCAGGCCCTGCTTGATCGCTCGCCCGAATATGTGGGCAGCTTTTTTGTTGGCGTGAAAACCACTTCGGTGTTTTGTATTGCGACCTGCCGGGCGCGCAAGCCCAAGCGCGAAAATGTCGAGTTTTATACCGGCTTTAAAGACGCGCTGGATGCAGGCTACCGCCCGTGCAAGATTTGCCGCCCCACCGAAAATGCGCATTCAGCACCGCCGCAGGTGGAGCAGGCTTTGCAGCTGCTGCGGCAGAACCCAAAGCAAAAACTCAGCGATTTTCAGCTACGCCAACTGGGGATTAGCCCGGAAGTTTTGCGCCGCTGGTTTGGCCAGCACTACGGGCTGACTTTTCAGGCTTTTCAACGCATGCTGCGCATCAATACCGCGCTGGAAGAATTAAAAACCGGCAAAAGGGCGCTGGAAACCGCATACGAATCCGGCTACGAGTCGCTCAGCGGCTTTGCCTACACCTATAAAAAACTCACCGGAGCCAGCCCGATGCACAATACCGATTCGGCCGTGATCCTGATTCACCGCTTTACCACGCCGCTGGGGCCAATGTTTGTTTGCGCCAGCGAGCAGGGCGTGTGTCTGCTGGAATTTGTCGACCGCCGCATGCTGGAAACCGAGTTTCAGGATTTGCAGCGCCGTTTGCAAGCAAGAATCATCGCCGGGGAAAACCAGCATACCCGGCAAGCCGAGCAGGAGATCAGCGAATATTTTGCTGGCACGCGGCAGACTTTTTCCGTGGCGATTCATGCGCCGGGCACGGCGTTTCAACAGGCGGTCTGGCAGGCTTTGCTGAATGTGCCGTATGGCACAACGGCTTCGTATCAGGCGCAGGCCAATGTGATCGGCAAGCCGCAAGCAGTGCGCGCAGTGGCATCGGCCAATGGCTGCAATCGCATTGCAATTATTATTCCCTGCCATCGGATTATCGGCAAAGATGGCTCACTGACCGGCTACGCAGGCGGGCTGGAGCGCAAACGCTGGCTGATTGCCCATGAGCTGGAGCACGCCAGCCAGCCCGGCTGAGTGCCACCAACCCAGCATTCAGCCCACCCCGGCTTGCGCTGCAATAAGGGAGCTATCCTTTTGGGTGACATCTGGATCAGGCTGATACCGTTCTGCCACCCTCAGGCGTTTTACACGCTGGCTACGGTAAAGCGTTGCTGGATGTGCTTTGGCGTTTCGATTTCATCCACAATCGCCACGGCCAGATCGGCGACCGAAATGCCAGCCGGTTGTTCACCTGCAAACAACACATCGTCACCGCCCAGGCGATACTGGCCGCTGCGCTCGCCGGGGGCGAGAAAAACTGGCGGTGATACAAAGCGCCATTTCAGGCTGCTCTCAGTGCGTAGCAGGTTTAGCGCTTCGCGTGCGCCCAGTGCGCCTTCTTTCCATTCCGCCGGAAATTCGGGCGTGTCGATCAGTTGCACGCCCGGTGCAATATACAAGCTGCCCGCGCCGCCGACTTCCAGAAAATCGGCCACGCCAGCGGCCTTCACGCCCGCCACAATCGCATTGTGGCCTTGCAAAAACAGCGCCTGAATATCGGGCTTGCCCCAGCCGGGGTTAAACGCCGAAATCACCGCATCGTGCCCCGCCACGGCGGCAGCCATATCGGCCGCATCATAGGCATTACTGGCGCGGGCGGTAACTAATTCATGGGCGGGTACTTTGGCGACATTACTCACTAGCGCCGTCACCTGATGGCCACGCTGGGTGAGTTCTTGCAGGATGGCCGAGCCGACAAAACCTGTTGCACCGATAAGAGCGATTTTCATATTGTTTCCTTTGCATTGATGAGTGATTGAACAGTGAGATCATCATAATCACTTGCTTAATGCGCGATAAGCCGCCAAAAATGGCATTCATTGTTTAGCAAAACTTAATAGTGGGTGCGAAATGGATACATTGCGACGAATGGCGATTTTTGCGCGGGTGGTCGAGCTGGGCTCGATGAACGCCGCAGCCAAGGCGCTGGGTATGACGCCATCGGCGGTGAGCCAGCATTTAAGCAAGCTCGAAGCGCAGCACAATGTCTCCTTGCTGCATCGCACGACGCGCAAGCTAACACTCACCGAAGCGGGCAGTGTGTTTTATCAGGGCTGCGCCGATATGCTGGCGGCGGCGCAGCTGGCCGAGCAGCGCATTAGCGAGCTGCGCGATGCGCCCGTCGGCGAGCTGCGGCTGTCTGCGCCCACCGGCTTTGCTGGGCCGCTCATCAGCCAGGCGCTGGCACCGCTGCTCAAATTGCACCCCAAGCTGTCATTACGGCTGTTTTTTCATGACGAAATGATTGATCTGGTCAGCCATCGTATCGATCTGGCGCTGCGCGCGGGTGAGCTGAAAGATTCCAGCCTGATCGCCCGCCATCTGGCCGACTGGCCGAATGTGCTGGTGGCCGCACCGCAATATCTGGCCCGGCAGGCGGCGATCAAGCATCCGCAGCAATTGAGCGCGCTGGACTGGATCACCATAGAGGCTGGCCGTAGCGATTATGCGTTTTTCCACCCCGGCGGCGAGGTCGCCAAACCGCCGATTACCCCGCGCATTATCAGCAATAACATCGTGTCGGCACGCGAATTTGTGCTGGCAGGCATGGGGCTGGCGATTCAGCCCGAGCCGGAAGTGCGCAACGCGATTCAGGAAGGCCGCCTGATGGTTGTGCTGCCCGAATGGCAGCTACCCAGCATCGCCATCTACGCCGTAACACCACGCCGCGAGGCGCAACCGGCCAAGGTGCGCTACGCAATTGAGGCGCTAAAAGCACAGCTGGCTTTGTAATTATTCTGTTGAAAAAGTCGGGCGCTTGCCGCTGTTCACGAAAATCGATGCAAAACTCTAGTAAATCTGCCTGTTATTTAAGCAAATTCATGTCGATTTGCTGAATTATTAAGCAATTTCTAGGTGTGTTTGTCATGGAGCAGGAGAGAAACCGACTTTTTCAACAGAATATAATAGCAGCGGCCAGACGCGCCATGGATCATCCCTGTTTCGACCCGAAAAATTCCGCTCAAAAACATAGCGATGAAATACCTGCCACCAGAAAAATTCTGGCGCTGCCGCGTCTGACTGGGACGATGGCCGCTAAAGCACTGGAAAAACAGTCATTTTTATCCACAACACTTATCCACATGCCTCAATCACCATCGAGGCAAACTCGCTAAATCAATTTTGACCGAATTCCACACCGGCCAAATCCGGCGTTTTACCCGCTCTGCTTCGCAGGCAGCGCGGCTATCGAGCAATGGCAGGCAGGTCGAGATGGCGCTGAGTGCTGGCGTAGCCTTGATCAGTGAATACTGAGTTCACAGCAGCAAACCCCGATACTCAACCTTGGTCGGTTTCTTGTTAGGCGGTATTGGTTTGGAAAAACTGAACCACCTCGGTTAAATCTTGCGCCATATACTCTTGCGTATGAGGCATTTCAAAATGAGCCTTGAAAGCGGCTTCATCATCAAAACGCTCCCAGAGTAGAAAGCGGCTTGGCGTCGTTTGGTCGTGATGCAGGGTAAAAACTGAGCAACCCGGCTCAGTCAGCGTCTTTTCGCAAAGCGTCATCAGCGCCTGTTTTGTTGTGTGAATTTTGCTGGCGTCTTTTACTCTCAGCTCCGCCGTAATGTAGTACCCGTTTGTGAACATCCAGATTTTCCTTTCACAAAGCCATTGAGCTTGATTAACAATTTGACGCTCTGGGGGTGTGGGGATGAGGCGTCAGCACAGCATGACCATGCCTTAGCCTCATGACGCGCTTTAAATTTGTGTAAATCCACCATCAACACTTAGCTCAATACCATTGATGTAGCTTGCTGCTGCTGAAGCTAAAAATAACACCGCAGCTGCAATCTCATCAGTGTGTGCCATACGACCAGCAGGGGCTGCATCAACTAAATACGCCGCAAATTGGGCAATTTGTTCCTCGCTCATTTTCAAGCCATTTTCCATAATCGGCGTTCTGGTTACGCCCGGACTGATTGCGTTAACCCGAATTTGTTGATTTTTTAAATCATTGGCCCAAGAGCGGGCAAATGAGCGAACCGCCGCTTTGGATGCGCTATACAAACTTAAATTAGGCATACCTTTATTGCTCGCAACCGAAGCATTGAGCACGATACTGCCGCCATCATTCAGTAGTGGCAGCAAGGTTTGCACGGTGAAAAAAACGCCTTTGACATTGCTATCAAAAATACGGCTAAAGTCGGCTTCGTGAGTTGTACCCAGACTGTTATTGTGCGCCACCCCTGCGTTGGCAAAAATAACGTCGAGTCGGTCGCCGCGCTCCAGAATGGCCGTTTTCAGTTGTTCAATTTGCGCCAAATCGGCTACGTCGGTACGTAACGCCAATCGCATTGTTCCCCAAGCCAGCAACGGCGCTTGCGAGTTTATCGGCGTCGCGCCCGGTCATATAGACGCGCTTAGCGCCTTGCGCCAAAAAAGCTTGGGCGCTGGCTAAACCAATCCCGGAAGATGCGCCGGTAACAAGGACAATTTTGTTATGGAAAGAGGGGACTGAATTCATGCTGAGACCACTGAAAAGTGAAAACCGTAGTATCACCGCCGTTGATTGATGCAACAATCTAGCCAATAATCACTACACTACTGAATATTTTTCAACAATGAAAATCGACCTGAATGATTTGAATGCCTTTGTGCGCGTGGCCCAATGCGGCAGCTTTCGCCAGGCCGCACGAGAATTACAGCTTACGCCGTCAGCGCTAAGTCATACCTTGCGCAAATTAGAACAAGCCTTGGGCGTGCGCTTACTCAACCGCACCACACGCAGCGTGAGCACGACTCAGGCTGGCGAACAATTGCTGCAGCGCTTAAACCCTGCATTGGGTGAGATTGCGCAAGCGATAGAAGGTCTGAATGACGTTCGGCAGCATCCTGCTGGCCGAGTAAAGCTGAATGTACCGCGTGCCGCCGCACAATTGCGATTAGCCCCCAAACTTGCTGAATTTAGACGGCAATATCCAGACATTGAACTCGAAATTGTCTGCAACGATGCTTTGGTTGACATTGTGGCCGAGCGATTTGATGCCGGGATTCGTTTCGGAGAGCGCGTACAGCAAGACATGATTGCCGTGCGGCTGGGTAAAGCAGTTTGTTTTAGCGTGGCAGCAGCGCCAGCTTATCTGGCCACTTACGGCCAACCTGCAACACCGGCAGATTTATTAACACATCAGTGTTTGCAAATTCGTTTTCCCAGTGGCGTACATTACCAGTGGGAATTCGCCAAGGAAGAACAAATCTTCACCGTCGCAACTCAGGGCACGATCATCAGCGATGATTTGGCCTTGCTATTGCGCGCCGCTGTCGATGGCGCGGGGATATGTTACAGCTATGACGAAATGCTCTCGCCGCTGGTTCAAGCCGGGCAACTGCAATACGTTTTAAGCGCTTGGGCACCTGCAGCTGAATATTTTTATTTGTATTACCCAAGTGGCCGCAATATGTCCGCCGCTTTGCGCGCAGTGATTGATTTTTTTAAGTGAGCGGTGGATTGCAAAGTGTGCTACGTGCTTGAGGCGCGAAACGCACAGCTGGCTTTGTAATGGGTGCTAAGGCCCTGGAAAATCAGCGATTTTTATCCACAATACTTATCCACGCCTCACATCCACCAGCAAGGCAAACTCGCTAAATCGATTTTGACCAAATTCCACACCGGCCAGATCCGGCGATTTGCCCACTCTGCTTACCAGCTAGCTTGGATTTCGAGCAGCGGCACGCGGGTGGAGGTTGAGTGCAATCAACCAAGGCATACCACTGCTCTAAATTTGTGGGCAAGATCCCCCAAGAAGGGATGGGGTGTACTTAACTTGGGCTAGTAGCAGACGGACAAACATTAGCACTCAGCATGTCAATTCGCTGTTGGTGACGCCCACCTTCAAACGGCGTACTGAGAAAAGCATCGACACATTCCTGTGCCACCTCGAATCCTATGATTCGGCTCCCAAGCGCCAACACATTGGCGTCATTGTGCAATCGACTCAGGCGCACCATGGTCGAGTTTGTGCACAAGGCCGCTCTCACGGCTGGAAAGCGATTTACAGCAATCGAAATCCCTATGCCTGAACCGCAGATCACAATCCCTCGGTCAGCTCTACCATCCGTAATGGCTTCACCCATGGCAAAGCCATAATCAGGGTAATGCACTGAATCCAGGTTATGAGCCCCCAGATCAAGCCAATCAATTTGCCCGAAGAATGTCTTCAACGCTTCCTTTAGCTCATATCCTGCATGGTCTGATGCTATGGCGATTTTCATTTTGCGTCTCTCATTTGTTAAACAAGGATCTGTCTTTTGGCTGCCATTACATCTTCAACCCACGGCCTGCACGCGTCGCATGGTTCGGCTGATGCCTTCGGCGTCGCGCCAGAGTAGCTCGCCGTTGTGCTGCACGGTAAATTGTTCCGGCAGAATGCTGGCCGTGGCGCACCATTGCTGATCGTTAATGGCCCACACAGGGTAGCTGACCGGCACGCCATAGCGCCGGGTGCTGCAGGCGTATAGATGGCCGCCGCGCCAGACCAGCGCGAGCGTTTTGCCGTCGTCGGCGCGGTATTCGCCGCTGGCAAAACGTGCAGCGTCGGGCGGCGTGCTGCTCAGTGGCGGCGGCGGGGCGATGGTTTCTCCGACGGCGATGCAGGCCAGCTCACGCGCCAGCCGGTCAACCGGCATGCCGAAGGCGTTGTTGAGTACCACCACATTGCCACCATCGGGCAGCAAGCTCATCATGGCAAAGAAGCCATTTACATCGCCAAAATGCTGCGCCAGCCGCTGCGGCTGGCCTTGGATTAGCCATTGTCCGGCGCAAAAACCAAACGCAAAGTCGCTGCGCTCGATGTCCAGCATGCGCGCGCTTAACTCAGCCCCTAGCAGCGCGCCGCTGCGCAAGGCGCTGAGCCACGTGCTGATGTCGCCGACGCTGGCGGCAATATCAAAAGCGCCAAAGGCCACGCTCATATCCAGCGCCTCGGCATATTGCATTCCGTAGGCGGGCAGCAGGCCGCGCGCGGCACACGGGATAATGCGCCTGCCGTCGTCGACAAAGGTGGCGGCAAGCCCCAGGCGATCGAATAGATGCTGCTGGCGGTAGCTGTGAAAATCCTGCCCGGCCACTTGCTCGACAATGGCAGCCAACAGGGTATAGCCGCTATTGCTATATGCATGTTGGCCTGCAGGGCAATACTCCGGCTCCAGCGTGTGAATCCACGCAATCAGCTCTAGCCGGACTATGCGGCAGGCGCATTTTTTGCGTCCAGTATTCGGGCTGGGCGGTGAAGTTGGCGACGCCGGAACGATGGCGCAACAAGTCTTCCAGCGTGATCTGCGCGGCGTTGGCCAGCTGCGGATAAAACCGCGCCAGCGGCGTATCCAGCGCGATCTTTCCTGCGGCGATTTGCTGCAAGACGGCGGCAGCGGTAAAGCTTTTGCTCAGCGAGCCGACGCGGAAGACCGTATCAATGCGGTTTTCCAGCTGGTGCGCAGGATCGGCCAGCCCGCCAGCCCCGACGATCTGCTGGCCATCGGGTAAGGTGATGGCCACCGCGCCTTGCAAATACCCGGCGGCGCGCCAAGCGTCGATATGTTGCTGCAGCCGCGCTGCCCATGGGTGAACGTGTTCGTGTGCGTGTGTTTTCATGCTCAATACCATGCCGATCAGCCGTGCTTGCCTGCCGATGGCTCACTTACCCAAAAATAATCCACAGGTTTTATCCACAAGCTTTAACCGCCTGCGCCCGCCCAATGCCGCATCCCCAGCTTCCATTGCCAGTGCAAGGCATACAGCGAACCCGCAGCAATCAGCCCCATCAGCGCAATCGTGCTCCAGACATTGGCATCGCGCAGCAGCGCCAGGCTAGGCCACCAGACTATGCCCGCCAGCGGCAAAGCCATAAAGGCGTAGCGCGCCAGCTTGGGAAAAAGTTCGAGCGGATAGCGCGACATATCGGTGAGCTTGCCCACGGTGACTTGCATGGCAAAAGATTCGCCAAACCAGAAGCAGCTCGATACCGCCATCATATTGATTGATAGCAGCACAATTGCTGCAAATGGCAGCATAATGGCGAATTTTAGCCAGAACAGCACGTCGGTTAAATAGGGCGTATTCCACAGCCCAAACACGCAATAAGCCAGGCCGGTGAACAGGCAGATAAAGCCCTGTGGGTGAAATTTTTCCAGCATCAGCAGCAAGAGTGGGTGGCCGGGGCGGGTGTAAAAGCGCGTGAAATTGCCATTTTTCAGCCAGACTTCAACCCAGTACATGGCGTTAAAACAGCTGCTTTGCGGAGCAAAAATGGTAAACATAAAGCCCTGCATAAAGATGATTTCACCCCGACTCCAGCCCATCACCGAGCCCGAAGCGCCCAGCATAAAGTACACCGTGAGCATGCTAGCGAGCGACGTTGAGATCACGCCGAGCATAATCAGGCCAAAATCAGCGCGATTTTCCATTTTTGCCGCTGCGTCGGCGCGCGCCATACGCAGGTAGGCGGTGGCAAAAGTCATACTACCCTTCCTGTGGATAAATTTGTGGGCAAGTACTTAGCAAGCTGTGAGCCTGCTGTTAGCCCAGTCTGTATAAGCGATGAATAAATCGGTATAAGTTGCTTAAGCGGGTATCCGGCTGAAATCGATCCCGCCCGGATTTTCCCGCACCATCATGCGCTCCGGGCTGGGGTAAAGCTGAAATCCAAACTGCTCATACAAACCATGCGCGTCACCCGTGAGCAAAAAGCAGCGAGATACCTGAGCTAGTATTGGCTCAGAGAGCAATCTAGTAATGATTTTCTTCGATATACCCTTGCCTCGATACATCTCATCAACATACACATCCGCCAGATAGGCAAAGCGCACCGTATCGCTGATCACCCGCGCATAGCCCACTTGCACGCCATCAATAAACGCGCCGATCACCACCGTTGAGGCACGGGCGGCTTGCTCGACGTAATGCTGGCTAATCCCCGGCGACCAGTACGAGCTGGCCAGCCAGCCCGTAATCCGCGGCCAGTCCATCGTGGATAAGTCGGTGCTGAGCATGATATTCGCGGCGTTTTCCATCTCAGGCCTGCACCGTCTCTGCCGCAAACAGCTGCGGCCAGCGCGCGATAATCTGCTCGGCAGCCTGCTCGGGCTGATGCTGCTCGGTATCAATCAGCATCCAGTCGTCCGGCCAGGGAAACTGCCCCAGACTTTGATCCTGATATTGCGCCGCGGCCTGCTGCAAATAGCTGCGCGCTGAGGCCACATCGTGCTTGGCGGGCTTCATCTGCAAGCGCTGCGGCGTGCCTTCACGCGCTAGGCGAGTGGGCAAAGCAGCGCTCAGCTCGACAAAACGCACGCGGCGACCATGCGCCAGAAACAGATCGCGCAAAGCGGCCATACACTCGCCATCCTCGGCCACATTGAATGCCCAGACAAAAGTAAAAATCACGCCCGGGTGAGCAGCATCAGCGAGCGCCGCGCGAAAGAGCTGCATGCGCAAATCCCAGGTGAGCGCAGCAAACTGCGGATGATCCCAGCCCAATAGCTGCGCCACCGGATCGGCCGTTAGATGATTATGAAACAGGCGAAAGCCGGTTCTGGCCGCCAAAGCCTGCCCAACGCTGGCTTTGCCCACCGCACCGGGGCCAAAAATCACAAGCAAATCGGCCATGCATCAAGCTCCGATTTTGCGCCAGATTTCATACTCCACCTGCCGCCCATCCTCAAAACGGCGGTTGTGCCACAGATCGCCGTCGATCTGATACTCAAACACATACGCTTGGCCAACCATCGGCGCGTAGGACGCCATATCCGGCTGCTCGGTATAGCACAGTCCGTCAAACGTGTACGCACCGCTGGCCGACGAATAAAACGCGCCGTCTTTCAGCGTTAAGAACATAAAATGCCGCCCACCAATCACCTTGCGCGAGCTCAACAAGCTCATGTCATACGCTTCAACCGCCTGCCCCGGCTCGCCACATTCGCCGGAAACCAGTTGCCAGACCCCAATAAATGGATTGCTCATTACTTGCTCCTGTTTAATATTTGCGGGCATACACCATCAATACCCGGTGCGGAATGCACAGTGGATCATCGTGAAAATCACGCGCCAGTAGCGCGGCCAACTCTTGGTCAAACACTGCAACTGCGGCGGGGCTAAGGCTGGCGGCTACGCCTGCACTGGCGCGAATTCGCCCGCGCCAGGCTTCGTGGCTGTAGCTCACCGGAACATCAAAGGAAAAAGACTCCAGCCCGACAAAACCGGCCTGCGCCAAATCGGCAAAATGCGTCGCGTGAATGCCTGTTCCACCCGCGCCTTGCCAACCGGGGTTGTGCTGCAAAATCAATTGCTCGGTCGCTTCAACTACATTGCCGCTGAGCGGCAGCCAGTCAAAATGCGCAATCGCCATGACGCCACCACGGCGCAACACCCGATACGCTTCCTGCGCAGCTTTAGCGCGATCAAACCAGTGCCAGCATTGCCCGGCACTGAGCACATCAAAACTCTCGTCGCCAAATGGCAGCGCTTCGGCTGTGCCCTCGTGATATGCAATCTGCACACCTGCCTGCTCATCCAGACTGCGTGCCTGCTCTAGCAGTGGCGCAGCCGGATCCAGAGCCGTCACCTGCGCACCGCGCAGCGCAAAACCCCGCGCTAAGGTGCCGGTTCCCGTACCTACATCCAGCATCTGCTGCCCGGCGAGCCCCACCCCCAGCGCAGCCGCCCGAGCAAAAAATGCCTCGGGAAATCCTGCCCGATGCTGGCGGTAATCCTGCGCGGTTTTACCAAAATCAACCTTCATTGCGACTTCCTTTTAAGCGCCAAAAATCACCAGCTTGCGCTGGATGATGCGGCTGGCCATGTGTGCTGCCAGCACAAACAGCACGGCCCAGACCGCTTGAATCAGTAGCGGCGTAATGTCGCTGCTTTGTCCGGTGAGGTAAGCAACTGGCGTATTGAAAAAATGCGCAAACGGCAGCCAGTGCAGGGCGGCTTGCACGCCAGCGGGCAGGAAGGCGAGTGGGATCAGTGCGCCGCCGAGAAACTGCACCACCACATCCTTGCTGGCGGTAATGCCCCATAAATCGGTGGCGATAAAGCCCGCCAGACCAACGACAAAATCAATACAGAACAGCAGCACAAAGGACAAGGCGATTGACGCAATCGGCAGCAGCCACGAGCTGGGCGTCAGGCGCAAATCGGCCCACAGCAGAAACACGCCAAAAGCGGGCAGAAAGTAGGCTGCCTGCGCCAGCACGCGCCCGAGCGACATAGCGGCGTGACGCAGCGGCAGCGAGATAGGTTGTGTCAAGGCGGTTGCCACTTCTCCCGAACGAATCTCTCGTGCCAGCCGCCAATCGCCAAAGGCCTGCAAGACGGCAAATAGCGTTTGCGCCGTCACGACATGCAGCAAGGCGGTCGCAAAATTCATCCCGGCGTGCTGATTATTCCCGGCGTACAAAGCCTGCCACAGGTAATACAGCAACCACATGCCCAGCAAATAACCCAGGGTGAGTATGGCCCTACCGCGCTTATCTGTAGCGACGATGCGGGCATTACCCCATGCCAAAGCGGTACAGGCTTTCAATCTGTGCTTCATACAGCAGCTTCCTCCACCACATCGGAGCGCAGCTGTTTGCCGACATAAAACCCATGCAGAAGGTCTTCAAAGCTCTGCTCAACCGGCTTGATTTCATGCACGGTAAATGGGGCAAGCGTCTTGACCAAATCAGCAAAGGGCAGGGCGTCGTCGTGGCGGGCGATTTCTAGCCAGTCGCCGCGGCTGCGCACAGCCAGAGCCGCCGGATGCGCGGCGAGCACTTCATTCGCCGCAGCAATCTGGCTGGCGTCAACACGCGCCGCCCACCAGCGCCCGTCTCCGGCGTGAGCACGGAAATCGCTCAAACTGCCGTCAAAACGCAGCGTACCGTGGTCGATCAGCAGCAAACGGCGGGTAAGTCGCTCAATATCGCCGACATCGTGTGAGGTAATCAGCACCGTCGTTCCGGCTTCCTGATTGAGCTTGCGTATCAGCGCACGCATCCGTGATTTCATTTCCAGATCGAGACCTATCGTTGGTTCGTCGAGAAAAACCACTTCCGGCGCGTGCAAAAACGCGGCGGCGATTTCACACAACATGCGCTGGCCGAGGCTCAGCGTGCGCGCAGGTCTATCCCAGAATTCATCCATGCCGCCGTCAGCGCGGAATAGTTTGAGCTGCTGTTGATACACGGCATCGGGCACGTCAAACAGCGCCTGCAAAATGGCAAAAGAGTCACGCACCGGCAGGTCTTGCCACAATTGCGAGCGCTGACCAAACACCACGCCAATACGCTTAACGTATTGCTGGCGCTGTCGCATCGGGTCAAAGCCCGCCACCGTCACACGACCACTGCTCGGCGCTAAGATGCCAGTGAGCATTTTGATCGTCGTCGATTTGCCCGCGCCATTGGGGCCAACCAAGGCCACACATTCGCCGCGCGCGATGTCAAAACTCACGTCGCTAACGGATTTGTTTTCGTCGTATTGCGGCTGCAATAGCTGGGTAAAGCGCTCCTGCCAGTTGCTCGCGGCGCGCGGGGTTTTGTAAATGCGGCTGAGGTTTTGGGCTTGGATGAGCATTACTGGTCCTGTTTATCATTCAATGCGGCGTTCAAAAGTCACCGCCGGATTTACAAAAATATTGATTGTTCAGCGCCTTACCTCCCCCTTTGTAAAAGGGGGAGGTAAGGGGATTTGGCTCTATCTCGGTAAAACAAATTGCCCAAACCGTGCAGAAATCCCCCCTAGCCCCCTTCGTCGAAGGGGGAACTTGGTGCGTGCGCCTTAAATCCCGCCATAAAAGCGCAAATAGCGATTTAAGCGTTCTTCATTCCAGTAAAAGCTGTCGTGCCCACCCGCGCCGCTGCTGAATTGATATTGAGCGCCGCGCAGTTTGAGTTGGGCGGCGAAGTCTTTGCTTTCTTTAAGGATTTCAAAATCCTGCTCACCGGCATCGAGCCAGAATTGCATACCATCGAGCGGGGCGTTTTTGACCAGCAACATCGGGTCGCGCACCGAGCGCGTTGCGGCGTCGGGGTAGAGCCAGTTGAGGACAAATTCGCCAAAACGGTAGTTGGCGCGCCCTGCGCCCAAAATCGCCGGGCTGTGGCCACCGACGCGGCTAAACGTCGTCGGATGGCGCAGCGCCAGCGCCACTGCGCCGTAGCCGCCCATCGAAATCCCGCCTATCCAGCGCGCAGCGGGTCGTGCGTCGACGGCAAACTGCTTTTCAGTCCACGGAATCAGCTCATCGAGCAGGTAATCTTCGTAGCGGCCTTCGCCAAAACGGTCGCTGCGGAAAGTGCGCTCGGACGGCGCGCTGGCGGTATTGGTGTACCAGCTATTGTCGGCCTGCGGCGCGACGATGATCATCGGCTGCAGCTGGCCCTTTGCAATCAGTTCGTCGGCAAGGCCACCAAGGCCGGTGTTATATAGTGCGTCGCTTTCGCTGTTATTGAACGCAGGCAACCAGTACAGCACCGGGTATTTTTTCTTCGCGTCGTAGCCTTGCGGTAGATAGACCTGCACGCGCATTGGCTTTTGCAGCACCTTGCTCTCGAGCGTGAGATTGCGGTAATCGGTGCTCGCGCCCGCCGCCATCACACCGCCTTTTTCATCGAGCGCAGCCAGCTCGATGCCCGCAAAATGCACGGAGCCAACCGCGCCAGCCGATTCGACCCAATGCTCGAGCACCAGATGGAAATTGAACGCTGCATCGACCGTTAGATCGTAATGCTGCCACTGATGACTATCGCGCAAGGTGTGCGGAAAACCCGCCGCAGTACCTGCCAGCCACGTCGTCCGGCCTGGAAAATCGGACGAAATACCGATCACACCGCCACAGTTTTTGGCCGGGCAAGTGCCGAGATAATCAAACGACAGGCGATACTTGCCTGCTTTGAAACGCGCTTTCGAGAAGAAGTCGCCACCCATGACTTTCTTGTCAAAGCGCAGCACTTTTTTATCGCTACCCAGCGGGTCAGCGATAAATTGCCCAAACAGCGGCACGCTGCCATCGCCTTTTTGGCCTATCCACTGGCTGGTGTCCGAGTCCATATTCTCGCGCAGCAGCACGCGCTCGGCGGCGAAGAGGTGGGCGGCAACAAAGTTGAGCGCGAAAAAAGCTAAGAGTGCAGATCGTTTCATTTCATATCCTTTTATTCACCAGCGCGGCGGCGGTAGAACAGCACCAGCGCGACCGTCGTTAAAACACAGAGCACTGTCGCACTGCTCGAGATCAGCAGCGGCCACGTTTGCTGATTAATCAGCCATTGCACGGCGGCGTAGCACAGCGCAAATAGCGATGAGACCGTCCAGATCAGCCAGGCACGCAGCGAAATATCGTGCGCCGAGCGGGTTCGGAGAATTTTTTTCCATTGCGGCAGATAGGCACTGAGCGACAGCAGCGGCACACAGATTTGCAGCAAATTGGCGGTTTTGAGTAGCCACGGTTCAGGCATGGCTGGCTTCTTTGCTGCCGAATTCGGCAAAAGCGGCGTCTTCGACGGCCAGCTTGGCTAGTTTGTCGTCAAACCATTGCGCGTCGTACCAGCGCAAATTGCGGCTGTGCTTGACGTCGTCCCACAAGGAAAAAAACCAGCGACGCGCGGTAAAGCCTTTGGGTGCGTCGTAATGCTGTAAATAGGTTTCAAGTAATTGCAGCTCAGGAGCGACATCGGCGAGGTGGAAAATATCTTGTTCACGATGACGGAAAGCGACGTCGCACGGGTCGAGCGCAGCGAGGAGTTCGCCACTGTGCGCGTCAAACAGAAAATTGCCTGCGTGCGGATCGTCATGCACCAGGCTCGACGGCATGCCCGCCAGCGGCGCGAGAAAGCGTTGGCGCTGCTGCCACAACAGCGCATAGGCGCGCTTCTGTTGCTGCGTAAACGGCGAAGCATCGCTTTGCACATAGTCGTGCAAGGGCAAAGTCCACGCGTCGAAAGCGCTCAGCAGATCGCCAACAAAACCGCCATCGGGCAGCTCGAAGCCGCGCTCGTCGCTGACGGCATGCCAGCCGAGCAAAACATCGACCACTTGCTGCGCGGTGTGCTCAGGATTCGCCCACGGCTTGGCCACATCCCACGGGGCAACGCCGGGCAGGCGACTTAAAATCAGCACATCGCGCTGCGCACCGAGCACCATCATCGTGCCGCGCCAGATCACATCCGGCATGGCGACGCGGCAATGCGGGGCCAGCCGGGACAAACCGATCACTTCCTGCTCAGCGCGGGCGGGTTGCCAGCCAAACTTCACCACCACATCACCCGCACTGCCGCTCAGCAGCAGGGCACAGCCATAAAAGCCGCTAATTTCACGGTCCAGCGTAGCCACACCGCCGCATTGCGCCTGATAGCAGGCCAGTGCGGCGGTGGCGTATTCAGAGATTGCTGACTTTTCCATCTTGATCACTTACTCATGGCTGATGAATTTACATTTAATCAGCTTGCAGATTGGATGGGAATGCTCGAAGATTACCTGCTATTTGTCTAAATCTCTCATAGAAACCGCCATGGCACTGATTTACTACGAACGCTTCGATTGCGACGAACAGGGCTGGAATCGTCAGGTGGGCGCGCATGTGTTTCACAAGGCCTCGCACCCGGCGATCCGCGAAAAGGCGATTTTTATGTGCGGCGTCTCGCAAGCATGGGGCCAGTGCGAAATCGAGCGAATCGACTCCAGTTTTCATGTGCTGGTGTTTTGCCTGAGCGGGCAGGGCGAGCTGTTTGAAGGCGAAACCCGCTGGCCTTTCAACGCCGGGCAAATGGCTTTTCAGCCCGCGCGCGGGCAGCGCGGTTATCGGCGCACCGGCGATCAGCCGTTGCATATTGCGTGGCTATTGCTCAGTAACGATATCCGCTGGGCGCATCTGGTGCAGCCACATTGCTATGTCAAAGACAGCGATGCAGGCTGGCATATTCACGATGCCATCTCCCTGTATCAGCGTGAAGCCCAGCTGCACAATGACGGACAGCGCTATACCCTGGTGATGCAAGCACTGGAAATGCTCAGCCTGCAGCTACAGCGCGCCGTGGGCTCGAGCGAAATGCGATTGGGCTGGCCGCAGCAATTGCACGCGCTATTTAGCGAAGTGGCCAAAGCGCCAGCGCAAGACTGGTCGGTAGAAACACTGGCACGACAGTTGCAGATCACCACCGCGCATTTGCACCGGCTCTGCCTGACGCATCTGGGGCAAGCGCCGGGGCAGCAGGTGTTCAACCTGCGCATGCAGCACGCCCGGCAATTGCTGGGACAAGGCCTGAGCGTGGGCGAGGTGGCCAGCGCGGTGGGCTATCAGGAAGTGGCAAGTTTTTCACGTCGCTTCAGACAACACTTTGGTGTATCACCCAGCAAGATTAAAACCTGAAATATTGACTAATGGGTATAACACTGGAGAGCATATATAGATTTTCCTACAGCCACATACCCCAGCCATGCATATAACAAACAATAATCAGATTTGAATTCACCGAAGACAGGCTTGCCACTAAGCCAGCAATTTGCGGATTTTGCCCAGAGTGAGCAATTCCTGACGGGCAAATTCGAGGACGGCATCTTCGTCGATCAGGGTCTCCGTGCTCAAGCGATTCAGATCGACCCCCAGCCTGGCGGCCAGTGTGGCAGCAGCAGAGCTGACGGCCAATTGCCCAGCAGCGGGAACCGGCTCGGTGATCGGCGGTGGCGCGGCCACGATGGTGTGGGCTGCTGACGTGTCTTCCGCATCGAAATCGAGCAAAGCAAAAGCCGATGGTTTTTCGGCAATCTCCATGAGCAGCAGCAAATCATTGCTGTTCACAAAATCGCCATGTTCAACCATCAAACTGCCAATCTGGCCATCGTCGGGCGCATGCACTGGCCATTCCTGATCGGCGGCCAGCAAGGTCATGAGCAAAGTGTCAGAGCCGACAAACTGCCCCGGTTTCACGTGAAACACCAGCACCTCGGCCGCTTCGGGTAAATCGGGCGCACAGATCAGATGCGTGGTATAGCTGATTGTCATTATTTACGATCCAAATAGTATCCAAGCATTGATATTCGCCAATAAGATGTGCGCCCACGCAGACTATGCTGCGTAGCATAGCGAAAAGAAACCTTTTTCACGCAGCGCTAGCACACCATGTACGGCCTTCGGCCTGATGCTGGCGTGTGATAAATTTTGCTTAGTATTATTTAAACACCGCACCACAAGCAAGGCACACGCTGGCGCTGCGGCGATTTTCCATGAATTGAGGAGTTTTCCATGAGCGATCTGGTCTTGGTCATTAATGCAGGGTCTTCCAGCATCAAGTTTTCTTTGTTTGAAACCGCTGGCTCGGCCGACCCACAGGTGCTGTTCAAGGGGCAAATGGAAGGCCTGTATGTAGAACCCAAATTCACCGCCAAGGACGCCGCCGACCAGAAAGTGGCCGACGAAGTGCTGCCTGCCGATGTGCCGAAAAATCACGATTACGCACTGCGCCATATGCTCAGCTGGCTGGAGCAACGTCTGGGCGGGCGCGAAATCAAGGTGGTGGGCCACCGCGTGGTGCATGGCGGAACCAAATATTCGCATCCGGAGCGAGTGACGCCCGAACTGATCGCCGGGCTGGAAGCGCTGATTCCGCTGGCGCCTTTGCACGAGCCGCACAATATTGCGCCGATCAAGATTTTGCAGGATCTGCTGCCCAATGCGCCGCAAGTCACCTGCTTTGACACGGCCTTCCACACCACACAGCCCGAGCTGAACCAGCTGTTTGCTCTACCCTATGAATTTGCGCAGAAAGAAGGCATCCGCCGTTACGGTTTCCACGGCTTGTCATACGAATACATCGCCAGCGTGCTACCACATATCGACACCCGCGCAGCAGAAGGGCGCACCGTGGTGGCGCATCTGGGCAATGGCTCGTCCATGGCGGCTTTGCTCGGTGGCGAGTGTCAGGCGACCACCATGGGCTTTACCGCGCTGGAAGGCCTGCCGATGGGCACGCGCTGTGGCAGCATTGATGGCGGTGTTTTGCTGCACCTGATGAACCATCTGCAGATGGACGCCAAACAGATTGAAACGCTGCTGTATAAAGAATCAGGTCTGCTGGGCCTGTCTGGCGGCATTTCCAGCGATATGCGCGCGCTGCAATCATCTAGCGAGCCTTTGGCCAAATTTGCCATCGACTACTTCGCCCGCCGTATTGTGCGGGAAACCGCGTCGCTGGCCGCGGCGATTGGCGGCCTGGATTGCCTGGTGTTCACCGCCGGGATTGGTGAAAATGACGCCATCACCCGCGCCAATGTTTGCCACCAGCTACGCTGGCTGGGCGTGGAAATCGACGAAGCGGCCAACGCCGTCCGCTCGGGCGAACCACGCCGCATCAGCCTGGCCGACAGCAAAGTGGCAGTGTATGTGATTCCAACCAATGAAGAGCTGATGATCGCACGTCAGGCACTGGCCACCATTTAAGGGCGCTTTGGCCAATCGGGCCGCTGCACGATCTCATTGGTCGGCAGCGGTTTTTTATTTGTACGTGCAGATGCCAATGCTTAATGCGCCCTTAATACTGCCATTGAAAAATGTCCGCAAGCCCAAACGAGCTGCTAGCATTAGGGCATTTTGTCATTACTCTGGATTTAGCATGTCAGAACACAATCCGATGATTGATCTTGACGCCGTGATTGATAGCGCCATTGAGCCGCGCAGCGTGGCCACAGCGCAAGGCTGGGCGTGGATCGTGCAATCATTCCGGCTGTTTCGTCAGGCACCAACGGCATGGGTGGGCATGACGGGGCTGTTTATTGTCATTATGCTGGCCAGCAGCCTGATTCCGTTCATTGGCGGCTTTCTCAGCACTTTGCTGGGGCCGGTTTTGCTCGGTGGCCTGATGCTGGCGGCGCAGCGCACCGATCTGGGTGAGCAGCCCCCCATCGCGACACTGTTTGCCGGTTTTCAAAGCTATACGATTGATCTGATCAAGGTGGGGGCTTATTACATGCTGGGTACCATTACGCTGATGTTTCTGCTCTCTGCGGCAATCGATGGTCTGGCGCTGATCGGCGTGATTGACGCGCTGCCCAAAGAAATCAGCGAATTTAGCCAGATCAGCCATCTATGGCCGCTGGGTCTGCTGATGCTGGGCTGTTTTGCTTTGGTGTATAGCGCCTATTTTTATGCGCCTGCGCTGGTGATGCTCAATCAGATGAGCGCGACTGATGCGATGAAAATGTCATTTTTAGCCTTCTGGCGCAACTGGTCGCCCATCTTGCTGATGTCCTTGCTGGGCGGGCTTCTGCTTTTGCTGCTGATGCTGCCCTTCTTTTTAGGTTTGCTGATCGGCTTGCCAGTCGCGCTAATCAGCAGTTATGTATGCTATGCCGATGTATTTTCCAACCCAGCAGTAACAGGAGAGCAAGCGTGAGTGAGAGCCCATTTAAAGGCAAAACAGGCATCAAGCGGGTATTCAATGCACTGGGTTATTCAATTGATGGCCTGCGTGCAGGCTGGCAAAACGAGGCGGCTTTTCGCCAGGTGTTGTTACTGGCCGTGGCCGGCATTCCGGTGGCCCTGTATCTGCCCGTACCAATCTGGGGCAAAGCCTTGCTGATTGGTAGCCATCTGGCCTGTGTGATTGTCGAATTGCTCAATTCGGCGATCGAAGCGGCAGTGGACCATACTTCGCTGGAAAAACACCATCTGGCCAAACGCGCCAAAGATCTGGGTAGTGCAGCACAGCTGATCGGCCTGATAAATCTGGCTATGATGTGGGGGCTGGTTTTACTGGCATAAAGAAAAAGGCCATGGGTATATCCCCATGGCCTTTTTCTTATTAACTTTCAGGTAAATACCACATAGGGTATCTTGGTATTCCAATACCCTTCAGCTCAATGCTGCCGTATCTCGTCTTCAATATCAGCCAGCAGAATTTTCAGCGCGGCATCAGACACCATCACTTCCAGCAGACACAGCACCAGCGAGCCCACCATCAGAATCAGGCTGCCGATAAACAGCAGCTGAGCCCAATCGGCATGCGAGATCGAAACCAGCACCATCGAGACAATACACAGCAACAGGCTGCTAATCCCCAGCGCCTGCATATAGCGGATCAGCCAGACCCGCATTTTCAGATTATTCAGCTGGCGCAAGATGTTTTCGTGGGGATTGGCGCGGTGGTGTTCGTATAGCTGGCGGATGATGCCGGAAATCGCCAGAAAGCGATTGGTATACGCCAGCATCAGCAGGGAAATGGCCGGAAACAGCAGGGATGGGGTGTTGATACTGAAATTATCCATCATGGCCTTTCTTGAATTCTTTGATCACGTGTTGCTGGCGCCGGCTCACTGGCAAGCGCTCGGGCACATCGCGCAGAATCACCACCCAATGCCCGTCACTACCATTAATCGTCGCCCGCTCGAATCCGGCAATACTATCGCGGGAAACCAGACAGTTGCGGTGTATTCGCACAAACTTTGATCCAAATTCATCTTCCAGCTTGGTCAGCGAGTCTTCCAGCAGATATTCCCGGTCGTGCGTACGCAATGTGATGTACTTTTGCTCCGCTTTCAAAAAGCGCGCTTCGGACACCGGAATCAGGTGTACGCGGCCACGCTCGGACACGCTGAAGTGACTGCGGGCACCATCATTCACTGGCGCAGCGGCGCTGGCTTCGCCAGGGTTATGCCGCAATTCAAGAACACGTTTTAATGCCGCCAGTAAGCGCTCGGTGCGGATCGGTTTAAGCAGGTAATCAACCGCACGAACATCAAACGCAGCCACGCCATAATCTTCAAATGCCGTAGCAAAAATCACCATCGGTGGGCGTGACAGATTCAGCAGCTTGCGGGCGACTTCGATGCCGCTCATTTGCGGCATCTGGATATCCAGAATCACCACGTCGATTTCGTGTTCGGCAATCTGCGGCAAAGCAGTAATGCCATTGGTGGCCGTGCCAACAATGACGTGCGGGCACTCTTGCGCGCAATCCCCCAGCAGGTCTTGCAAGCGCATCAGGGCTGGCAATTCATCATCAACTAAAAACAGGCGCAACGGTTTGTTCATTGTTTAGCTCCCGATAAGGCAGCACGATATGTACTTGATAATAGTCATTTCCACGCTGAATGCTCAGATTTGCCTCGGCATCGAAATATAACAACAACCTTTCTCTCACATTATCCTGAGCCATGCCATTACCGATTCTCTGTACTGCGTGATTAATCATCGGATTACGAATATCAATATGCACTTCATTGCGTGACCGGAAGATATTGATCTGAATAATGCCGGTTTCAATACTGGGCTCAATACCATGGTAGACGGCATTTTCCAGCAATGGCTGCAAAATCAACGGCGGAATCGATGCCTTGCCCGGCATTTTGTCGACATGCCATTCAACATGCAGCCGCTCTCCCAGCCGGACTTTTTCAATTTCCAAATAGCCTTGAGCCAGCTCGACTTCACGCTGCAAAGTGGACAGTGCCGACTGGTTGCCCATGGCCACGCGGAATAATTCGGATAAATTTTGCAACAGCTGTTCGGCCAATCTGGGCTGGCTGCGAATTAAAGATAGCACTGCATTGAGGCTGTTGAAGAAAAAATGCGGCCGGATACGCGCCTGCAAAGCCAGCAGCCGTGCTTCAGCCAGACGTGGCGACAGCGTCTTGAGCCAGAGCTGGTAGTGCCACATCATAAAGCTGGTCGTCATCAACGCCAGCAGCTGCATCTGGAGCAAATCGGCCCGCAAGGCATCGAGCATGATGCTGCTAAAGACCTGATAAATCACCAGCGTCCAGCCCATAACCAGCGCATAGACCAGCATCAGGCTGCGCCGGTAAGGCCAGCGTCGCAGCAGCGGCGCGCACAGCGCCAGCAAAGCCATCGCGCCCATCAGTACCGGCTCGACCCAGAACGCGGCATCGGTCAGCCTGAGCGCCCATTCCGACCAAGCATTCATCCCAGCCAGCGCATAGACCAGCATACCCAGATGCACCAACATCAAAGCCCGAAATATAACGCCAAAATTACGAAAATCCGGCATCACTGGTTTGTTCTGTTCCATCTTTCCATTCAATCCTTGCCAAAGCTTCATACACTGTAAATTCAGCATAGCATCGGCAAGGGTCAAACATGTCATTGGCAGTGGTGTATTCGCGCGCTTTAGACGGTATGCACGCTCAATTGGTGACGGTTGAAGTGCATCTGGCCAACGGCCTGCCTGCTTTTAATCTGGTCGGGCTGGCCGACACCGAAGTGCGCGAGGCCAGAGAACGGGTGCGTGCCGCCATTCAGGTGGCTGGGTTTGAATTTCCGGCACGGCGCATTACGGTCAATCTGGCACCAGCCGATTTGCCCAAAGGCGCAGGGCATTACGATCTGGCGATTGCTATCGGTATTTTGGCGGCCAGCGAGCAAATGCCGATTGATCGGCTGACTGAGTTTGAATTTGCTGGCGAGCTGGGCTTGACCGGGCAATTGCGCGCAGTTCGTGGCGGTCTGGCGCTGGCTATTGCCGCCCGGGACGCCCAGCGCACGCTGATTATCAGCCAGTGCAGCAGCGCGGAAGCGGCACTGATTAGCGATGCCAGCGTACTGGCTGCCGAGCATTTACTGCAAGTATGCCAGCACTTCAGCACCCAGCAACACGAATCCCTGATGCCAGCCAGCGCTCCCGAATCACGCCCGCCAGCCAGTTACCCTGATCTGGCCGATGTTAAAGGCCAACTGGCAGCAAGGCGAGCACTGGAAATCGCAGCGGCGGGCAATCATTCGCTACTGCTAATCGGCCCGCCAGGCACTGGCAAATCAATGCTGGCGCAACGCCTGCCCGGGCTATTGCCGCCACTGACCGAACACGAAGCGCTGGAAGCGGCCACGGTACAATCACTGGCCGCCAAAGGGCTAGACCCCAGCCGCTTTGGTCAGCGCCCCTTTCGATCGCCGCACCATACCGCATCCAGCGTCGCGCTGGTTGGCGGTGGCAGTGTGCCGCAACCCGGAGAAATCTCGCTGGCGCACCATGGCATTCTGTTTCTTGACGAGCTACCCGAATACGATCGCAAAGTGCTCGAAGTGCTGCGCGAGCCGCTGGAGAACGGCAAAATCCATATCTCGCGCGCCGCGCATCAGGCGGAATTTCCGGCTCAGTTTCAGCTGGTTGCCGCGATGAATCCCTGCCCGTGCGGCTATCTGGGGCATCCGAAAAAAGCCTGCCGCTGCACACCCGAACAGGTAGCGCGTTATCGTGGCCGCATCTCCGGGCCGCTGCTGGACCGGATTGATATGGTGGTCGAAGTCGGGGCACTGGCCGATGATGTGCTGCTAAGCCGAGATGCGGGCGAAGCCAGTGCGCCGGTCAGGCAGCGGGTGACTCAGGCGCGCCAGCGTCAGCTGCTGCGCCAGCACAAACACAACGCAGCGCTATTGAGTCAGGCCGTTGACGAGCATTGCCAGCCCGACACCGCTGGCTTGGCCTTGCTGCAAAATGCCGTCAATCGCCTGGGCTGGTCAGCGCGCGCCTATCATCGCGTTTTGCGTGTAGCGCGCACCGTCGCCGATCTGGCGGGCAGTGATTCGATTGGCAGCCAGCATATTGCCGAAGCCATTCAGTACCGGCGCGGGATTGAATAGCCAGTCATATCGTTTCAGGCGGCTTTGGGTTCAAACAGGATGCGGGTGGGCGGCAGCGCTTCAAATTCATGCACTGGCAACGGTCGGGCCAGATAGTAGCCCTGCAATTGATGGCAATCGAGGCTGGCCAGAAACTGGGCTTGCTCGTCGTTTTCAACGCCTTCGGCGATCAGTTGCAAATCCAGATTCTGGGCAATCCCGATAATCGCCCGCACAATCGCCACATTGCTGCTGTTCTGTGGCAGCCCGCGGACAAAGCTCTGGTCAATTTTCAAATAGTCGAGCGGAAACGAGCGCAAATAGCCAAGATTTGAATAGCCGGTGCCAAAATCATCCAGCGCCAGCGTGAATCCGGCCTGATGCAATTGATCCAGAATGGCCGAGATGTCTTCGTCGGCCTTCATCAGCAAAGTTTCGGTGATTTCCAGCTCTATCCATTCCGCGGCAATCTGGTACTCGGCCAGCACGGCGGTCAATTCGGCGACCAGACGATGGCTAAATTGCCGTGGCGACAGATTGATGGCAATCCGCTCCAGCAGCAGCCCCTGTTGTCGCCATTGTGCAAGCTGTCGGCACGCCGCCTTGAAAACCCAGCTGCCAATCGCCACGATCAGGCCGGTTTCCTCGGCGAACGGGATAAATTCATTCGGCGGCACCAAGCCGCGCTGCGGATGTCGCCAGCGCACCAGTGCTTCGGCACCACAAATCAGCCCGGTTTTGGCGCTGACCTGCGGCTGGTAGTAAAGCTCGAATTCATCGCGTTCAAGCGCATGGTGCAGATCGGTCGATAATTTAAGCCGCGCCAGCGAGCGCTGATTCATTTCGCTGGAATAAAACAGCGCAGATTGCCGCCCCTGCTTGGCCCTGTGCATCGCAATCGCGGCCAGATTGATCAGTTTGTCGGCATCGCGGCCATCCTCGGGAAACACACTCATCCCGATATGCGCCTTGATCACGATTTCTTCCTGCTGGATATAGTAGGGCAGCGCCACGGCGGCCATGATCCGTTCGGCCACAATGGCGGCATCTTCGCGCTGGCGGATATCAAATAGGCCGATGCAGAATTCATCGCCGCCAAAACGCGCCAGCACGTCTTCATCGCGCAGGCAACTGCGGATGCGCTCGGCAACCACCACCAGAATCTCGTCACCGCCGCGATGCGTGAACGAATCATTAATCGCCTTGAAACCGGCAATATTAAAACACAGCAATGCCCCGCTACTTTGCTGACGCCGCGCCTCGCTCAGCGCTTGCTCAAGCAGGGAAAACAAATGGCTGCGGTTGGGCAAGCGGGTTAGCGTATCAAAATAAGCCAGCCGGAAAATCTGCTCCTCAGCGGCTTTGCGCTCGCTAAGATCGGCCATCACGGCAAAATAATTGAGCAGCGATTTTTCTCGGCCATGCACTGCGCTTAAGCTGAGCCAGGCGGGAAAAACATCACCATTGCTGCGGCGCAGCCAGAGCTCGCCTTCCCAGTGCCCCATGGTTTGCAAGTGCGCATCTATCGTTATTTTGTTTGCACCTTTGCGGCCAATTTCTTCGCGCATAAAACCGGGCACTTTGCCCAACAGCTGGGGCAACTGATCGCCCATCATGCCCAGATACGCCGGGTTGCATTCGATCAGCCTGGCATTTTCATCGGTAATCACAATGGCATCGGGCGTGTGCTTGAAGACCGATGCCAGCAGACGCGAGCGGATCTGGTCGCTGATCTGGTCGCTAATATCATGAATAAAACCCACCATGCGCAAAGGTCGGCCGGCTTCGTCGCGCACCACATTCAAATGAATCTGCACCCAGAATTCACGGCCATCCTTATGCCGGCGTTTGACTTCCAGCGTGGTTTCGCCCGCGCTGATCACGTGGTTGAATAAATCGGCCTCGTCCTCAGTTTCTTCGGCGTACAGCGTCAGCACATGCTGGCCGAGTATTTCATCGCTGCCGTAGCCAAACAATCGCTCGGCACCGCCATTCCAGCCGGTGATATAGCCTTCCAGATCCAGCGCAATCAGCGAGGCGTTGATATCACCCAGAATACGGATGGCCGGTTCAAGCTCGTTACCGGGTGTCATCGCTGCAAACCTTCGGCCAGTAGAGCCACCCAACGATAAGCATCGACCTCGGCTTTGATCCAGCTTTGCTGCTGCAGCGGATGGATAGCCCAGACAGCATCATCAAGGTATGTCTCCATATGGATTGCCTGGGCTAGCGCCTGGCCCAATACCCCCTCTTTATCTAGTAATGCTGCTTTCATATTGTCGCTGAGCGGCAAGCTGGTCAGCAGTTGTGCCAGCGGCTGCTGGAATAATTGCTCAAGCAAGGAAAGCATGCCCAGCAAAAAGGCCGAATCCGGGCTGGCTGCGAGCCAACCGTGTTCGGCCCATCCTTCCAGTCGGCGCGCGCGCAGCAGCGCAGCAATCAATAGCGGTGAGATGGCTCCCGATTCGGCAAACTGTTCGGCGTACATCAGCAACTGCACCCAGCGCTGTAGCTGGTTGCGCCCCAGCACGGTAATGGCATGACGAATGCTGGCTATTTCCACCCGTGAACGCATCCCCACCGAGTTCACCAGCTTGAGCAGGCGAAAGGTCAGATCCGGTGCGCGAGAGAAAACCAGCTCCAGCTGATCAATCTCGGCGTCCGAGGTCACCAGCGCCACCAGCTCGAGCAATTCGGGCTTGGCAGGCGCGCAAACCGTCGGGCCTGCTTGCGTGTACCAGCCGCCAAACGCCAGTTGCTGCTCGCCCAGCCTGGCCAGTGCACTGACGTCATTCACGGCCAGCACCAGCTGCTGCGGGTCAAAAGGGCGAAGGGCTTGCGCCGATGTCAGCGCCAGCTGGCTGTAGCAGGGCAGGTGGGTGGAAATGGCAAATTCGGCCAGCATACGGTCAAGCTCGACCAGCTGCTCCTCGGGGCCACAGGCCAGAATGCCTTGCCATTGCCGGGAGTGATGCCAAAGCGGGGAAAGTTGCAGCAGTTGCATGAATTAATCTCACAAGACGTCATACCAAACTAGACTGCGACAAGCCCGGCAGCAAGATTTAAAACGCACCGCAACAACGGCTTATGCCTGCTTGCAACACAGGCCCGGAAACCGCACTTTCATATCCAATCCGCCTTAAATACCTGGCCAGGTATAAGCCCACAGAGCATATTTAATATTATTCAGCTGAATATACCCCATCGATATACACCTGCATTTGCTGCTGGCTTTGCGCGGCGCGCTGTGTAATCCACTGCATAAAGTGATGCAGCTTGGCGCTGCCATCAACGCGTGGCGCCCACACCAGCCAGTAGCGATTGGGATGAGGCGCAATCACATTGCCCACCAGTTGCAGGCGGCCATCGACCAGCTCGTCCAGCACCAGCGACAGCCGCGCCAGCGCAATCCCTTGCCCCAGCCGCACTGCGGTGAGCGCCAGATTATTGTCATTGCAAAACAGCCCGAATGTGGGCGACCAGTCGCCCAGCTGCGCCGCTTTCACCCAGCTACTCCACTTTTCCAGCGTGCCGATAATTTGCGCTTGCTCCAAATCGGCCAGTGTGCGCGGCAGGTGCGGGTAGTCAGGCGCGGCCACCACGACCAGATAATCATCGAGCAAATGCTGCGTTTTCAGCCCTTCCCAGTCCCCCGCGCCCATACGGATGGCCAGATCAAGCTGGCCGGTATGCAGATCGTCAAAACCCAGGCTGGCGCGAATATCAATGCGGTATTGCGGAAAAAGCGCCTGAAACTCGGGAATCCGCGGAATTAGCCAGCCCAGACCAAACGACGGCATCGTCGTCAATTTGATTTCATTGGGCTTGGGTCTGGCGCGCACCGTGCGCGTCGCCTCGGCCATATCATTGAGCGCCATACGGATTTGCAACGCGTAATTGCGCCCATCTTCGGTCAGCGCCAGCTTGCGGCCGCTGCGCTCGAATAGCGGCAGGCCCAGATAGTCTTCCAGCGCGTGAATCTGATGGCTGATCGCGCTGTGCGTCACCGATAGCGCGTCGGCAGCTTTTACCACGCTGCCTAGGCGGCTAACCGCTTCAAAGGCGCGTAATGCGGGGAGGGGCGGTAAGGGATTCACGGTAGCCTTGTGTAAATTTTATTCACATATTCAGATAGAAAACGTCAGCGATCAAAGTGTAATCATTCGATATAGTGAATGCAAATGACATAGGAGAGCGCAATGGGCACCAATTCCTTACACCTTTATGTGGATCAACTCTACACCAGCCCATACGCGATGTCGGTGTTTGTGGCGCTTACCGTCAAGCAAATTCCATTCACGCTGCATACCGTCGATCTGGCTGCTGGCGCGCAGCACGCGGCGCAATTTGCGCATGATTCGCTGTCGGCACGCGTTCCTATGCTCCAGCATGGCGATTTCTGTTTAAGTGAATCTTCAGCCATTACCGAATATCTGGACGAAAACTGGGGCGGAACACCGCTATACCCGCGCGATGCCCAGCAAAAAGCCCGCGCCCGGCAGATTCAGGCCTGGCTGCGCAGTGATTTATTGCCGATCCGGCTAGAGCGCTCCACCGAAGTGGTTTTCATGCAGCCTAGCGATCAGCCTTTAAGCGCCGCCGCGCAGCAGGCCGCCAGCAAGCTGTTTGCCGCCGCCGGGCAACTCATCGGCGACGAGGGTAGGCCGATTTTTGGCGACTGGTGTATTGCCGATGTGGATTTGGCGCTGATGCTCAATCGTCTGCTGAAAAATGGCGACGCCGTGCCGGATAAACTCGCCCATTACGCACAGCAACAATGGGCTCATCCGGCCATCGCCCAGTGGCTACAGTTTCATCAGCGGGGATAAGACCATGGAACGCTATCTGAAATTGCAGCTGGAACATCACGAATTGCTGCTCGCCCGCCTTGGGCGCGACGCCCGGCTGTGTTGCGACAGCGGTCAGGTCTGGCTAGCGAGCAATCGCCACCCGCAGGATGTGGTGCTGCAGGCAGGCGAACAATACCTGCTGGGCGCCGGGCAGATTCTGATCGAGGGGCAGGGCGAGCTGCGCTTTTGTGCCGATGAACTGGATATCCGGCCATATTTCCAAACTTTGCCGCACCGGGAGCAATGATGTACCACCTTTATATTGGCTATCAAAACTACTCGTCCTGGTCGCTGCGGCCTTGGTTATTGCTCAAGCACTTTAATATCCCGTTTACGCAAACCGTGGTGCGCGTAGACGGCAAGGGCATCAAAGCCAGCCATCGCGCTTATTCGGATAATGGTCTGGTTCCATGTCTGCATGATCAAAACTTCAGGGTATGGGACTCTATGGCAATCTGTGAATACCTTGCAGAGCAATACCCTGCCATGTGGCCAGCAGATCGCCAGGCGCGAGCCAGAGCCCGCAGCATCTGCGCCGAAATGCACTCGGGCTTTGGCGCGCTGCGCAGCCAGCTGCCGATGAATGTGCGCCTGCGCGCCAAAGGCAAAGCCAATACACCGGAAGTTGCCGCCGATCTGGCCCGGATTTTTGCCATTTGGCGCAATGCACGCGACATGACCGCCAGCAATCAGGTAGCGGGCGATTACCTGTTTGGCGAATTCTCGATTGCCGACGCCATGTACTCGCCCGTGATCTGGCGGCTTTACAGCTATGGCGTGCAGCTACCCGATGATATTGCGCGCTATGTCGATACCATGCTGGCGCATCCGGCCATGCAGGAATGGGAGCAAGCGGCGCAGCAAGAAGACGTTTTTTTATCGTTTGACGAATTGATCGAACAATTTGGCGGAGTCCGCGCATGAATCACTGGCAACTAGCCCAACTCAATATCGCCCATGCCATCGCGCCGCTGGACGACCCGCTGATGGCGGGCTTTACCGAACAGCTGGACGCCATCAACCAGCTCGCCGAACAAAGCCCCGGCTTTATCTGGCGGCTGCAAAGCGACAGCGGCAATGCCACCGACATCAGCTACGACGCCGATCCGCTGATCATTGCCAATATGTCGGTCTGGGCATCGCTGGAAGACCTGCAGCGCTACGTCTACACCGGCGAGCACCTGGCCATGCTCAAACAGCGTAAAGCCTGGTTTGGCAAAATCGACGGCCCAGCGCTGGTGTTGTGGTGGATACCCGCAGGGCACATCCCCACACTGCTTGAAGCCAAAGCCGCGCTGGAATTGCTGCGGCTCAATGGCTCAAGCGCCTGTGCATTCAGCTTTGCCAAACCGTTCGGCCCACCGTCAATCAATCCGCTTGAACAGCCCGGCGTGCGAGCTGACACAGCCGCTTGGAACCCGGCTCGCGTATCGGTTTCGTAGCCGTGGATCACTGTGTTTTGGCGCAATGGTGCAATCGCCAAGCGCAGATGCCAATCTCCTTCAGCGCCGATCTCTGCTAGACTTAGCCGCAATTCATCATCTGGTTTCACGTGAAACAATGGCTGCTCCTAAATACGACGAATCCTCGGTCAAGGTCCTCAAAGGCCTTGACCCTGTCCGCCACCGTCCGGGCATGTACACCCGCACCGATAATCCACTGCATATTTGCCAGGAAGTCATCGACAATGCAGCTGACGAAGCACTCGGCGGCTACGCAACACAGATCGAGGTGACGCTGTACCGCAATCAATCCATGCGCGTGATCGACAATGGCCGCGGCATTCCGGTGGGTTTGCACCCGGAAGAGGGCGTGCCCACGGTGCAAGTTGTTTTCACGCAGCTGCACGCGGGCGGTAAATTCGATAAGAAAGACGGCGGCGCGTATGCGTTTTCCGGCGGTTTGCACGGCGTTGGCGTCTCCGTTACCAATGCCTTGGCGACTCGGCTTGAAGTTGAAGTGCGCCGTGAAGGTCAGATCAATCAACTGGTGTTTGCGGGCGGTGAAGTAATTTCACCGCTGACGGTTTTGGGCACCACGACGAAGAAAGACACCGGAACGCGCGTCTTCGTGCAGCCTGATGCACAGTATTTTGATAGCCCAACCATTCCACAGGCCGAGCTGGAGCATCTACTTAAATCCAAAGCCGTCCTTTTGCCCGGCTTGGTGGTGATTTTGAATGTCGAGCAAGCCAATGGCGAATTACTGGAAAAACGCTGGTGCTATCCCGATGGCCTGCAAGGTTATCTGAACGAGCAAGTCACCGGCTATACGCAAATCGTACCGATTTTGCAGGGCGAGAAATACATCGAAGGCGAAGACGACACCTTCAGCCGCGGCGAAGGGTGCGCATGGGCGCTGACGTGGACCGAAGATGGCCTCGTTAATCGCGAATCATACGTCAATCTGATTCCAACGCCAGCGGGCGGCACGCACGAAAGCGGCCTGCGCGATGGCGTGTTCCAAGTCGTCAAAACCTTTATCGATTTTCACAATCTGCTGCCCAAGGGCGTGAAGCTGCTGCCGGAAGACTTGTTCAGCCGCTGCTCGTTTGTCCTCTCGGCCAAAGTGCTCGACCCGCAATTCCAAGGCCAAACCAAAGATAAACTCACCAGCCGCGACGGCCTCAAACTCGTCTCAGCGATGGTGCGCGCGCCGTTTGAATTGTGGCTAAACGAACACGTTGATCTGGGTAAAAAACTCGCCGAGCTGGCGATTCGCGCCGCGCAATCGCGGCAGAAAAATGCACAGAAAGTCGAAAAGAAAAAATCCTCTGGCGTCGCGGTATTACCGGGCAAGCTAACCGATTGCGCGTCGGACGAAACCGAACGCTGCGAATTATTCCTCGTCGAGGGTGATTCGGCCGGCGGTTCGGCCAAGCTGGGTCGCGATAAAGACTTCCAAGCCATTTTGCCGCTGCGCGGTAAAGTGCTGAACACGTGGGAAGTCGATAAAGACCAGATTTTCGCCAATAACGAAGTGCACGATATGGCCGTCGCCATCGGCGTTGACCCGCACACACTCGACAGTACCGTCGATTTATCCGGCCTGCGCTACGGCAAAGTGATCATCATGTCCGATGCGGACGTCGACGGCTCGCACATTCAGGTACTGCTGCTCACGCTGTTTTACCGCCATTTCCCACAGCTGATCATGAATGGCCATATCTACGTTGCGCAGCCGCCGCTCTACCGCGTTGACGTGGCGGGCAGCGGTAAAGCCAAACCACCGCGCAAATTCTACGCGCTGGATGAGGGCGAGTTGACCGCCATTCTGGATAAGCTACGCGGTGAAAAAATCCGCGAAGGCGCGTGGAGCATTTCGCGCTTCAAGGGTCTCGGCGAGATGAACGCCGAGCAATTGTTCGACACCACGATGAACCCCGACACCCGCCGCGTCATGCGCGTATCGATCCCGCAGGATGTCAGCACCAATACGCGCGATCTGATGAATATGCTGATGGGCAAGGGCGAAGCGAGCTCACGTCGCGCATGGCTGGAAGCGCGGGGGAATGAGGTGGAAGCAGACCTATAATACCCACATGTGTATTGCCATATAGAATCTATCCCGAATAGTTTTGAAAGCAATACCCATGCAAGAGCAGTCACCTTCTCTCAGTAAAGCCCTAAATCAGCAGCAATCGCACGCAAACCCAGAGAAATAAGCAATGAAAGAATTTATTAATGCCAGCTTGCTCGAAGCTCAAACTGGCTTAACGCAACTAATCAACAATCCAGAAGCTCTGGTAAACATTGAATCTACGGCACAAATTCTAATTGAAAGTTTTACCAGCGGCGGACGCGTTTTTTCTTGCGGTAATGGTGGTTCGATGTGCGATGCGATGCATTTTGCTGAAGAACTCACTGGCCGCTATCGCAAAGATCGTCGTGGTTTGCCCGCTAATGCAATCTCCGATGCTGGACACATGAGCTGTGTAGCAAATGATTTTGGCTATGATTTTATTTTCTCACGCTACATTGAAAGCCACGCTCGCGCAGGCGATGTATTAATTGGCATCAGCACCAGCGGTAATAGCGAAAACATCGTTAAGGCCGCTACCGTGGCTCGCGAAATGGGGGTTAAAGTAATTATTTTGACTGGTCGCTCCCCCTCGAAACTCGAAGCACTGGCCGACGTTTATATCAATACACCTGCAGGCCAATTTGCAGATCGAGTACAGGAATTACATATTAAGGTTTTGCACATTTTGATCGAGCTGATTGAACGCCATTTTTTCCCTGAGAATTATTGATCAAGTCAATTTTTCTTTATCCGATAGCAATCAAGGACAATATGCGTGCTTCACTCCAACAAAAAATCCTCGCCGTCTGCGAGCAGAAAATCGCGCAGAAAGGCGAGGGCGTGGGTTTGTCGTTTTATGCTTTTTTCGCCAATAAAAATGACGATCCTGAGCTGCTAATGGAAGCGGCGACATGGTGGATACAGACGCACAAGCTGGATCATTTTGAGAAAGCACTGAAAATCAGGCACATGGTGCTGGCCGAACAAAGCCAGGGTATAGCTCTCTAGCCTAGATACACAAAGTGCTATACGCACATACCCAAACCCCCGTAATGGGGGTTTTGTTTTGAGCTGCGTTCCTGGCCAAACGTATTTCTGCCGATTGGCTGATCCGCCACAATCAGCCAATCGGCCCCAGATAATCGTTTTTACCCAGCTCGACGCCGTTGCTGCGCAGCAGTGCGTAGGCGGTGGTGAGATGGAAATAGAGATTTGGGGCAACGAAGGATTGCAGGTAAAAATCGGCCTTCATCGGTTTGTCCGGCATATACGACAGCGTGATGATTTTGCTATCGGCTTGCGCAAAATCGTCGGGCGGGATGCTGTTGATAAATTCGAGAGTGGCAGCGATGCGGTTTTTGAGTTCGGCCAGCGTTTTTTCGCTGTCGTCGTGTTTGGGCGCGGTATTGCCTGATAAGCGCGCAACGCCGAATTTGGCCGTGTCACAGGCAATCTGGATTTGCTTGACCAGCGGCAGCATATCGGGAGCAAGGCGCAGACCCAGCATGGTTTCGTCGCTGACTTTTTTACTCAGCGCAAAATCGGCGGCTTTATCAAGCAGGTGCGCCAGCTGCGTGAGCGCGCGAGTGTAAACAGGAACGGTGAGTTGGTAATAACTGAACATGGCAGGCTCCAGGGTGGGCGATAATTCGCGTGAATTCCCCACTAGCATTGGCGCTTAGCCCAGCATATTCAAGTGCGCCAGCGTATCGATTGCGCCATTCAAGATACATCCATCCTGTATATGCTTGTAGATCAATTTCGCGTTATCTTCTGGCGATATACCCTCGGTATTAATTTCCAGATCGTAGCTGATTTCCTGATGCACGCGAGTCAGCTCCCAGGCGGCCAGCCCGGCGGGACGATTTCTCCGCAGTTGCTCACGGCGGTTTAATTCGGCTAAATCGCAGTGCACCCCCACCAGCAGGACACGATAGCCAGCCAGCTCGGTCAGCAGCTCGCGCTTCTCGGCGCGCTCGCACCAAGCGTTGTCGATGATTAGTTGGCAGCCAGCCTGCAGCAAACCGGGCAGGGCGTAATGATAGGCGCGCACCAGCTGCGCAAAATCATGCCCGCTACGCTGTACCGCTGCGCCACTTTGCAGCTGGGCCAGATCGCTGCGCGGCAGGCCATCGAGCAGCGTATCAAGGCTGAAATGAAGAAACTGCTGCGGCAGCAATTCCTGCAAGGCACGCGCAATGCTGGTTTTGCCCGCACTGCTGCAGCCGTTCAAAATAATGATTTGGGGTAGGGACATCACTCTTTCCAGCAGCGGCCATCAGCAAGCGCACTGCGCCTCACTCCGGCTCAGGCTCAATGTGGTTTATTGCACCGATTTGGGCTCGGCATCATCGGTGGCGTCAAACTCGATCACCGTTGGCGGGATTTCATCGGCCGGTGGGCGGGCCCAGAATAGCCGGTCGGGAATCATTTGGCCCATGCCGGGGCGATAGCCGTTGGAAATGGCCTGGAAGGTGTATTCCTGCGCTTCCTGCATGGCGGTGGCCACATCGGCACCATTGGCCAGCGCGCCAGCCAGCGCCGAAGCCAGCGTGGCACCCGCGCCATGGAAGCTGCCGGGCAGGCGTTCCCAGTTATCGCTGCGCACACGGCCTAGCGTGCTGTACAGGGTGTTGACGACTTTGGGCGTTTTTTCATGCGTGCCGGCAATTAGCACATACTCGCAACCGCATTGCAAAATGCGCTGGGCAGCGGCGTCCAGCGGCAGATCTTCCTGTTCTTCCGGGTCGTCCGAACCCAGCTTGCGGGCATCATCGCTATTGCAGCTGACTAGAAAGCTGTGCGGCAGCAATAGCTCACGCATGGCGCTATACAGATCTTCATCGGCCAGCTCTTCGCCACGGCCCATACTGAATACCGGCTCCAGAATCAGCGGAATATCCGGGTAATCCGAAGCAATTTCGGCAATCACCGCCAGATTTTCCACCGTACCTACCATGCCCACTTTGATAGCGTCGATTTTGATGTCTTCCAGAATAAAGCGTGCCTGCTCATCCAGAAATTCGCTATCGACAGACTGAAAGCTTTGTACCCCTGCAGTGTCCTGCACCGTCATCGCAGTGACCACCGGCAAGCTGTGGCAGCCCAGCGAGGCCAGCGTCAGTACATCGGCCATCAGGCCAGCGCCACCCGATGGGTCGTTGGCGGCAAAAACCAGTACAGTCGGCGGAGTAGAAATCATAAGTGGAAATAGCCCAGAATAAGTTTAAAATCCGGGGGCGCTGTTTCTAGCCCCAGAACCCGAATTCTAAACCACTCTGTATAGGTTTACGCTGATGAAAAAATATATGTGCCTGATTTGTGCGTTTATCTACGACGAAGCCGAAGGCCGTCCCGAAGACGATATTCCCGCTGGTACGCGCTGGGAAGATGTTCCCCCCAATTGGACCTGTCCTGATTGCGGTGCACGCAAAGATGATTTTGACATGGTAGAGATCTGATCAGCCCAGTTGCCATGGTTTTAAACCGGGCTCAGGTTTTTTCTGCTTTATCAGCATGGTGGCGTGGATTGATGATCTTGATCAATCCTTTAGCCATCATTCATGCATAGGCCTTAAAGGCTGGCCAAGCACACGATTAAGTACAGGGACTATGTGCTAAATCACAATGTTGCATAGATAACTTCCCCCATTATTCTCACGCATTTTTTTCGTTATTTGTCAGTTTAAAATCAGTACAATAGGGTTTTTCAAACCAGAAATCCAACTGGCTCTGCCTATGCAGTTATCGCTATGGCTAGGTGAGCAGGATGCTTGGATTGGTCTGAATTACCAATATTTCTTGAATTTAGAAGGTCAATAATGAAAGTTTCTGTACTGATTACAGCACTCAGCTTGTCTCTGCTTGCAGGTTGCCAGCAAGTCAACACAACCCAGGGTGGCGCCATTGGCGCTAATCGCAAGCAAAATATGAGTACTTTGCTACCTAGCGAGCAAGTAGAAAAAATGGCTGCTGCAGCCTATAGCGAAACAATCGATGAAGCGCGCCAAAGACGCGTATTGCTGCCAGCAAACCACCCAACCAGCGTACGGGTTAAAAAAATTGCCAATAAACTCATCCCGCACACTAGTGTATTCCGACCGGAAGCCGTGAACTGGAAATGGGAAGTCAATGTCGAGCAAAATGACCAGCTCAATGCCTACTGCATGGCGGGCGGCAAGATCATGTTTTTTACCGGCATTATTGAGCAGCTCAAACTCAGTGATGATGAAATTGCCCAGATTATGGGGCATGAAATCAGCCATGCCTTGCGCGAGCATAGCCGCGAGCGTATGAGCGAGGAATACAACAAGCAAATGGGCATGCGCGGTATTTCTTTAGCCGCATCGATCCTGAGTGGCGGTAAGTATTCGGGCTTAACGGATACGGCCTTGGGCGTGGGTAGTCAGGCTTATGATCTGGCACTGGCACTGCCCAATAGCCGCACCCATGAATCAGAAGCCGATGTCATGGGCTTGGAGCTGGCTGCCCGTGCTGGATATAACCCGCAAGCTTCGGTAACACTATGGCAAAAGATGGCTGCGGCCAGCAAGGGTTCAACCCCGGAATTCTTGTCGACTCACCCGGCCAGCCAAACCCGGATTGCCGAATTGCAATCTAAAATCCCGCTAGTCCAACCTCTGTATGAAGCAACACAAAAGTCTGCACCGGCAGCTCCAGCCAAAAAAAGCGGCAAAAAGAAAAAGAGCTGATTTCATCTGAATTCAATATCAGTACAGTTTGATGCCCACCACGCATGTAGCGAAACTCCCTTCAAAACAAGCGTGGTGGGCATCAACATCAAAGACAACTGACACCACATGCGGTATGGTTTTACGTTTTGGCGCTGCCAGCTACAGTGCAGCTATCTCACCCAATCGTCGGAATTAAATCATCATGCTGTGGGTTAAAGCGTTTCATCTGATCTTTGTGATTAGCTGGTTTGCCGGACTATTTTATTTGCCACGGCTGTTTGTCAATCAGGCCATGGCCACCGAGCCAGTAGAAATCGCACGGCTCAATTTAATGGCAGGCAAGCTGTACCGCTTTATGACGCCGATTGCCGCATTGGCGCTGATTTTTGGCATCTGGACCTGGGCGTATTACGATTTTTACATCGGGCCGGGCTGGGTATGGATGCACATCAAACTCACACTTGTAGCGTTCTTAATTGCTTATCACGCCTGGTGTGGCAAAATCTATCGCGATTTTGCCGCAGGCAAAAATGCCCGCAGTCATGTCTGGTACCGGGTGTTTAACGAAGTACCCGTGCTGGTGCTGGTTGCCGTGGTGATTCTGGTTATCGTCAAACCATTTTAATCGCCGTGTTGTGTGCACAGGCCTTGATTGACTTCACTGATATGTACTTGAGAACCCTATGAAAACCATCATTCTGGCCGCAAGCTTCGCGGCACTCTTGTCGGCCTGTGGCGAACCCAAAGCCCAATGCGGCGTGTATGCGATTGGCCCCAACCAGATCAAGGAATTTCTCAAAGAAAACAAAGCCGAGCCTGCACCTGGCCGCACCGAAAAAGCCAAGCTGCCCGCCGATTTTCCAGCGCAATTGCTCGATAAAGACGGCTATTACCGTGGCATGCAGGTTTTTTGCAAAGTTGACGAAGCTAAAGCGGCCATCAGCAGCCAGGGGCATCAGGATTGGGGCGTGTATGAGCTCAGTACCGAATGGGATAAAGGCGTTTATCTGTCCGATGATCAGGCTTATCACTTGAAGGATGTGACGATTATCAAGCAGGCCGTTGAATAATGGCGATTGAAATCGAAAGAAAATTCCTGCTCAAGAACAGCAATTGGCGAGATTTGGTGAGCAACAGTACGCGTATTGCGCAAGGCTATCTCAATGCCGAACCAGCCCGTACCGTTCGCGTGCGTGTTAAGGGCGAAGTCGGTTTTTTAACCATCAAAGGCAAGAATGACGGGATTAGCCGCCTGGAATTTGAATACCCCATTCCCGCTAGCGACGCGCTGGACATGCTCAAGCTCTGCCCGAATGTGCTCGATAAAACCCGGCATTTGGTCGCAATCGAAGGATACACCTTTGAAATCGACGAATTCCACGGCGCAAACAGCGGCCTGATTGTGGCTGAAATTGAGCTGAGCAGCGAAACCGAGGCTTTCCCGCAGCCCGCTTGGCTGGGTGCAGAAGTCTCGGGAGATGCGCGATATTACAATAGTGCGCTGTCGGAAAAACCTTTTTCAAGCTGGTAAAATATCAATATCACAGGGTCAGCAGCGCTGACCCTGATTCATTTACAGGGGTATATTAATGCAGAGCTCATTAATATTAACCTGCCAAGCTATACAAGCCAGAGGTATCTATGACAAGTCGCAATGAACAACTCTTTGCCGCTGCACAGCAACACATCCCCGGTGGTGTCAATTCACCAGTACGTGCTTTTGGCTCGGTCGGCGGCACGCCGCGCTTTTTCAAAAAAGGTGAAGGCGCGTATGTCTGGGATGCCGATGGCAAAAAGTATATTGATTACGTTGGCTCCTGGGGCCCGCTCATTCTGGGGCACGCCCACCCAGCCGTGATCGAGGCTGTGACCCGCACGGCCCACAATGGCATGAGCTTTGGCGCGCCCACCGAAGGCGAAATCGACATTGCCGACCTACTGTGCCAAATGCTGCCTTCGCTGGAACAAGTTCGCCTCGTTTCCAGCGGCACCGAAGCCACGATGAGCGCCATTCGCCTTGCCCGTGGCTTTACCGGCCGCGACAAACTGATCAAATTTGAAGGCTGCTACCACGGCCACGCTGACAGCCTGCTGGTCAAAGCCGGCTCGGGCTTGCTAACCTTTGGCAACCCATCGTCGGCGGGCGTACCCGCTGCGGTCGCTGCAGATACGATTGTTCTGCCGTACAACGACGTCGCTGCACTGGAAGCGCTATTTGCCGAACAAGGCAGCCAGATCGCCGCGCTCATCGTCGAGCCGATTGCCGGCAATATGAATCTGGTACCAGCCAGCCCGGAATTCGTCGCCGCAATGCGCAAGCTGACGCAAGAGCACGGTGCGGTACTGATTTACGATGAAGTCATGACGGGGTTTCGCGTTGGACTGCAATGCGCACAAGGCCTGCACGGCATTACCCCCGATCTGACTTGCCTTGGCAAAGTGGTCGGCGGTGGCTTGCCGTTAGCCGCATTCGGTGGCCGCGCCGACATCATGGCCAAACTCGCCCCGCTTGGCCCCGTATACCAGGCCGGCACCTTGTCGGGTAACCCGCTGGCAGTCGCAGCAGGCATGGTGACCTTGCAGGAAATCAGCAAACCCGGTTTCTTTGAAGCGCTCAGCGCCAAAACCAAGGCTTTTGCCGACGGCCTGAACGCGATTAGCCAATCTTTGCCTGCGGAAAAACGGATCACCGCCCAATCGGTCGGCGGTATGTTCGGCATTTACTGCAGCCCAAGCATCCCGCACAGCTACAACGACGTTATGAACAGCGACCGAAGCCGCTTCAACGCCTTCTTCCACGCCATGCTGGCCGAAGGCATCTATCTAGCGCCATCGGCATTTGAAGCTGGTTTTGTCAGTGCAGCGCACAGCTATTCCGATTTAGAATACTCCCTGAACACAGCTAAAATTGCACTGAGTAATATCTAAATTATCCAATTGGTATACCCAATAATGTCTTTTGGAACCTCTGTACAAATCGGTATTTACATAGATCTTCAAGCATAAATCATTGATTTTTAAGTAGCTACTTTTTATGTGTTCAGAGGTTTTTTTTAGGGTAGATATATCCTTCTAGATTCTAAGGTACCTCGTATAATCCACTTTTCTCCGAGGCACTCTTCGAACCTTACAAGCCAACCGGCGTTCAAGCTACTCTATATGTGTCTCGTGCACTATAAAACGAAGCTTCTTCTGCCTCATTGGCCTGAATTTGTCCATATCAAAATTAACATGTGGGCACTGCCAAATCGGTGACACATGCTAACTTAGCGTGTCATCACTCGTCTTCAGTCCTTGACCTCTCATACCCAGCAATCCAACGCTAGTCTCATAGACAAGACTTTTCTTAGCATCTGATCTACCTTTAAAAAACAAGAACCTACCATAATTTTTTCTCAAGCATCGAAAGTTTATTGCCAAAATCAGGATAAGACCGTTCATCGCTTAGAAGATGCGTTTTGTCATCTATAAATGAGGATGGTTAAAAGCTATAATATTATTAAACACTAATATTGATAGAGGCTACAAAATGAGGCAACGTGGTTTTACTTTTGTCGAAATGATGGTAGCTGTAACTATACTCGGTACTGTACTAGCAGTGGCAATCCCATCATATATACAACTCATCGACCGAGAAAAACTCAAATCAGCTGCAGAATTAATGTATAGCAGCTTACAAAAAGCGCGTAGCTTTGCAAAAGCACGCAGTGAAAATGTTTTCATTACAGTAAGTACAACCGGTAGCGCATGGTGCTACGGGATGCACGCTGGGACTGCTGCATGTAACTGCAATACAGCAAATGCTTGTAATGTTGAACAAATTTTATCAACAGATCCAGAATTCAATTTTTCTACTATCACTATCAGTTCAAATAGTCTTTCTGGTCAAAATTTTGACCAAGTAAGGGGCGTAGTTAATGGTGCAGGTGGATCAGTTACATTCAAATCACCAAAAGGTAAAGAAATAAGAGTTTTATTAAGCGCCACAGGTGAAATTCGACATTGCTCACCATCTGGTTCTTCTAATTTTGGAGCTTATCCAACATGTTAAAACAAAATGGGTTTTCTCTTATTGAACTAATGGTAAGCATCATTATTGGCTTATTTTCACTTACAGCCATTTTGACAATATTAAGTAATAATTTGGCTTTCAGTCGCTCTTCAATTGACATGTTGAGGTTAAATCAAGAAATGCGGATCGCAATGGATACTATTGCTGATGATTTACGTCGCGCAGGTTATTGGAATAACACACAAAGCATGGTAAACAATTTAACAGTATCTAATCCTCATTCCTTTCCTAATTTACCAGTAACCATAAATAATGATAAGGACTGTATCGTATTTAGTTATGATAGAGATAACAGCTCCGACACACCCGCAGCAAATGAGATATTTGGTTTTGCACTCAAAAACAATCAGATTGTTACTGGATTTCCAGAAGATATAGATGGATGTGATTCAATTAGTGATTGGAAACCATTAACTGACTCTAAAATCGTAAAAATAGAATCTTTATCTTTTGAAAGTATTAATCCAACAACAACTCAAAATCCCACAGGAACATCAACCGACGTACATCAATTAATATCAACTGCTGGTTTAGTTTGCATTAGAGAAATAAGAATACGAATTTCAGCAACACTGGTTAAAAACGATTTGAATAATCCAGTGAAACAAAGTCTAGAAAAAACTATACGTTTAAGGAATGATGAAATTCGCAGATCACCAGCAACTTCATGTGCATGAGGCTAGCCATGTTAAATATTAAAAATCAAAGTGGAATTGCAACGTTACTGGTAGCTATGGTTACACTATTTATAATGACTATCAGTGTTTTTTTAGTAAATCGTGTCGCCCTTACTGATATCTTTAATTCCTCTGCACAAATCCAATCAAGTAGAGCTAAAGAGGCTGCTGAAGCAGGTGTCCACTTTGTTTTAGCTGAGTTAAATGATGATGTATTAAAACAAAAATATTTTTGTGGAAGCTATATTAGAAGTAATACAACTGCATGTAGTACACCAGCAGAAAATAATTCTGGAAATTCGTATATTGTAGCAAGTACAGCAGATCAAGCCTATACAACAGCATCAAGCCAGGCCTTTACTGTAACTATCACACGCCCATCCCCCACAGGGCCAATCAGTCTTCGTAGTACGGGCGGTAAACCAGATTGTTTGACTGGTGTAACATGCAATAAAAAAATCATCAATGTACTACTTTCTGTTGACCCTTTATTTAGCAAAATGCCGCCTGATGCATTGTCATCTCCAGGTCAGATTGGACTGACAGGTTCAATTTGTGTACAAAATTCATCAGGCAATGGTGGTTTTGCTGCACGTGCAGGTGAAAAATTAGCGACGACAAATAATTTGCAAGGCGCTGGTTGTGCTGCCGCAAATGGGAATGGTTTGTTTGGTGCAATTGCAACCACTGATAAAAACTTGGCTTCAATGAATGGAACATTACAGAATAAATTTTCTAGTGATGCCGGATTTTCAAAAAGTAATGAATCTAATTACTTTGAGTATTTATTTGGAGAATCAGAAACGCATATTTACCAAGAAGCAGATGAACGCTTAGGTGGTGCTCATGCTACATCTGGGAATGCTATTAGCAGCTTTAGCGGATGCCCTAAGAGCTGTGCAAAAGTAATTTGGATAAGTGACCAGGCTTTATTTGATTTAGGAAATGCAACCTATGGGTCTGAAGCTGAGCCTGTGATTATTATTTTAAATGGCGCTGGAGTAATTAACGGTAGCCCTACTATTAATGGCATGCTCTATACTTCTGGCTCTTTAACTGTACATGGAAATCCGACAATTAATGGTGCTGTTTCTGCTGGTGGTGCAATATCTGGGAATGGCAATTTAACAATACTTTATAATAAATCAATTTTTGATAATACTCTAACATTACCAAGTGGTTTCACTGTTCAAGGTGGTTCATGGCGTGACTGGTAATTCACCCATTAAGGAGAATATGATGCTTAAGCGAAATAGTCAGCTAAAAAAATACCATCTGGGTTTTTCTTTGATAGAAATGCTAGTGGCGGTATTCATTTTTTCTATTGGTTTATTGGCTGTTGCAAGCCTTCAAGCAAAGTTAGTCAGCCATGGTGCGACAAATAAAGAAAGTAATATTGCTGAATCTCTTGCTAAGCAAAAAATGGAAGAGTTGCGTAGAAGGGGATTTGACTTTTTACCTGCAAATGGTAGTGACACCCCTAGCAGCTTTAATTCTGATTTTAATTCTACATTTACCAGAAAATGGACTATTAGCAATGGGCCGACAATTGATTCAAGATTAGTGACTGTCACAATGTCTTGGAAAGATAAAAATAATCTTAATAGAAACTTCTCAATTCTTTCTTATATAACAAAATTTGATCCAGTAGATTTTGCAGATTTAACATTACCACCTGGTACAACATCTGACCCAATTAATACAATAGTTAATTGGAAACCAGGTGGAAATTATTATAAAAAAGACGTAATTGTTAAATACAAAGACTCTAATGGAGAAACTAAGTATTATATGTCAAACAATGATCATGCTGATGCATGGAATGCTACTGATCCAGGCAATGATACTACTAACTGGGCATTAGTAAACTTTATTCAAGGTACTTTACAGTGGACACCTAATAACGCAACAACTCACTCTGTATGTGAACTACGTTTTGGTGATTTTAATTCTTTACCAGTTAAATTAACAGATCCTGAAGTAACGGCTTTTGGTACAAAAAATAATGGATCTATTGATCCGAGTGAAATTAATGGTGGTATCACAACCCGTCGTTGTAGTCCGAATATGTTGTCGGGTATTGGTGTGCTATCTACCAAATATGCATGTGCATTGAAAGCAGGTGAAAGTAAAAAATTGTTTGTACAATGTGAAATTGAAGATGGATCAGGAGGTACGACTATTATGGGACCTGTTGGTCCATATTCATCAACTCAAAATGATGTAAATTTGAGTCTATGTCAAAATGGTGGTTCTTGCATAATGACAACCCCTGCTCCAACTGCAGTACCAACAGCAACTCCTATTACAACTCCGACTGCAGTACCTACAGCAACTCCAGTTGTAACTGCTACTTCTGTACCAACACCAACATCTAGTGCTACACCTAAACCATCAGCAACTGTACAAATTACTATTAATATGGCAAATAGTAATAAGAAAAATGGCACATCTTGCACATTGCAAGTATTAACTGCTGGAACTGTTTGTGCAGCCTCGAGCTGGAGTACTGCAGCTGTGAGCTCTGGAAATGGTACTGACACTAGAAATTACAGCACTACATGTACACTAACTGGTAGTAGTGCTGATATAAATTTACAGTGTGGTAATACAACTAAAAATACTTGGAGTGGTTGGATTAGCAAAACCATCACACCAGGAAATACAACTACATACACATTTAATGGTTTTTGAGTAAATAAAAAGGGTTGCATTTGCAGCCCTTTTTTAGTTATAAGTTAGAATTTATAACTTACTAATAATTTCAGCATAGTCAGGTATACCAATATATTTCTTGATTAATTTACCATCTTTAGAAATTAAAAAATTGGTTGGTGTTAATGTTACACCACCAAATTTCTCAGCAATTTTCCCATCTGCATCGTGAACTATTTTAAATGGAATTTTTTCTTTTTTATTATAGTTTTTGATGTATTCAATATTGTCATAGCTCATTGCAATTGCAATTGTCTGGAAACGTTCTTCACCATATTTAAGCTGCAATTTTTTCAGTTCTGGCATTTCTTGCATGCAGCCTGTACAGCTTGTTGCCCAAAAATTTACCAATACAATCTTTCCTTTATAGTCAGAAATCTTGATCTTTTGCCCTTCCAAGCTTGTCATTATTTGCTCACTTGGTACTTTTTTGTCGTTTGAAAGTACAAAGTAGCTAGCTATGGCAGCACTCAGTAGGCAAACAATGATTACTTGTAGACTGGTTTTCATGATTTTTCCTCTTGAAGCATCGGATTTTATGGCATGTAGTCTGTTTTGAGCGAGCTTTTGTTCCTCAAATCTGGAGTACTTTGCTTTACATATATATTGATAAGAAGAAGATAGTAATAATAAATAAGGGTGTCACTTCCCTGTGGGTAAGTCAAAATATTCATAGTAATCAACATTTTAAGATACCCACAACCTATCTGAAGATTTTTGTAACGCCTGTGGGTAATTTGTTGGGATTTTTATCCACAGATCACTTTTGCTATTTATCCACATAGGCATTTGCTTTTCTCCACATGGCAAGTACCTGATTTGATAAGCTGTTTGTGAATAAGCGTATAATCGCGCTTTTTCTTGGGGGTGCATGATGGCAATTCAGTGGTTTCCGGGGCATATGCATGTGGCTCGCAAGAAAGTCGCTGAGACTTTGGCCAAGGTTGATGTAGTGATCGAGATTGTCGATGCGCGCATGCCTTTGTCTAGTAGTAATCCCATGATTGAGAAGCTGCGCATGCATCGCCAACGTCCTGCTTTGAAAATTTTGAACAAGGCTGATCTGGCAGATCCCGCGCTTAATAAAATTTGGCTGGAGTGGTTTAGAGCTCAGCCTGGTACCGAAGCTATTTTGCTGGGTGAAGATAACAAGCAGGAAGCCTTGAAGAGAATTCCTCAGCTTTGCTTGAAGCTAGCACCTTTCCGTACCGGGGTTGAGAAGCCACTGCGTGCGATGATCATGGGTATCCCCAATGTGGGTAAATCAACTTTGCTTAACACTTTGGCACAGCGCAAAGTCGCCAAAGTCGCAGATACGCCAGGCGTTACAAAGTCCCAGCAACGTATCGAGACCTTGGGTGGGGTTATTCTTTACGACACACCGGGTCTGATGTGGCCAAAAGTAGAGCATGAACCTTCGGGTTTTCGTCTGGCCTTGGGTGGCTCGATTGGCCGCAATGCGTACGATGAAGTTGAAGTCGCTTATTTTGCCATTGAGGCGCTGAAGGCTCGTTACCCCGCTGAATTGATGAAACGCTATAAATTGCCTGATCTGGATGGGGAAGTTGAAGCTCTTTTTGAGCGGATAGGTCGCAAACGTGGTGCAGTGATGGCTGGCGGACTGATTGATGAGCAGAAAACGGCAGATCTGATCATCACTGATTATCGAAGCAAAGCCATTGGCCGAATGACGCTGGAAACACCGGATGATTTCATTGGTGTTGATCTGGGTTCTGGCGAGGACGCGCCGCCAGATACGCTTGATGAAAATGCTGATGAGTTATAAATCGCCTGATCGTAAGGGGATCTCTGGCTGGTTTGCATTCCTTAGACCTGCTTGATTCTAGCTTTTTATGGGTATATTCATCCGGGCATTGATGCGTATGATCCAGATCGATATACCTGATTAGAGTATTTTTGAAGTGCGGTTTTCCAGTGGTACCGATGGCAGATAGAAGCAAAATTGGCTTAATATTCCCTAAAACTGTGTGATTGGATGATGCTTATGGATACAGAATTGGGTAATTTGGAGGACAAAGTGAAGCAACTGGCTGATCTTTGTCGCCATCTGCGAGATGACAATCGCAATTTGCGTCAGGCTTTACTGCAAGCAACGCAGGAAAATCAGCACTTGACCCAGAAACTGGCAGGAACCAAAGAGCGGGTTGCTACGATTTTGGCTAAATTGCCGGAGGACATACTGTGAGTGAAGTGATCAAGCAATTGGATATTTCAATCATGGGGCGCGAGTTTCGCGTCGCTTGTCCGGAAAATGAAGAAGCCACGCTTTTGCAGGCTGTGCAGCTACTTGATACGCGCATGCATGATATTCGCAGCAACGGCAAAGTGATTGGTTTGGAAAAAATTGCGATCATGGCAGCTTTGAACATGACGCATGAGTTCCTGCAGACCAAGGTGCCTGGTGGAATTGACATCGGCGCGTTTCAGCGTAGAATCGACAGCATGAATTCAACGATTGATGCGGTATTACAAGAGCAAACCGAGCTCTTTTAAGCATCAAACGCACCCTTGCTTTCCTGCGGTGTTCGTAACGGCTCAGATTCTTTGAACCGATAAGCTGTATAGCATGTCCGCCGGGTCTCCCGACGCCTGTTGTGAGCACTCTCGCTGTTTCGGCAGTTGACGAATGCACCTGATGGCATCGACCTGGTGGCAACTTGAACCATTGGGTTCAAGATGCGAGTCGGTACGGCACTCGCGGGAAGCCCCCACCTATGATGTCCTTAGCCCCAGACCTTTCCAAAGTTGAACTCCGAAGCCGTTTGCGCAAAATCCGCTCTGCGATTTTGCCAGCACAGCGACAAGCTGCTGCTTGGGCGGTGACCCGTTCGAAACCAGTCCTGCAACGTTTGCTGCGTGGAAAAAATATTGCCCTGTATGTGCCTGTGGGGAGCGAGTTTCCAAGCTGGCCGCTGATTTTCACTGCATTGCAACGTGGTTGCAAAGTGTACTTGCCTCGAACGCCCCGTTTTGGCCGTCAACTTGAGTTTGTGCGCTTGAATTCCCTGTCGCAATGGCAAATCGGGCCATACAATATCCCTGTGCCTTCTCATCCGGAAGTATGTTCACCGCGAAAGCTCGATACAGTGTTTGTGCCTTTGCTAGGGTTTGACTCGCAATTGGCTAGATTAGGCCAAGGTGGTGGGTATTATGATGCCACTTTTGCCTTTCGCCGTTTGCGCCGACAATGGCGTAAGCCCAAATTAATTGGTCTGGCGTTTTCCTCGCAATGCCTTGTGCAGCTGCCGCTTGAACCGTGGGATTTGCGTTTGGATGCGGTACAGACCGAAAGTAGTTATTGTCGAGCTGCTCGGTATTGAATGCTGCTGGCGAATACTGGTTATTCCGCAGGTACATTACACAGAATATTCGCTATCATGGGTGGATGATTTCATGTTCAGCTATCACTGGCTGACATATTGCTAATTCACCATTGAGGTTAAAATGGCTGCTATCGTATCGACCCCTGTGAAGATTGTGAATGCAACAGGTCTGCATGCACGTCCTGCGGCAAATGTTGTCAATGTTGCAAAACAATTTCAATCAGACATTAAATTGATGTTCAAATCTATCGAAGCCAATGCCAAATCGGTGGTTTCAGTGATGGGGCTGGATGTCAGCCTGGGTGATCAAATTCAAATTAAAGCCGATGGCCCTGATGCACAGGCTGCTATTGCTGCGGTTACACAAATTATCAGTAGTGGTTGTGGCGAGAAGTAGTAAGACCAACCGTAAAGGGCAGCTTGCTGCCCTTTTTGTTTGTTGCAGGCTGTGTAATTAATAATGATGAATTGTAATTTTACGTAATTCAAATAGAACCAATTCCGCTAAATCTGACCAGAAACAAGTTTTTATCCCATTACTGGCAGCACACTGCTTGTTAGAAAACTTTCGGCCTATCGGAGTAATTATTGGCTGGCAATTAAGCCAATTATTTACTTCATGCTGATGGTATACCGCTTTAAACTGGCTTTTAAGCAAACGGCTGTTTAAGTCAGAGACCGAACAAAAAATGAGGTATTTATGTCGAATCCTGCAACCCGGATTGAATTGAAAGCTCCCTTATCTGGGGTGATGGTGCCATTGGAAAAAGTACCAGATCCCGTATTTGCGCAAAAAATGGTTGGCGACGGGATCTCGATTGATCCAACCAGCAATATTTTGCTGGCACCTTTAACGGGTAAAGTCACACAGCTGCATTCTTCCAAACACGCGGTCACCATCACGGCCCCCAGCGGTATTGAAGTGCTGATGCATATTGGTCTGGATACCGTCATGCTCAAAGGTCACGGTTTCAATGCCAAAGTCAAAGAAGGTGACATCGTTGATGTCGGCCAGCCCTTGATTGAATTCGATATGGATCTGGTGGCGCGCAAAGCGGTTTCGCTGTTAACCCAGATTGTGATTACCAATAGCGACCAGGTTGCCCAATTTATGCCGGCGACGGGGCTTGTGGCTGCAGGACAGCAAACCGCCTTGACCTTGCAGTTGGCGGCCGGTGCTACCAGTGCGGTTGCCAACGTCGGCACAGCCAGCGAAGCGTATTCCGATCCGATTAAAGTGCCGAATCACACCGGTTTGCACGCTCGTCCATCAGCAGTCTTGGCCAACGCAGCCAAAACCTACCAATCCGATATCAAACTGGTACGTGCTGGCGAAGAAGCGAATGCCAAATCCGTGGTCGCCATCATGGGGCTCGAAGTGCAGCACAATGATGAAATTCGCGTGCGTGCAGCTGGCCCGGATGCTGCGGCTGCCGTTAAAGCGATTTCAGAACTGATTCAAACCGGTTGTGGTGAAGACGTTGGCGGTCCGGTTGCTAAAACTAAGCCCGCGCCATTGAATATTAAAACAGCCAAGCCACAGCCAAAATCGAGCGATCCCAATGTGCTCAGCGGCGTTTCTGCCTCACCAGGTCTGGCTGTTGGTCATGTATTTCACGTCAAGCAGGAAGAAATCTCGGTTGTTGAGCAGGGTGAAGGCCAGCAGGTGGAAAAACGCCGTCTGGATAAAGCCCTGAAAGATGCCCATCAGCAATTGGAAAACCTGAAAGCCGAGATTTCGGATGCCAGCAAAGCCGAAATTTTTGCCGCACATCAGGAGTTGCTGGAAGATCCCGACTTGCTTGCCATTGCCATTGCACACATTGGCAAAGATAAAAGCGCGGCATTTGCGTGGAAAGTGGCCTTCAATACCTATGCCGAAAAACTGGCCAGCCTGAAAAATGAAGTCCTGGCCGGTCGCGCCAATGATATTCGTGATGTCGGTCGCCGCGTTTTACGCCTGATTGCTGGTGTTGAAGAAGCTGCGATGGTGGTGCCTGAAAACGCCATTCTGATCGCCGAAGAATTAAGCCCGTCCGACACCGCCAGTCTGGATCGTACCAAAGTCCTTGGTTTTTGCACCACCGGTGGTGGTGCGACCAGCCACGTCGCTATTCTGGCGCGCTCACTGAATATCCCGGCAATCTGTGGGATTGACGAAGATGTGATGCAGTTGGCTAATGGCACCCCCGTCATTCTGGATGGTACGCGTGGCACACTGCGCAAAAATCCGTCTGAAGCCGAAGTGTCTGCTATTCGTGAAAAACAGGCGGCTCAAGCAAGCAAGCGCGCAGCCGAGTTGGCCGCTGCTTTTCAACCCGCGGTGACCAAAGATGGTGTGCACGTTGAGGTAGTCGCTAATATTGGTGGTCTGGAAGACGCCAAGCAAGGCGTGAAGCTGGGCAGCGAGGGTGTGGGTCTGCTACGCAGCGAGTTCCTGTATCTGGAGCGCACTGACGCACCTTCGGAAGAAGAGCAAAGCCAGATCTACATCGACATCGCCAAAGCGCTAGGCACCGAGAAGACTTTTGTAGTGCGCACGCTGGACGTGGGTGGCGATAAACCACTGCCATACTTGCCAATGCCAGCCGAAGAAAATCCATTCCTCGGTGTGCGCGGGGTGCGCTTGTGTCTGGCCGAGCCTGAGCTCTTGCATACCCAAGTTCGTGCCGTTCTTCGTTCAGCCCCATTCTCGAAACTGGCAATCATGTTCCCGATGATCACCAGCCTGGAAGAAGTGCGCGAAGTGAAACGCATCGTGGCCGAAGAAAAAGCCGCGCTGGGCATTACCCAGCAAGTGCAAGTCGGCATCATGGTCGAAGTACCTGCCACCGCCGTGATGGCCGAGCAATTTGCCCGTGAAGTGGATTTCTTCTCGATCGGCACGAACGATCTGACCCAGTACACGCTGGCGATGGACCGTGGCCACCCCAAACTGGCCAAGCAAGCCGATGCGATGCATCCAGGCGTGTTGAATCTGATCAATATGACCGTGCAAGGCGCGCATAAACACGGCAAGTGGGTCGGCGTCTGCGGCGGTATTGCCTCTGACCCGATGGCAATTCCGCTGTTGCTGGGGATTGGTGTCGATGAATTGTCGGCGAGCGTGCCCGCTATTCCGGCAATCAAAGCGCTGGTTCGTACGCTCGATAAAGCCCAGTGCCAAAAACTGGCTGCCGAGGTGTTGCAATTGGGCACCGCAGCTGAAGTGCGGGCACGTTTGTCTCAACTGCTGGATTAAGTGCAAGGCGAAAGTGTTCGTGCCGAGCACGAACACTTTGACCCCGTAATTGGAAGGAAAAAACCACCATGGCAATCTTCATCAGTTTTATCGTCGGCCTGCTACTGGGCGTGATTGGTATGAAACTCACCCGTAAAACGCCTCAAGCCGCTCCGGCGGCTATTTCTCAAGCTGCGGCTCCAGCGGCCAAAGTCAGTGCAAAACCTAAGTCAGTTTTAAAAGACAGCTGGTTGGCTGGCCTGGGTGGCGAGCAAAATGTCCAGCAGGCCGAAGCGATTGCCGCCACGCGAGTTCGCGTCAGCCTGCAAGATGGCAGCCGCTTGAATGAATCAGCGTTGAAACAAGCCGGAGTCTTGGCCATTGCACCAATTAATGCGCAAGTCTTTCACCTGATTATTGGCGCGTAAGCGGTCTGAATGAGCCAAGCCCTGCGACTGGATCGATAATCCGCGTTTTTGCAGGGATAGGCGTCAGGCCAATGGCGTGTTCCGTCCATCCAACCCACCTTCACGGTGGGTTTTTTGATCTGGATCAATAAATACCCCCTACTAGTATTTATATGTAGGTCTTTTAATGTATTGCTCGCGTAGTTATACCCAAGAATAATCAATCGAAATATTCAAGTTTTATGGTCAGCGCACCCAGCCTGACTGAGAAAACAGGAGAAAGTCGATGTTTAAAAACGCGTTTGCAGTACTGCAAAAAATCGGGAAAGCCTTGATGCTGCCCGTGGCCGTTTTGCCGGTTGCGGGTTTGTTACTAGGGATTGGTGCTTCACATTTTTCCTTCCTGCCGACCGTGGTGTCGCAGCTGATGGAAGCCGGTGGCGGGGCCATTTTTGGCCATCTGCCGCTGATTTTTGCCATCGGCGTTGCGCTGGGTCTGACCGAGAATGATGGTGTCGCTGCGATTGCCGCTTCGGTGGGGTTTGTTGTGCTGCTCGCCACCATGGGCGTGATGGCACCAGTGATGGGTGTCGAGCCCGCTACCGTGATGGGCATGAAATCGATGGAGACCGGTGTATTTGGCGGGATCATCATCGGTGGCGTGGCCGCAACGCTGTTCAACAAGTATTACCGCATCGAGCTGCCGCCGTATCTGGGCTTCTTTGCCGGTAAACGTTTTGTGCCGATTGTGACCGGGATTGCCGCGATTTTCGTGGGCGTGATCATGTCGGTGATCTGGCCTTCGATCCAGGGCGCGATCAACAGCTTCTCACAATGGGCCGCGCATTCTGATCCGCGTATGGCGGCTACCGTTTATGGTTTTATCGAGCGTCTGCTGATCCCATTTGGTCTGCACCACATCTGGAACGTGCCGTTCTTCTTTGAAATCGGCAGCTTTAGCAACGCGGCTGGCAAGGTAGTGCATGGCGATATTGCCCGTTTCTTTGCTGGCGACCCAACTGCCGGGATTTTGGCTGGTGCCTTCTTCTTTAAAATGTTCGGTTTGCCAGCGGCGGCCTTTGCCATCTGGCATACCGCCAAACCTGAGAAAAAAGTCATGGTCGGCGGGATTATGGTGTCGGCGGCGCTGACTTCATTTTTGACCGGGATTACCGAGCCCATCGAATTTGCCTTTATGTTCGTGGCGCCGGTGCTGTACGTGATCCACGCCTTTCTGGCGGCCAGCGGGCAATTTATCGCCAACACGCTGGATATGCATATGGGCTTTACCTTCTCGCAAGGCGGCATCGACTTCCTGATGTTCAATGCCTTCGGCAAGTACGCACAAAACTGGTGGTATGTACTGATCATCGGCCCGATCTACGCCGCGATTTATTACAGCGTATTCCGCTTTGTCATCGTGAAATGGAATCTGAAAACGCCAGGCCGCGAAGACGAAACGGCAGAAAATGTGGTCAGCCACAGTGCTGGCGGTATGGCGGAAGATCTGGTGCTGGCTTTTGGTGGTGCCAGCAATATCAAATCACTGGACGCATGTATCACCCGTTTGCGGATTTCGGTGCAGGATGTGGCTAAAGTCGATCAGCCCAAGCTCAAAGCCCTTGGCGCAGCAGGCGTGATGCAGGTGGGCAACAATATGCAGGCCATTTTTGGCACCCGCTCGGAAAATCTGAAAACCGATATGGAGATGTATATCAAGCAAGGCGGCATTCAGCTTAATGTAGCGGGCAATACCCCAGTTGCCCAGTTTGCAGTTGCCAGCAAGACTGCCATCAATCCGGCGCTGCAGACGGCTTTGGGCGGCGCAGCCAATATCCGCAGCGCCGTGCCAATGGCAGCAACACGGGTTCGGGTTGAGCTGGCAGACGCCAAACTGCTCGATCTGGCTGCACTGAAAACACAGGGTATTGAAGCGGTGGCGCCTTTGGCCGACGGTGTGGTGCATCTGATCGTTGGCGATCGTGCCGAACAGATCGCCGGGTCTTTGCTGTAAATCGTTGACGTATTCTTCCCGAGCCATCGCAGCCGCGATGGCTCGGCTTGCCAATCTTGGCAAGCCAATATCAACAGCACTGCACAGGGCTGTATTATTTTGCTGGATAGTCACGGCGGATTCAGCCACACTTTCGTCATGGCACGCGAAAAGCATTTAGACCTTCCTATCTATCGTCCCTCAGCCTGGCTACCCGGTGGGCATGCCCAGACGGTTTATCCTGCCACCTTGCTGTGGCAGCGCCCCATCATTTACAAACGCGAGCACTGGATTACGCCTGATCTGGATGCCATTGGGGTTGACTGGACCGATGGCCGTGCCGGAACGCCGCTGATTGTGCTGTTTCATGGGCTGGAAGGTAGTTCGCGCAGCCATTACGCCGTTTCCTTGTTTCATCAGGCGTATCGGCGGGGCTGGCGTGGCATCGTCCCGCATTTTCGCACCTGCGGAAATGTGCCTAACCGCTTGCCGCGCAGTTATCACGCCGGCGATTCGGCCGAAGTCGACTGGATTTTGCGCCGTCTGAAGAAAAATTTCCCCGAGACGCCTTTGTTTGCCGTGGGCTATTCGCTGGGCGGCAATGCCTTATTGAAATGGTTGGGCGAGCAGGGCGATACTGCGAACGATGTTATTTATGCCGCTGCGGCCGTGTCTGCGCCGATGGATTTGGCCGCTTGCGGTAATGCACTGGATAAGGGCATCAACCGGCATTTATACACCCGGGAGTTTCTGGGCACGATGCGCAAGAAAGCCCAGTACAAGCTCAAATTATCGGAAAACCCGTTTATTGACTGGCAGCAGGTGAAGCAGGTGCGGACGCTACGAGAGTTTGACGATCTGGTTACCGCGCCTTTGCATGGCTTTTTTGGGGTCGAAGATTATTGGTCGCGGGCCAGCAGTAAAAGCGTGCTGAAGCAAATTGCCGTTCCGACTTTGCTGATCAATGCCTTGAATGATCCACTTATGCCCGCGCACAGCTTGCCAACGGTACACGATGTCTCTGAAGCCGTGCATCTGCTCCAGCCACGTGACGGCGGGCATGTCGGATTTTTATCAGGCCCACCGCCTGGCCGTTTGAGCTGGCTGCCCGAAACCATTTTGAAGTTTTTCCAATACCACCTGCCTTTGGTGAGATAAATGAGCCGTATTCCTGCTGCAATTTTCAAAGCCTACGATGTGCGTGGCCCTGTTTCGCTGCTAACGCCAGAAGTTGCCTACTGGGTTGGACGTGCCGTGGGCGCACAAGCGCTGGCGCGTCATATCCGCAGCATTGCGCTAGCTGGCGATGGCCGCCTATCCACGCCAGAGCTGATGGATGCGATGCAACGTGGTCTGCTTGAAGCTGGGGTATTGGTCTGCAGACTAGGTATGGCCTGTACTCCATTGCTATACTTCGCAGCCAAACATCATGCCGACGCTTCGGGCATTATGATTACCGGCAGTCACAACCCGCCGGAATACAATGGCATCAAGCTGGTGCTGGGTGGTGAAACGATTGACGGTGCGGCGTTGCAAGCTTTGCGCGAGCAGATCGAAGCCGACCAATTACCCGTGGTGGCAGGTGGTACGGCCAGCGAAATCGATGTGTTTGCCGATTATCTGGCGGCTCTCAAACGGGATGTTCAAATTACCCAACCGCTCAAACTGGTGATCGATTGTGGCAACGGTGCTCCGGGTGCGGTGGCGCCGCAATTATTTCGTGCGCTCGGTTGCGAAGTCACCGAATTGTATTGCGAAGTCGACGGTCATTTCCCTAATCATCATCCTGATCCGCAAGTGGTCGAAAATCTGCGCGAGCTGCGCGCCACCGTGCTGGAGCAGGGGGCCGATCTGGGTATTGCCTTTGATGGCGATGGCGATCGCCTCGGCGTCGTGACACGTACTGGGCAGATGATTCCCGGTGATCGTTTGCTGATGATTTTCGCCAGCATGGTCTTGGCACAACGCAGTGGCCATGTTTTATACGATGTGAAATCCAGCCGCTCGGTCGCGCAATGGGTCAAGCAGCTTGGTGGCACTTCGGAAGCAATCCCTACCGGGCATTCGCACATGAAGCGCAAGCTCAAGCAAAGCAAAGCCTTGCTGGCCGGTGAGCTATCAGGGCATTTTGCCTTTGCCGGTTGGGATGTGGATGACGCCTTGTATGCCGCAGCACGATTATTAGCTGCAGTCAGCGTAGGGCTGGATCTGGATGCCGAGCTGGCGCGGCTGCCGCAATGCCTCGCCACGCATGAGTTACAAATTCCGCTGTCGGGCGCAGGGCATTTATTAGTCAAAGATATCGCGGCCAAAGCGCAATTTCCCAGCGCAACGGCGATTAGCTTTGTCGATGGTCTGCGCATAGAATACGCCGATGGTTTTGGGCTGATCCGCGCATCCAATACTACGCCGGTGCTGACGCTGCGGATCGAGGCCGATGAAGCGCAGGCTTTACGCCGAATTGAACAAGAACTCGCGGCCGCCATCGCGCCGCTTCCATTTCCAAACTATACCGTCGAATAAATGATTAACTTACCCCCTCAGCACCTGATCGCAGCCAATGTTGCCACTGCGCTGGCCGAAGACATCGGTGAATGCGATTGGACCGCCCAGCTAATCCCGGCTGATCAGCAAGCCACGGCGCGGATTATCGTGCGTGAAGCCGCCGTCATTTGTGGCCTGCCTTGGGCTAATGAAGTGATTCGCCAGGTTGATGCCAGCATTCAAGTCGATTGGAAAATTACTGAGGGAGAGTATGTCGCTGCGGATCAATTGCTATGTGTTCTGCAGGGCAATGCCCGCTCTCTATTAACTGCCGAGCGCAGCATCCTCAATTTCATCCAGACTTTATCGGCTGTCGCAACGGAAACTCGTCGCTACGCCGAGGTGGTCGCGGGTACCAAGGCCGTAGTTCACGACACGCGCAAAACCATCCCCGGCCTGCGTCGCGCACAAAAATACGCCGTCACTGTTGGTGGTGGCGCTAATCAGCGTATGGCCTTATACGACGGTATCTTAATTAAAGAAAATCATATCGCTGCTGCGGGCAGTATTGCCGATGCACTGGCCACCGCCCAGCAAATCGCGCCCAAGCACGTTACGATTCAGATCGAAGTTGAAAACCTGTCCGAGCTTCAGCAAGCGCTTGATGGCGGAGCGGTATCGGTATTACTCGATAATATGAGCCTGGCCGATATGCGCACCGCAGTGCAGATGGCGCAGGGGCGGGCAGTATTGGAAGCCTCAGGCGGTGTTGATTTAACAACCATCCGTGCCATTGCCGAAACTGGCGTTGATCGCATCTCGGTAGGTAAACTCACCAAAGACATTCAGGCCATTGATCTATCAATGCGCTTTAGCTAAAAATCCGATCAAACCGAACTCAATTGATCTTTTGGATGTAAGCCAGCGGGCTGAGTGCTTTTCAGGTCTGGTTTTGCTCGGTGTGAGCGTTCGATTCAGATTGTTTCTTCTTATTGCCTGCGATTTTGCTCTGTTTTTCTGAGTTTTTGCGAGTTTTGCTGAGCATTTCGCTGGTGCTGTTGTTTGTGTTTCTGCGCTTTTTGCCAAAATAATTCGATTTTCGTTTCCTTTCCGATCAATCACTTAGCACCTTTGTTGGATTTTCTTCGCCGATAGGTGTTGACGACTTCTAGGGGCGTGGGTATAGTTCGGCCTCTCTGCTGATGACGCAGCGAAACGAAGTAGTCGTTTCTCTGGTTGTTCAGCCCGATCTTTAACAAATTACAGCCGATGAGTGTGAGTGCTTGATTCGTAAGTCAAATCAAGTGCTTGCACTCAATTGAAAAGAAAATTGAAAGACAAATTCTTCGGAATTTATCTCGCAGTTTCTTTGAGTATTGAAGTACAAGCCAAGTAGTACATTTAGCTTAGAGATTAAACGAAAGAGTTTGATCCTGGCTCAGATTGAACGCTGGCGGCATGCTTTACACATGCAAGTCGAACGGCAGCACGGACTTCGGTCTGGTGGCGAGTGGCGAACGGGTGAGTAATACATCGGAACGTACCCAGTAATGGGGGATAACTATCCGAAAGGATAGCTAATACCGCATACGCCCTACGGGGGAAAGAGGGGGATCGCAAGACCTCTTGTTATTGGAGCGGCCGATGGCTGATTAGCTAGTTGGTGAGGTAAAGGCTCACCAAGGCGACGATCAGTAGCGGGTCTTAGAGGACGATCCGCCACACTGGAACTGAGACACGGTCCAGACTCCTACGGGAGGCAGCAGTGGGGAATCTTGGACAATGGGCGCAAGCCTGATCCAGCAATGCCGCGTGCGTGAAGAAGGCCTTCGGGTTGTAAAGCGCTTTTGTCAGGGAGCAAATCCTTGTGGCTAATACCCACCGGGGATGAGAGTACCTGAAGAATAAGGACCGGCTAACTACGTGCCAGCAGCCGCGGTAATACGTAGGGTCCAAGCGTTAATCGGAATTACTGGGCGTAAAGCGTGCGCAGGTGGTTTGTTAAGCACGATGTGAAATCCCCGAGCTCAACTTGGGAATTGCATTGTGAACTGGCTAACTAGAGTACGGCAGAGGGGGGTGGAATTCCACGTGTAGCAGTGAAATGCGTAGAGATGTGGAGGAACACCGATGGCGAAGGCAACCCCCTGGGCTGATACTGACACTCATGCACGAAAGCGTGGGGAGCAAACAGGATTAGATACCCTGGTAGTCCACGCCCTAAACGATGTCAACTAGTTGTTGGGCTTTTCGGAGCTTAGTAACGCAGCTAACGCGTGAAGTTGACCGCCTGGGGAGTACGGTCGCAAGACTAAAACTCAAAGGAATTGACGGGGGCCCGCACAAGCGGTGGATGATGTGGATTAATTCGATGCAACGCGAAAAACCTTACCTGGTCTTGACATGTACGGAATCCTTGAGAGATCGAGGAGTGCCTTCGGGAACCGTAACACAGGTGCTGCATGGCTGTCGTCAGCTCGTGTCGTGAGATGTTGGGTTAAGTCCCGCAACGAGCGCAACCCTTGCCACTAGTTGCTACCATTCAGTTGAGCACTTTAGTGGGACTGCCGGTGACAAACCGGAGGAAGGTGGGGATGACGTCAAGTCCTCATGGCCCTTATGACCAGGGCTTCACACGTCATACAATGGTCGGTACAGAGGGTCGCTAACCCGCGAGGGGGTGCCAATCTCACAAAACCGATCGTAGTCCGGATTGCACTCTGCAACTCGAGTGCATGAAGTCGGAATCGCTAGTAATCGCGGATCAGCATGTCGCGGTGAATACGTTCCCGGGCCTTGTACACACCGCCCGTCACACCATGGGAGTGGGTTTCACCAGAAGTAGGTAGGCTAACCGCAAGGAGGCCGCTTACCACGGTGGGATTCATGACTGGGGTGAAGTCGTAACAAGGTAGCCGTAGGGGAACCTGCGGCTGGATCACCTCCTTTCAAGAGAAAGACCTGCGGGTCAAGTACTCACACTCATCGGCTGTAGATTTTGAAGATACAGAGAAAGTAGCTGAGCAATGAAGCAATTCATTGTTGGGTTACGGACTTGGTTGGAAGCTGGGTCAGTAGCTCAGTCGGTTAGAGCACCGTCTTGATAAGGCGGGGGTCGCTGGTTCGATTCCAGCTTGACCCACCATTGATTCATCAGTGGAAACAGCTTAGTAATGCCAGATTGGGGGATTAGCTCAGTTGGGAGAGCACCTGCTTTGCAAGCAGGGGGTCGTCGGTTCGATCCCGTCATCCTCCACCAATCAAACTGTGAGGTGTTAGGCGTGAAGAGTAAGGTGTAAAACCTGTTCCAAACTAGCTTAAACGAGATATCACAATTGAAGCAATTAACACCGTTAGTTGTTTGAATTCTGATTTCTTAAATCAGCAGCGATTTAATTGGCTGTATCGTTCTTTAACAAAATAGAAGAAGTAATATCTCCTAATTAAACAATGTAGGAGTGAAGTTGGGTTTGAGGTTTACGCCTCACGCCTTACGCCTCACTCCTTACAGTATGAAATTGGGTTGATTGTATCTGCTAGTCAAAAGACTAGCCGTTGAATGACCTGAGAAATCATTCAACAAGTCGTAAATACCGATACTCTAAACCGAGATCACGGTAAAACGTGTTTGAGGTTATAGGATCAAGCGAATAAGTGCATCTGGTGGATGCCTTGGCGATGATAGGCGACGAAGGACGTGATAGCCTGCGATAAGCGTGGGGGAGCTGGCAAAGTGCTTTGATCCCACGATTTCCGAATGGGGAAACCCGGCCCTTTTGGGTCATCCTTGACTGAATACATAGGTCATGTGAAGCGAACGCGGTGAACTGAAACATCTAAGTAACCGCAGGAAAAGAAATCAACCGAGATTCCCAAAGTAGTGGCGAGCGAAATGGGAAGAGCCTGTACGTGATAGCAGTCGTGTTAATAGAAGGCAATGGAAAGTGCCGCCATAGTGGGTGATAGCCCCGTATATGAAAACACAATTGTGGTACTAAGCGTACGAGAAGTAGGGCGGGACACGAGAAATCCTGTTTGAAGATGGGGGGACCATCCTCCAAGGCTAAATACTCATCATCGACCGATAGTGAACCAGTACCGTGAGGGAAAGGCGAAAAGAACCCCGGGAGGGGAGTGAAATAGAACCTGAAACCGGATGCATACAAACAGTGGGAGCAGACTTGTTCTGTGACTGCGTACCTTTTGTATAATGGGTCAGCGACTTACGTTCAGTAGCAAGCTTAACCAAATAGGGGAGGCGTAGGGAAACCGAGTCCGAATAGGGCGCACAGTTGCTGGGCGTAGACCCGAAACCAAGTGATCTAGCCATGGCCAGGATGAAGGTGCGGTAACACGCACTGGAGGTCCGAACCCACTGACGTTGCAAAGTCAGGGGATGAGCTGTGGCTAGGGGTGAAAGGCTAAACAAACTTGGAAATAGCTGGTTCTCCTCGAAAACTATTTAGGTAGTGCCTCATGTATCACTGACGGGGGTAAAGCACTGTTATGGCTAGGGGGTCATCGCGACTTACCAAACCATGGCAAACTCTGAATACCGTCAAGTGCGAGCATGGGAGACAGTCCTGGGGTGCTAACGTCCTGGGACAAGAGGGAAACAACCCAGACCGCCGTCTAAGGTCCCAAATGATCAATTAAGTGGAAAACGAGGTGGGAAGGCATAGACAGCCAGGATGTTGGCTTAGAAGCAGCCATCATTTAAAGAAAGCGTAATAGCTCACTGGTCGAGTCGTCCTGCGCGGAAGATGTAACGGGGCTCAAATTGATAACCGAAGACGCGGATATGTACGATGTACATATGGTAGAGGAGCGTTCTGTAAGCCTGTGAAGGTGTCTTGAGAAGGATGCTGGAGGTATCAGAAGTGCGAATGCTGACATGAGTAGCGATAAAGGGGTGAAAAGCCCCCTCACCGAAAACCCCAGGTTTCCTGCGCAACGTTCATCGGCGCAGGGTGAGTCGGCCCCTAAGGCGAGGCAGAAATGCGTAGTCGATGGGAAACAGGTTAATATTCCTGTACTTGGTATTAGTGCGATGTGGGGACGGAGAAGGTTACCTCAGCCAACGGTTGGAAGAGTTGGTTTAAGTGTGTAGGCGTGTGGCTTAGGCAAATCCGGGCTGCTTTAACGCTGAGGCATGATGACGAGTCTACTTGTAGACGAAGTGAGCGATACCCTGCTTCCAAGAAAAGCCACTAAGCTTCAGCTAATATCGAACCGTACCGCAAACCGACACAGGTGGGTAGGATGAGAATTCTAAGGTGCTTGAGAGAACTCGGGAGAAGGAACTCGGCAAATTGACACCGTAACTTCGGGAGAAGGTGTGCCTCTAGTCAGTGAAGGTGTACAACCGGAGCTAAATGAGGCCGCAGAGAAATGAGGGCTGCGACTGTTTATCAAAAACACAGCACTGTGCTAACACGAAAGTGGATGTATACGGTGTGACGCCTGCCCGGTGCTGGAAGATTAAATGATGGGGTGCAAGCTCTTGATTGAAGTCCCAGTAAACGGCGGCCGTAACTATAACGGTCCTAAGGTAGCGAAATTCCTTGTCGGGTAAGTTCCGACCCGCACGAATGGCGTAACGATGGCCCTACTGTCTCCTCCCGAGACTCAGCGAAGTTGAAGTGTTTGTGAAGATGCAATCTCCCCGCTGCTAGACGGAAAGACCCCGTGAACCTTTACTGTAGCTTTGCATTGGACTTTGAAGTGGTTTGTGTAGGATAGGTGGGAGGCTTTGAAGCTGGAACGCTAGTTTCAGTGGAGCCGTCCTTGAAATACCACCCTGACCCCTTTGAGGTTCTAACCTTGGTCCGTTATCCGGATCGGGGACCGTGCATGGTAGGCAGTTTGACTGGGGCGGTCTCCTCCCAAATTGTAACGGAGGAGCTCGAAGGTCGCCTAGGTACGGTCGGACATCGTACTGATAGTGTAATGGCAAAAGGCGGCTTAACTGCGAGACCGACAAGTCGAGCAGGTGCGAAAGCAGGACATAGTGATCCGGTGGTTCTGAATGGAAGGGCCATCGCTCAACGGATAAAAGGTACTCCGGGGATAACAGGCTGATTCCGCCCAAGAGTTCACATCGACGGCGGAGTTTGGCACCTCGATGTCGGCTCATCACATCCTGGGGCTGTAGCCGGTCCCAAGGGTATGGCTGTTCGCCATTTAAAGTGGTACGTGAGCTGGGTTCAAAACGTCGTGAGACAGTTTGGTCCCTATCTGCAGTGGGCGTTGGAAGTTTGAGGGGGGCTGCTCCTAGTACGAGAGGACCGGAGTGGACTGACCTCTGGTGTACCGGTTGTCACGCCAGTGGCATTGCCGGGTAGCTAAGTCGGGAATAGATAAGCGCTGAAAGCATCTAAGCGCGAAACTAGCCTCAAGATGAGACTTCCCTAGGTCTTTAAGACCTCTAAAGGATCGTTCGAGACCAGGACGTTGATAGGTCGGGTGTGGAAGCGCAGTAATGCGTTAAGCTAACCGATACTAATTGCCCGTGAGGCTTGATCCTATAACCTGAGACGCGTTATGCGATGAAGGTGCAATCGACCCGATTGCGAATTGTTGAATAAAGAGATGAACCGGAAGCATGCGAATGCGACTGATGAAAGATTACTTCTTCTATTGATTTCGAGTAGTTGTTTGAAAAAACAGCGACTCACCCAGTTTTGTCTGGTGACCATAGCGAGGTGGTCCCACTCCTTCCCATCCCGAACAGGACAGTGAAACGCCTCAGCGCCGATGATAGTGCGGATTGCCCGTGTGAAAGTAGGTCATTGCCAGACTACCCTAAGAAAGCCAGAAGCCCAGTTCGAAAGAGCTGGGCTTTTTGCTGTCCGCGAAATGTGCAAGTGCAATGGCTGGTGTGGGCGAGTATGTGGCTGCAGGATAGGTTGGCTCTGATCTGCAGGTATATACCTACCAGTTCACCGGCTAGTGTGAATTTGTTTCTGGGTTTGTGCGGTGCAGCATGTTATGCTGGTTTATCAACTGATCGCCGCCGCGATTTTAGTTTGAATTTTTGAAATGTACTGCAGTCATTCATCAGGAGACCAGCATGTCGTTTTATTTTGAAGATCTGAAAGTTGACCAAACCGCGGAATATCGCAAAACCCTCACTGAAACCGATGTCGTTCTGTTTGCCGGTTTGACTGGCGATAATAACCCGATGCATATTGATGCCGAATTTGCGCAGCAAACCCGTTTTGGTGAGCGCATTGTGCACGGGATGCTGACCGCCAGTTTTTTATCGACGGTGATCGGCATGCATTTGCCCGGCCCTGGCTGTATTTATATGGCGCAAAATATCCGCTTTGTGCATCCGGTGCATATTGGCGATACCGTGAGCGCGCGAGCGCGGATTGTCGAGCTGTTTGCCGACAAGCAACGCGTCAAGTTGGTGACCGAATGCTGGGTGCGTGATGTACTGGTTTTGTCGGGTGATGCGGTGGTTTGGGTACCTAAACGGCCTCTATAAATGCCACCCTGCATAAACACTGGTTGATGCCACTCACTGATCTGCGTAAATGAAAAGCCTCGCTATTGCGAGGCTTTGTTTATTGATTTTCAAGCAATAATCAGCGCATGGCGTGCGCAACCAGCACCATGACTGCAGCCGAGGCGAGACGGGTTTTGACGTCGTCGGCACGGCTGGTCAGCACAATCGGCACGCGTGCGCCGAGCACAATCCCGGCCGAATCGGCGGCGGCAAAGTAGCTCATTTGTTTGGCCAGCATATTGCCCGATTCGATATCGGGAACGACCAGAATATCGGCTTGCCCAGCCACGGGCGAGTTGATCTTTTTGGTTTTGGCGGCGGCCATCGAGATCGCATTATCAAAGGCCAGCGGGCCATCCAGAATCGCACCGTGGATTTGCCCACGATCGGCCATTTTGCATAACAGTGCGGCGTCCATCGTCGACGGCATTTTGTCGGTGACGGTTTCCACTGCGGATAAAAGCGCCACTTTCGGGCAGGCAATGCCCAGAATATGTGCCAGATCGATGGCGTTCTGTGTGATGTCCGCTTTCGCAGCCAGCCCAGGCGCGATATTGATGGCCGCATCGGTGACTAACAGCGCACGCTCGTAGGCGGGCACGTCCATTACAAATACATGGCTGATACGCCGCGCCGTGCGCAGGCCAGTGGCCGAGCACATTACTTCGGACATCATTTCATCGGTGTGCAGACTGCCTTTCATTAGCGCTTGCGCCTCGCCAGTGCGGCAGAGTTCAACCGCTTTTTGCGCCGAATTATGGCTGTGTTCAGCGCCGACGATGCGAATGCCAAGCAGCGAAATGCCCTCGGCGGCAGCGACTGCGCGGATTTTGGCTTCGGGGCCCACCAGAATTGGAATAATCAGCTTTTCTTGCGCTGCCAGCATGGCGCTCAGTAGTGAGTCTCGATCACAAGGGTGCACCACGGCCGTCGGGATCGCGGGCAGCAGATCGGTCTTGGCGCGCAAATTGGCAAAAACATGGTGCGCGCGTAGCGTAAATTGCGGCGCTTCGGCGTATTCGCTGCGCTGGCTTGTCGTGGGGGCAAGCACATGAATCGGTCCGCTGCACAATTGTTCCCCATGCTGGTTTTCGCAGTGGGCATCCAGAATCACCAGCTTACGTGCTTCGTCCTTGCTGCTCACGGTGAGCGTGAGCGATAGGATATCGTCTTCACTAATCCAGCCATGGGCTTGCAGCTGGTGATCTTCAATCAAGGAGCCGGGGCCAGGAAAGGAGTTGATGGCGGTGGCGGTGAGAAATAAAAATATACCTATGGCAGGTACGCTCACCAAACCCTCGCTGTCTCTCTTTCCTGCCATCATACCCAGCATGTCAATATCGCTACGGCGTACCAGATGTTGGCGGTGGTATTGCTGGCCAATCTGCAGATCGGCAAAAAGCAGGTTTTCGACGCTCATGATGAAGTTATCCTTACTGGCTTTGCACGTAGGGCACACTGAGCAATAGCGAATTACATCGTGAATCCGCTCAATCCGCTGAAAGGCGCATTTGCTGCGCTCAGCGTACCCCGCCGAATTTTTAAGCGATGATATTCATGCCGCCGTCGACATAAAAGGTCGAGCCAGTTAGGCGCTTGGCGCCGTCCGAACACAGAAACGCCGCTGCTGCGCCCACGTCGTCGATATCGACCAGCTCGCGCATCGGTGCATGTTGCGAGGCCTGGGAGAGCAGGGCGTTAAATTCCGGGATGCCGCTGGCGGCGCGGGTCATAATCGGGCCGGGCGATACGGCGTGAACGCGGATTTTTTTGCTACCCAATTCATTGGCCAGGTAGCGTACGCTGGCTTCCAGCGCGGCTTTCACCGGGCCCATGACGCCGTAGTTCTGCACCACTTTTTCCGCGCCCAGATAGCTCATCGTCAGCAGCGTGCCGCCCTGATTCATCAAGGGTTCGGCCAGCTTGGCCATGCGAATGAACGAATGACAAGAGACATCCATCGCTAGCGCAAAACCGGCGGCCGAGCTATCGACCACGCGGCCATGCAAATCGTCTTTCAGCGCAAAGGCAATCGAATGTACGCCAATATCAAGGCGCCCCCAGCTTTGCTGGATTTGCGCAAAGACCGCTTCCAGATCGCCTTCTTCCTGCACATTGCATTTGAGCACAATGGCCGGCTCCAGCTCTTCGAGCAGCGGGGCGATAAAATCTTTGGTGCGCTCGGTCTGGTAGGTGATCGCCAGCTGAACGCCTTGTTCTTTAAGCGCTTTGGCAACGCCATAAGCAATCGAATTGGCATTGGCCATGCCGACGATCAGCGCGTATTTTCCTGCTAAAGCTTGGGTCATTGTGCTTGCCTCGTAATGATGATGAATCCGGGAAGCATCGCAGGCGGGTCGACGCGGGCTGTGCATTCAATGCACTGGCTGCGATGCGAAGTCTGTTTAGATGCTAGTCTTTCGCCATTTTTTGTGCAATGCAATATATTGACTTGTTTGACCAAATGCAGGAAAAAGCTGAATAAAATCAAGGTGGTAATGGTGGGTTGATCTTGTGGCATGCTCCTGATGACCGTAAAGCAAAAGGTCTCAGTCAGTGTGCATGGGGTATAGCTACAAAACCATTAATGGGATTACCTTATGGCGATATACCCTTGTCGGTATCTGGGCAGTTACAGCGCGTGCATTACGTCCGAGATTTAGGCTTGCCAGTTGGCGTGTGGCGATGAATACTTCGCCCACGTCCATGTTGAGAAATACCGTGTTTGCTGCCGCTTTTGCCGCCCTGATGGCGGAAAACCCCGCCGAGAAAATGGCCCTGCTGGCCCAGATCGACCTCGCCCAATCTGATGCCGTAGCCGATGCGCCGGCTGTGATGCCGGTCATCACGCCCGGTAGGCCAGCCAAACCGGCGCTGGTACCGCCTGCCAGCCTGCCGCGCCGCCGCAATCTGGCGCAGGCCGAAAACCGCGCCGCCTTGCTGCACGCCTTTGCGCATATCGAATTTAACGCGATCAATCTGGCGCTCGATGCCATTTACCGCTTTCGCGACATGCCTGTGCAGTATTATGCCGACTGGCTGCAAATCGCCAGAGAAGAAGCGTATCACTTCAGTTTGCTGCGCGAGCATTTGAATAGCCTGGGATTTGACTATGGCGATTTCGACGCGCACAACAGCTTATGGGAAATGGCCGTGCGCACCGATGCCGACGTGATGGCCCGCATGGCCTTGGTGCCACGGATACTGGAAGCGCGCGGGCTTGATGCCGTACCGCCAATCCGCGAAAAGCTCGCCGTAGTCAAAGACACCCGCGCCTGCGAGATTCTGGACATTATCCTGCGCGACGAAATCGGCCATGTCCGCATCGGCAATCACTGGTATTACTGGTGTTGCGAACAACGCGGCTGCGAGCCGATCGCCACTTTTGTCGCGCTCCTGCGCGACTACGACGCGCCAGTCTTTCGCGGCACGCTCAACCACCTCGCCCGGCTGGAAGCGGGTTTCACCACAGAAGAAATGGCGCTGATTGAATCGTTGAAAGCGTAATAAAGTGATCTGCCGCCATTGTCATTATTTTTCCTCGCTACCTTGTATTAAACGATACCGTGCAATATGATGTAAACACTACTACCGTTTAATACATGGTAGTGGATAAGGAGTCATATGCATCGCCATTGGCCACACCCTGCAGGAGCGTGGTGCTGATTTCACACAAAGGGAGGCGGGATGAAAACCCAGCTAAAAAAAGGCGTGCTGGAAATGTGTGTGTTGGCGGTGCTCGCGCGCGGCGATAGCTATGCGTATGAGATCGTTAGCACCTTATCGAACACGATGGACATGAGCGAAGGCACGATTTACCCACTGATGCGCCGCCTAGAAGCTGAGCAATGGGTAAGCACTTATCCCAGCCAATCGAGCAGCGGGCCAGCGCGCAAATATTATCAACTGACCGAATTAGGTCGGTTTGCGCTGCAACAAATGCAAGGGGAATGGCAGGAGTTTATCGCCGATGTTGAACAAGTCATGGGGCAGGGAAAATGAATCAACAAGAATTTATTGCACAACTTGAACGCGCATTGCGCCTATTACCTGCCGCCGAAGTGCGGGATATTGTGGCTGATTATCAGGGCTACTTTGCCGAAGCAATTGCAAACGGGCGCAGCGAGGCTGAGTTTTGCGCTGCATTGGGTTCACCATTGACATTGGCGGAAGAAATTTTGGCGCAAAGTGCGGTGCCAGCTTTGACCGAAGAATCGTTTCAAGGTTTTGAAACTGATGAGAAATCAGGCTTAAGCTGGATTTTGCATTCTTGGCGAGTATTTAAACTGGCGCCTGTACTATTTATGGGTTTAGGAGTAATTGCAGGTGGATTCCAGCTACTGATTGGAAAAACGACCTATTCTGCGATACTTTCACCTTTTGTTGGCCAGATTATTGCTGCCTTGATTTATGCTACGGCTTGGCGTTTTGAAACAAAGCGCAAGATTGACTTTGGCGCAGACGATCAGCAATTTAGCAGGGTAGTGCTTCGCTTTTTGGGTTTGGCAACGTTATTGGCGGTGTCTGGCTTTTTGCATGATGCAATCAGCGATCTGATTGCGGGTCGGCCAATTGCTATGACCTTGGTTGAGGTGCCAAATGCTGCCGAGGCATGGTTTGGCATTATTTGGATGGGCACCGTAGGTACTTTACTTTGGTTTACTTCAGTGCTGATTGTGCTTCAGAATCAGTCGATTTGGCGTGCAATCCAGCTTAGCGTTAAGGCTGTGTTGCGCTACTGGCGTCAAATACTAGCCATTTTTTTCTGGTTATTTTTGATTGTGATTGCCTTAGTGGTGTTGGGTTGGATGTTTATAAAAATGGCTGAAGCCATTACAAACGTTAAGTTGCCAGCTGAAATTTGGGAGGCAGAATTCTATCGAGTGACGCTGGTGAGTTGGGGGACTGCGATTTTATTTTTACTGCCTTATAGCGCTTGGGCTGCCATCTTCCGCGATGGCTCGATGAGAACTGAAGTCCGCCAGTCTTAAAATTAAACCGCACAAAAAAACAAAAACCGACCTGCGTGGTCGGTTTTTTTATTGGGGCAATCTATTAGGGTATTGCCATCTGGCTAAATCTCATATTGGTCTACAGCGATATACCCTAGGTGTTTATTTCTGCGCGACTTTCTCGCCGACGCCGTCATTCCAGTCGTAATGGCCTTTCCAGGCGTTGTAAACCAGATTTGGGTATTCTGCTTTGCCCAGGCTGCCGTTGTAGCGGCCGAGGGCGCGGAAGAGGTCGCCATTTTCGATATTCAGATAGTGACGCAAGATCGAGCAGCCGTAGCGCAGATTGGTGTGCATATCAAACAGGCTTTGCTCCGGCGTGCCTATGGCGCGCTGCCAGAACGGCATCACCTGCATCAGACCGCGCGCGCCCACCGGGCTGATCGCGTAGCGGTTAAAGCGGCTTTCGATGTGAATGAGCCCGAGAACCATTTGCGGGTCGAGCCCGGCGCGGGTAGCTTCGTAGTGGATGGCGGTGAGCAATTTGCGCCGCACGAACTCGTCGGGAATACGCGATTTGAGACGCTCGGACATTTCATTCAGCCACGCTTCGCCTTCCGCTTTATTGGCAAACATCAGCCGTGGCTCGATGCGGTCGGCAATGCTGCGGCGCAGGCTACTGGCGACCGAGTCGGATAAATATTCTTCGCGCTGTGCGCCCGCATGTGCGGCCTGGCCTAGCAGGGCTAGCATCAGCAGCGGAGGGAGTAAAAACTTCAACATATTGAAATACTTGCCGGAGATCGAGCTGTAATTTTCGCCGCAGAACGGAGTAGGGTCAATGTTTGCGGTGATGAATCGTCGCTTTATCCGCGCCAGCGGCGCCGCTTGGGCAGGCTGGCGCTTGATCGGGCGCTCGATTGCTGCCATATTCGCCGCTGCGCTCCCTTTGATTTGCACCATGAATAAACAAACCCGCCATACCTTTTATGCCCGGCTGGCCGAGCTGGACCCGAATCCAACCACCGAGTTGAACTACACGACGCCGTTTGAATTGCTCACGGCGGTGTTGCTGTCGGCGCAGGCGACCGATGTCGGCGTGAATAAGGCGACGAAGATTTTATTTCCGGTCGCCAATACCCCCCAGGGGATTCTGGCGCTAGGGCAGGAAGGGCTTGAGTCCTATATCAATACCATCGGTTTGTATCGCAGCAAGGCCAAGCATTTGCTCGAAACCTGCCGCATCCTGATCGAGCAACACGGCGGCGAGGTGCCGCGCGATCGCGAGAGCCTGGAGGCGCTGCCCGGCGTGGGGCGAAAAACGGCGAATGTGGTGCTCAATACCGCGTTCGGCGTGCCAACGATTGCCGTCGATACGCATATTTTCCGTCTGGGTAATCGCACTGGGCTGGCACCAGGCAAGGATGTTCGCGAAGTCGAAGATAAGCTACTGAAAGTCACGCCAAAGGAATTTATGCTCAATGCGCATCATTGGCTGATTCTGCATGGCCGCTATGTGTGCAAGGCGCGCAAACCGGAATGCTGGCGCTGTGTGGTCAACGATGTGTGTGATTACCGCAGCAAAACGCTCACGCCGCCGCCGGGGCGATAGCGAGAATCAGCGCTGGCTGCTTTATTCTTCGAGCAGGCAGTTGAAAATATAGTGCTCGATCACCAGCCTTGCGCTTGGCTCCAATGGATCAAACTCAACGCCGTATTGAGCCGTGATCGCGGGCGGGTCGATATGGCAGTTGCGTACTTTGCCGCTGATGATCATGGTGTGATCTTCGCCTGCGGCGGGCAGGCGCATGGCGATATTGAGCTGTTGCTCGGCTTCCAGCTTTAATTTGGCGCCTTCCAGCATGGCGCCGGTGGCCGACAGATTGGTGATTTTGGCTGGCGTCTGCTTTAAGCCCTCGGCGCTGATGCTGACGATCAGATTGCTATTGACCCGAAAACTGTTGCGTAACTGGTGGATTTCCAGCTTGTCCGGCCAGCTTAAATGCAGATAGGGGAACGGCGTAAAGCAGACTTTTTCCACCAGTCCCTGAAAGCTCACCACATCTTTGCCAGCGATGGCTTTGACCTTGAGTGATTCGCCTTCGCGAAACGGCAAAATCGCGCCTTGGGCGTTGAGCGTGCTGATCAGTACGCCGCTTTTTTCCAGCCAGCCTATCAGTTTGACCGAGGCTTTGGGTTTGAGCGGATCGCCCAGCGATTGCACATGCAGCGTTGCGTTCGGCTGCAGCTTCACCTGAGCCAGGTGCCGGGCGCTGCGCACAGGTTTGGCTGGCGCTTCAATCACGTCCTGCGGAATGATGCTGCTGGGGTTCAGGCTGGGCGCAGGGCGCGGTTTGCGTGTGGCCGCCTGCCACAGCGGGTTGCGAAACAGGCCTTGCTCACAAATCTGGGCCAGCTGCTTCTCGTTCTGGATAATTTGCCCTTCCCTGAGCAAGAGTTGGTGCTGCCCATCGTAAATCGGATAGCTTAAAGGCACGCCGATTTGCAAATCCTGCTTGCGCACGGGCTGAAGGGCGGAGTTGGTCATGTTGTACAGATCGCTCAAAAGGATATAGTGGTTGTAATCCAATTCTTACTACGCGCCAAGTATCAGCCGACCTGCGTTGCAGTTTGCCGACGTGTTAACATTTCCGGCTTCGCCTGATACAAAGTTGTGCCCAGATGTTGCATCTACTCAATGCCCCCCAACGCGCTGCTGTGCAGTATTTATCCGGCCCCTGTCTAGTGCTGGCTGGCGCGGGTTCGGGCAAAACGCGCGTGATTACGCAAAAGATTGCCTACCTGATCGAAACAGCCGGCATGGATGCGCGCAATATCGCGGCGATTACCTTTACCAATAAAGCCGCGCGCGAGATGCAAGAGCGGGTGGCCACCTTGCTGCCGCCCGAGCGTCTGCGTGGGCTCACTGTGTCGACCTTTCACAGTCTGGGCATGAAAATCCTGCGCGAAGAAGCGCCACACTTGGGCTACAAGCCCAAGTTTTCGATTCTGGATTCGGCCGATGCCAATAAAATCATTGCCGATCAGTTGGTCACCACCGACAAGGCGCTGATACGCCAAACGGCCAGCCATATTTCAATGCTGAAAAATGACCGCATCTCGCCGGATAAGGCAATGGCGATGGCTACCTCCGAGGGCGAATTGCAATTGGCCAAAATTTACCGCGCCTACCAAGACACGCTATTTGCGTATCAGGCGGTGGATTTTGACGATCTGATTCGTTTGCCGGTCGATTTGTTTGAAGACAATGAAGAAGTATTAAAGAAATGGCGCAATAAGCTGCGCTATCTACTGATCGACGAATACCAAGACACCAACACCACACAGTATCAACTAGTAAAGTTGCTCACCGACATCACCGGCTATTTCACCGCCGTGGGCGACGACGACCAGAGTATTTATGCCTGGCGCGGTGCTAACGTTGAAAATCTGAATCTGCTGAAAACGGATTTTCCAAAACTCGAAGTGATTAAGCTCGAGCAAAACTACCGCTCGGTGGCGCGCATCTTGCGCTGCGCCAACGCGGTGATTGGCCATAACCCCAAATTATTCGAGAAAAAACTGTGGTCCGAGCTGGGCGAGGGTGATCTGATCAAGGTGGTGGAAACCAAGAGCGACGAAGACGAAGCCAAATGCGTGGCCGATCGTTTGCGCCAGCATATGCTGCTTAATCGTACTTCGTATAAAGATTACGCGATTTTGTATCGCGGCAACTTTCAGGCGCGCATCGTTGAGGCGCAGCTACGCAATGACAAGATTCCCTATGTAATGGCCGCGGGCGAGAGCTTTTTTGATCGCGCCGAGATTAAAGACATCCTGGCTTACCTGCGTTTGATCGCGAATGAGAATGACGATCCGGCATTTATCCGCGCCGTTACCACGCCCAAACGCGGCATCGGCAATGTGACATTAGAAAAACTAGGGGCATATGCTGCTAGCCGGCAGATTTCCTTGTTTGCAGCGGTATACGAGGAGGGGTTTATTCACCAGATTCAAGCTGCGCAAAATGACATGCTGCACACCTTCTGTCTGTTCATTGGCAAACTGCAAGCGCGCGCCGAGCGCGAACCGGCAGGGCAACTCTTGCAAGAGCTATTGGGTGCGATTGATTACGAAGCCTGGCTGTACGAGACCGAAGAGCAAAAACCGGCCGAGAATAAATGGAAGAGTATTCTTGATCTGGCTGGCTGGATAAATAAGAAAGGCGAAGAAGATGGCAAGAGTCTGATCGAGATCGTGCAGACGATCGCGATTATCACGATGCTCGAAGGACGCGACGAAGAAGAAGTCGATGCGGTGCGGCTGTCGACGTTGCACGCCAGCAAAGGCCTAGAGTACCCACACGTATTCTTAATTGGTTGCGAAGAAGATATCTTGCCGCACCAAAACTCGATCGAATCAGGCATGGTCGAAGAAGAGCGCCGCCTGATGTACGTGGGCATCACCCGCGCGCAACGTAGCCTGACGATTACCTATTGCAGCAAGCGCCGTCGCTCCGGTGAATGGCAAATTACTCGCCCGAGCCGCTTTCTGGATGAAATGTCAGTCGGCGATGTGCACTTTAGCGGTCGCCTATCTGAAAAATACGCACCAACCGCCGAAATTAAAAAAGAACACGCCAGCCGCGCTGCAATGTTAATGGGTAGCTTGAACGCACTGATTCCTTCGGCCAAGCGCTAATCAAGTACCGTTTTACCCCTATTTATTCAGAAAACTCAGCCCGCGCCAGCGGGCTGAGTGCTTTTCGAATCTGGTTTTGCTCGGTTTGAGTGTTCTGTTTCGTTGTTTCTGCCCACTGCGCGCAATTTTTGCTGGTTTTTCCGCGTTTTGCTGAGCGTTTCGCTGGTGCTGTTGTTTGTCTTTCTGCGCTTTTTGCCAAAATAATTCGATTTTCGTTTCCTTTCCGATCAATCACTTAGCACCTTTGTTGGATTTTCTTCGCCGATAGGTGTTGACGACTTCTAGGGGCGTGGGTATAGTTCGGCCTCTCTGCTGATGACGCAGCGAAACGAAGTAGTCGTTTCTCTGGTTGTTCAGCCCGATCTTTAACAAATTACAGCCGATGAGTGTGAGTGCTTGATTCGTAAGTCAAATCAAGTGCTTGCACTCAATTGAAAAGAAAATTGAAAGACAAATTCTTCGGAATTTATCTCGCAGTTTCTTTGAGTATTGAAGTACAAGCCAAGTAGTACATTTAGCTTAGAGATTAAACGAAAGAGTTTGATCCTGGCTCAGATTGAACGCTGGCGGCATGCTTTACACATGCAAGTCGAACGGCAGCACGGACTTCGGTCTGGTGGCGAGTGGCGAACGGGTGAGTAATACATCGGAACGTACCCAGTAATGGGGGATAACTATCCGAAAGGATAGCTAATACCGCATACGCCCTACGGGGGAAAGAGGGGGATCGCAAGACCTCTTGTTATTGGAGCGGCCGATGGCTGATTAGCTAGTTGGTGAGGTAAAGGCTCACCAAGGCGACGATCAGTAGCGGGTCTTAGAGGACGATCCGCCACACTGGAACTGAGACACGGTCCAGACTCCTACGGGAGGCAGCAGTGGGGAATCTTGGACAATGGGCGCAAGCCTGATCCAGCAATGCCGCGTGCGTGAAGAAGGCCTTCGGGTTGTAAAGCGCTTTTGTCAGGGAGCAAATCCTTGTGGCTAATACCCACCGGGGATGAGAGTACCTGAAGAATAAGGACCGGCTAACTACGTGCCAGCAGCCGCGGTAATACGTAGGGTCCAAGCGTTAATCGGAATTACTGGGCGTAAAGCGTGCGCAGGTGGTTTGTTAAGCACGATGTGAAATCCCCGAGCTCAACTTGGGAATTGCATTGTGAACTGGCTAACTAGAGTACGGCAGAGGGGGGTGGAATTCCACGTGTAGCAGTGAAATGCGTAGAGATGTGGAGGAACACCGATGGCGAAGGCAACCCCCTGGGCTGATACTGACACTCATGCACGAAAGCGTGGGGAGCAAACAGGATTAGATACCCTGGTAGTCCACGCCCTAAACGATGTCAACTAGTTGTTGGGCTTTTCGGAGCTTAGTAACGCAGCTAACGCGTGAAGTTGACCGCCTGGGGAGTACGGTCGCAAGACTAAAACTCAAAGGAATTGACGGGGGCCCGCACAAGCGGTGGATGATGTGGATTAATTCGATGCAACGCGAAAAACCTTACCTGGTCTTGACATGTACGGAATCCTTGAGAGATCGAGGAGTGCCTTCGGGAACCGTAACACAGGTGCTGCATGGCTGTCGTCAGCTCGTGTCGTGAGATGTTGGGTTAAGTCCCGCAACGAGCGCAACCCTTGCCACTAGTTGCTACCATTCAGTTGAGCACTTTAGTGGGACTGCCGGTGACAAACCGGAGGAAGGTGGGGATGACGTCAAGTCCTCATGGCCCTTATGACCAGGGCTTCACACGTCATACAATGGTCGGTACAGAGGGTCGCTAACCCGCGAGGGGGTGCCAATCTCACAAAACCGATCGTAGTCCGGATTGCACTCTGCAACTCGAGTGCATGAAGTCGGAATCGCTAGTAATCGCGGATCAGCATGTCGCGGTGAATACGTTCCCGGGCCTTGTACACACCGCCCGTCACACCATGGGAGTGGGTTTCACCAGAAGTAGGTAGGCTAACCGCAAGGAGGCCGCTTACCACGGTGGGATTCATGACTGGGGTGAAGTCGTAACAAGGTAGCCGTAGGGGAACCTGCGGCTGGATCACCTCCTTTCAAGAGAAAGACCTGCGGGTCAAGTACTCACACTCATCGGCTGTAGATTTTGAAGATACAGAGAAAGTAGCTGAGCAATGAAGCAATTCATTGTTGGGTTACGGACTTGGTTGGAAGCTGGGTCAGTAGCTCAGTCGGTTAGAGCACCGTCTTGATAAGGCGGGGGTCGCTGGTTCGATTCCAGCTTGACCCACCATTGATTCATCAGTGGAAACAGCTTAGTAATGCCAGATTGGGGGATTAGCTCAGTTGGGAGAGCACCTGCTTTGCAAGCAGGGGGTCGTCGGTTCGATCCCGTCATCCTCCACCAATCAAACTGTGAGGTGTTAGGCGTGAAGAGTAAGGTGTAAAACCTGTTCCAAACTAGCTTAAACGAGATATCACAATTGAAGCAATTAACACCGTTAGTTGTTTGAATTCTGATTTCTTAAATCAGCGGCGATTTAATTGGCTGTATCGTTCTTTAACAAAATAGAAGAAGTAATATCTCCTAATTAAACAATGTAGGAGTGAAGTTGGGTTTGAGGTTTACGCCTCACGCCTTACGCCTCACTCCTTACAGTATGAAATTGGGTTGATTGTATCTGCTAGTCGAAAGACTAGCCGTTGAATAGCCTGAGAAACTATTCAACAAGTCGTAAATACCGATACTCTAAACCGAGATCACGGTAAAACGTGTTTGAGGTTATAGGATCAAGCGAATAAGTGCATCTGGTGGATGCCTTGGCGATGATAGGCGACGAAGGACGTGATAGCCTGCGATAAGCGTGGGGGAGCTGGCAAAGTGCTTTGATCCCACGATTTCCGAATGGGGAAACCCGGCCCTTTTGGGTCATCCTTGACTGAATACATAGGTCATGTGAAGCGAACGCGGTGAACTGAAACATCTAAGTAACCGCAGGAAAAGAAATCAACCGAGATTCCCAAAGTAGTGGCGAGCGAAATGGGAAGAGCCTGTACGTGATAGCAGTCGTGTTAATAGAAGGCAATGGAAAGTGCCGCCATAGTGGGTGATAGCCCCGTATATGAAAACACAATTGTGGTACTAAGCGTACGAGAAGTAGGGCGGGACACGAGAAATCCTGTTTGAAGATGGGGGGACCATCCTCCAAGGCTAAATACTCATCATCGACCGATAGTGAACCAGTACCGTGAGGGAAAGGCGAAAAGAACCCCGGGAGGGGAGTGAAATAGAACCTGAAACCGGATGCATACAAACAGTGGGAGCAGACTTGTTCTGTGACTGCGTACCTTTTGTATAATGGGTCAGCGACTTACGTTCAGTAGCAAGCTTAACCAAATAGGGGAGGCGTAGGGAAACCGAGTCCGAATAGGGCGCACAGTTGCTGGGCGTAGACCCGAAACCAAGTGATCTAGCCATGGCCAGGATGAAGGTGCGGTAACACGCACTGGAGGTCCGAACCCACTGACGTTGCAAAGTCAGGGGATGAGCTGTGGCTAGGGGTGAAAGGCTAAACAAACTTGGAAATAGCTGGTTCTCCTCGAAAACTATTTAGGTAGTGCCTCATGTATCACTGACGGGGGTAAAGCACTGTTATGGCTAGGGGGTCATCGCGACTTACCAAACCATGGCAAACTCTGAATACCGTCAAGTGCGAGCATGGGAGACAGTCCTGGGGTGCTAACGTCCTGGGACAAGAGGGAAACAACCCAGACCGCCGTCTAAGGTCCCAAATGATCAATTAAGTGGAAAACGAGGTGGGAAGGCATAGACAGCCAGGATGTTGGCTTAGAAGCAGCCATCATTTAAAGAAAGCGTAATAGCTCACTGGTCGAGTCGTCCTGCGCGGAAGATGTAACGGGGCTCAAATTGATAACCGAAGACGCGGATATGTACGATGTACATATGGTAGAGGAGCGTTCTGTAAGCCTGTGAAGGTGTCTTGAGAAGGATGCTGGAGGTATCAGAAGTGCGAATGCTGACATGAGTAGCGATAAAGGGGTGAAAAGCCCCCTCACCGAAAACCCCAGGTTTCCTGCGCAACGTTCATCGGCGCAGGGTGAGTCGGCCCCTAAGGCGAGGCAGAAATGCGTAGTCGATGGGAAACAGGTTAATATTCCTGTACTTGGTATTAGTGCGATGTGGGGACGGAGAAGGTTACCTCAGCCAACGGTTGGAAGAGTTGGTTTAAGTGTGTAGGCGTGTGGCTTAGGCAAATCCGGGCTGCTTTAACGCTGAGGCATGATGACGAGTCTACTTGTAGACGAAGTGAGCGATACCCTGCTTCCAAGAAAAGCCACTAAGCTTCAGCTAATATCGAACCGTACCGCAAACCGACACAGGTGGGTAGGATGAGAATTCTAAGGTGCTTGAGAGAACTCGGGAGAAGGAACTCGGCAAATTGACACCGTAACTTCGGGAGAAGGTGTGCCTCTAGTAGGTGAAGGTGTACAACCGGAGCTAAATGAGGCCGCAGAGAAATGAGGGCTGCGACTGTTTATCAAAAACACAGCACTGTGCTAACACGAAAGTGGATGTATACGGTGTGACGCCTGCCCGGTGCTGGAAGATTAAATGATGGGGTGCAAGCTCTTGATTGAAGTCCCAGTAAACGGCGGCCGTAACTATAACGGTCCTAAGGTAGCGAAATTCCTTGTCGGGTAAGTTCCGACCCGCACGAATGGCGTAACGATGGCCCTACTGTCTCCTCCCGAGACTCAGCGAAGTTGAAGTGTTTGTGAAGATGCAATCTCCCCGCTGCTAGACGGAAAGACCCCGTGAACCTTTACTGTAGCTTTGCATTGGACTTTGAAGTGGTTTGTGTAGGATAGGTGGGAGGCTTTGAAGCTGGAACGCTAGTTTCAGTGGAGCCGTCCTTGAAATACCACCCTGACCCCTTTGAGGTTCTAACCTTGGTCCGTTATCCGGATCGGGGACCGTGCATGGTAGGCAGTTTGACTGGGGCGGTCTCCTCCCAAATTGTAACGGAGGAGCTCGAAGGTCGCCTAGGTACGGTCGGACATCGTACTGATAGTGTAATGGCAAAAGGCGGCTTAACTGCGAGACCGACAAGTCGAGCAGGTGCGAAAGCAGGACATAGTGATCCGGTGGTTCTGAATGGAAGGGCCATCGCTCAACGGATAAAAGGTACTCCGGGGATAACAGGCTGATTCCGCCCAAGAGTTCACATCGACGGCGGAGTTTGGCACCTCGATGTCGGCTCATCACATCCTGGGGCTGTAGCCGGTCCCAAGGGTATGGCTGTTCGCCATTTAAAGTGGTACGTGAGCTGGGTTCAAAACGTCGTGAGACAGTTTGGTCCCTATCTGCAGTGGGCGTTGGAAGTTTGAGGGGGGCTGCTCCTAGTACGAGAGGACCGGAGTGGACTGACCTCTGGTGTACCGGTTGTCACGCCAGTGGCATTGCCGGGTAGCTAAGTCGGGAATAGATAAGCGCTGAAAGCATCTAAGCGCGAAACTAGCCTCAAGATGAGACTTCCCTAGGTCTTTAAGACCTCTAAAGGATCGTTCGAGACCAGGACGTTGATAGGTCGGGTGTGGAAGCGCAGTAATGCGTTAAGCTAACCGATACTAATTGCCCGTGAGGCTTGATCCTATAACCTGAGACGCGTTATGCGATGAAGGTGCAATCGACCCGATTGCGAATTGTTGAATAAAGAGATGAACCGGAAGCATGCGAATGCGACTGATGAAAGATTACTTCTTCTATTGATTTCGAGTAGTTGTTTGAAAAAACAGCGACTCACCCAGTTTTGTCTGGTGACCATAGCGAGGTGGTCCCACTCCTTCCCATCCCGAACAGGACAGTGAAACGCCTCAGCGCCGATGATAGTGCGGATTGCCCGTGTGAAAGTAGGTCATTGCCAGACTACCCTAAGAAAGCCAGAAGCCCAGTTCGAAAGAGCTGGGCTTTTTGCTGTCTGCGAGATCAGTAGGGGATAGAGTGGGTATGTGGCTGAAGGGCATTCTAAACCTTATTTTCAGCCATATACCTCCGTTGCTTGATTTGACCATTGAGTGGCTCAATGGTGGTCTGCTCGCTCGGCTGCACGCACCAGCTTGCGAAAGACGCAACGTGTGTTGCCGGTGTGAGTAGATCAAGCAATTCATTCAATGAACGCCCAACGCTTTTTTTCCTGGGCGTGATGAGTAGACTTTCCCTCCCAGAGTGAGCATTACATATTCGCTTGGATCGGTGCCTCGCTAGATGACTTGAACTGTAACTGCCAAATTGATATAGCGGCGCAGTGGGACGAATGTCATCAAGATCCTGCTCTGGAGGTGAAAAAGAGCCTCTTGCTTACATCAAAAACACCGTGGCCAGCCCGAGGAAAATAAAGAATCCCAGGCTGTCGGTCAGTGCGGTGATCATCACCGATGAGCCGTAGGCGGGGTCGCGGCCGAATTTTTGCATCGTGAGCGGAACAAACAGGCCAACGAGTGCGGCGACCATCATATTGAGCAGCATGGCGGCGGTCATCACCAGCCCCAGATCCCACTTGCCGTACAGCGCCCATGCGATCAGGCCGAGTACGCCGCCCCAGACCACGCCGTTAATGAGCGCTATGCCCAACTCTTTGAGCAGTAACATGCGCGTGTTTGAGGTGGTGATTTGCCCGAGCGCTAGGCCGCGAATAATCAGCGTGGTTGTTTGCGTGCCGGTATTGCCGCCGATGCCCGAGACAATCGGCATCAGCGCGGCGAGCGCGACCAGATGGGCGATGGTGTCTTCAAACACGCCGATGACGCGGCTGGCGATAAAAGCCGTGCAGATATTGATGGCCAGCCACGGCCAGCGGTTTTTGACGGCCTTGCCGACGCTGGAAAACAGGTCTTCATCTTTCAGACCGGCCAGCGACAATACTTCGGCCTCGGATTCCTCGCGGATGACGTCGACCATCTGATCGACGGTGATGCGGCCGATGACTTTGTGGTTGGAATCGACGACTGGGGCAGAAACCAGATCGTAGCGCTCGAACGCTTGCGCGGCTTCACCCGCGTCGTCAAAGGGCTGGAAAATAACGACGTCGTCGGCCATTACATCCCCTACGTATTGCTCTGGATCGCTTACTAGCAGTTTATTCAGGGGCAATACCCCCTTGATGATTTCTTCATCATCGACCACAAACAATTTATCCGTATGCGTCGGCAGCTCGTCAAAACGGCGCAAATAGCGCAACACCACTTCCAGCCGCACATCGGCGCGGATGGTGACCATCTCGAAATCCATCAGCGCGCCGACCTGATCGTCGGTGTACGACATCGCCGATTGCACTTCGGCGCGATCTTCCGCGTCCAGCGTGCCAAGAACTTCGCTTTGCACTGCCTGCGGCAGATCGGGCACCAGATCGGCCAGCTCGTCGGTATCGAGCTGCCCGGCGGCGGCGACCATTTCGTGCGGTGCCATATCGGCCAGCAGCGATTCGCGCACCGCGTCGGAGACTTCGAGCAGAATCTCGCCATCGTCTTCAGCATCGACCAAACCCCAGATCGTCAGGCGATCCGCTGGCGGGAGGGCTTCCAGAATATGCGCGATGTCAGCTGGGTGTAGCGCGGCCAGCTTCATTTGCAATTCGGTCAGGTTTTGCCGGTGAACCAGCTGCTCGACCAGATCGTGTTTCGGGCCTTCCTGCTTGTGCACCATATTCTCGACCAGCTTGTGGCGCTCGAGCAGGCGGATGACTTGTTGCAAGCTTTCTTGCAGGCTTTCTTGCGGTTTGCGGCTAATCACGGTCATGGGCGAAATCCGGCTGGCGACGCCATTTTGCTTGGGCGGCGTCGCAGGTCTATTGGTGCGCTGCAGTGTAGCATGGGGGCGTGAAAGCTTTGTGATTGCGGCCTGGGTAGTTTGTCATGTCGCGCCCAGGTACTGATTGGCGGCTGGGTTGGACTTTGCCATTTTTCTGTCATATTGAGCGCCTATCATCGTGGCTTTATTGAGTTTTACACACAGGAATTGCGCAATGAAACGCTGGCTGGCACTAGGTAGCACCGCTTTGATCATGAACCCGCTGTTTGCTGCCGAGCCAGCGCCGCTGGTGCTTAATTTGCTGGGGCGTTACAGCACCGGGGTCTTTGAGAAAAGCGCGGCCGAGATTCCGGCGTTTGATCCGGCGTCCAAGCGTGCTTTTGTCGTGAATGCACAAAAAGGCGTGGTTGATGTGCTGGATTTGCGCGATCCGAACCAGCCGGTTGCGCTGGGCGAATTGTCGGCTACGGCGGTCTTGCCGCAGGCGGTGGTCAATAGCGTGGCGGTGAAGAACGGCATCGTGGCGATTGCGATTGAAGCGCCGGTAAAAACCAATCCGGGCAAGGTGGCGTTTTATCGCGCGGCAGATTTAAGCCTGATCAGCCATGTTGGCGTTGGGGCGCAACCGGATATGCTGACCTTTAGCCCGGATGGCAAAAGCGTCGTGGTGGCCAATGAAGGCGAGCCAAGCGTCGATTACCAGATCGACCCTGAAGGCTCGGTGAGTATCATCAATATCCAGAATCTGAAAAAACCAGCGGTGCGCACGGCGGATTTCCGCGCCTTCAATGGCCGCGAAAAACAGCTGCGTGACGCGGGTGTGCGCATCTACGGCCCCTACGCCAGCGCGGCGCAGGATCTGGAGCCGGAATACATCACCATTTCTGCCGACAGCAAAACGGCGTGGGTGACGCTGCAGGAGAATAACGCCCTGGCCAAGGTTGATCTCAAGCAGGCCAAGGTGAGCGATGTGCTGCCATTGGGCTTTAAAGATCATGGCGTCGAAGGTAATGGGCTGGACGTCAGTGACAAAGATAAGAAGATTAATATCCGCAGCTGGGCTGGCGTAAAAGGTATGTATCAGCCGGACAGTATTGCCAGCTATAGCGTTGCGGGCAATACCTACCTGGTGCTGGCCAACGAAGGCGATGCCCGTGCCTGGGGTGAGGACGACAAAGCCTACTGGGCGGGCGATGCCGCGAAAGGTTTTGTTGAAGAAATCCGCGTGAAACATCTGCTGCACAAGGATGGTTTTGCCGGCCAGAAAGAGCTGCCACCCCAACTGGCCAAACTGGCCAAAGGGGCGGTGCTCAATCCGGCGGTATTTGCTTACTGCGGCGCAAGCGTGCAAAGCGCAGGTGATTGTATTGATGATGAGCAGCTCGGTCGGCTGACCGTGAGCTGGACGCAGGGCTATCAGGTGGGTGACGATGGTTTGCCCAAGCTTAACGCCGAAGGCAAGCTGGTGTACGACCAGCTCTTTGCTCAGGGCGGCCGTTCATTCTCGATCCGCGATGCCAACGGCAAGCTGGTGTGGGATTCGGGTGATCAGTTCGAGCAGCAACTGGCCAAGATCGAGCCGAAGTTTTTCAACACCAATCACGGCAAAACCGCGTTTGACGATCGCAGCGACAATAAAGGCCCTGAGCCGGAAGGCTTGGCGGTTGGCCAGATTGGCGAGCGCACTTATGCCTTTATCGGTCTGGAGCGCATAAGCGGCGTTATGATGTACGACATCAGCAATCCGGCCGCGCCGACGTTTGCCGGCTACACCAGCACGCGCAACTTTGAAGCCAAAGAGCTGGCCGCAGCAGGTGATCTGGGGCCGGAAGGGCTGGCCTTTGTTGCCGAAAAAGATTCGCCCACTGGCGAGCCCTTGCTGATTGTTGGTAATGAAGTCAGCGGTACAACGGCGATTTTCTCCATCATCCAATAACGTCCTCAGTAATGTCCTAAGTCATGCCGTAGCCTGAGCCCTGTGAGGCTCAGGCTGGGTCAATTCGATTACGGGTATCTCCTGCCAGTACAGGCTGTGCAGGCTGTACTGGCGGCGAAGCCCGCTCTGCAATCGGCAAGCCTCGCCTGTATTGTTATCCCGTCTGCGCTTGAGCGTGCGCTTCACTTTATCTGCCGCCAGATCACACGCCTTGATCACCCCAGTCCGCCGTGGCTGCCGTATAATCGCGCCCATTCGCATGATTTACCTGCAAGGCGCTTTTTCCATGCTCAATGCCTTTGTCCTCTCCGCTGGCCGTTTGATTCAGGTTCCCGCTTTAGTGCCGGAAGACTTGTCGCGACCGGAAGTATTGTGGGTGGATATGGTCGATCCGACCGATGACGAACGCGAGCTGGTGCAGCGCGTGTTTCATCTGGAATTGCCCGAAGACGAAGAGCTGAAAGATTTGGAAGAATCAGCGCGCTGTTATGTGGATGACAATGGTGTGCACATCAGTTCGTTTTTTCTGACGCACACCGAAGATGAGCACCAGAACGTTACGGTGTCATTTTTGCTCAATGAAGGCCGGCTGTTAACGATCCGGCAGGAAGAGCTGGCCGTTTTCCGGCTGTTCCGGCTGCGCGCCCGTGTGCAACCGGGCTTTGTCGGCAGTGCGCAGGAGATTTTGCTGGCGATTTACGATGCGGCGGTTGAATACGACGCCGATGTGCTGGAAGAAATCTACGCCAAGCTCGACGGCGTGAGCCGCCGCGTGCTCGACCATAGCGCCGAGATGACCGATGAGCTGATGGGGCAGGCGCTGGCCGAGCTGGCGGGGCACGAAGACATTAACGGTAAAGTGCGGCTTGATTTGATGGACACGCGCCGCGCGCTGTCTTTTCTGTTGCGAAGTCGCCAACTCGCGCCAGCGCAGGAAAACGATCTGCGCGAAATTTTGCGCGATCTGGAGTCGCTGAATAATCACAGCGCGTTTTTGTTCGACAAGATCAACTTCTTGATGGACGCGGTGATGGGCTTGATTAATCTGGCGCAGAATAAAATCATCAAGATTTTCTCGATTGCCAGTGTGGTCTTCCTGCCGCCAACGCTGGTGGCCTCGATTTATGGCATGAATTTCGCGCACATGCCCGAGCTGCAATTTGCCTGGGCCTATCCGGTGGCGCTGGGTTTGATGGTATTGTCGGGCATTGCGCCTTATGTCTTTTTCAAACGCAAAGGCTGGCTGTAAGTTAGATGCTTAAGGCCATGATTTTGCTAGAGTTCTCCGGCGTGATCGGCTAGGCTAAGGTCTGTCGTGGGCACTGTGTACCCCCACCCCGAAAACACCGCCAGGTAAGCACAATGAGCGCCACCGTTCCCAACGCCGCTGAGCGAATTGCCGACATTGCCCGACGCATGTACCGTGCGCCTTCGGAAATCCTGCTGCAGGCCGAGGCTTTGCTGGCCGATAGCCACGCCTATCACGATTTGCACACCCAGGTGCACGCCTGCCTGTATCTGTCGATTATCCGCAATCAGCTGGGCATGCGTTTTGACGATTGCTCCTTGCTGTTGCAGGCGCTGGAAATCTGCGAAGCCAATGATTACCGCCTGCTTTCGGCGCAAGTGCTTGAACGGCTTGGGCGAGATCGCTATACCGGCGGGCTGTACGCCGAATCGCTGGCTTACTGGAAGCAGTGCATCGAGGTTTGTCGTGCGCTGCGCCATTGCGGACATGCGCATGTGCAGGCGTTGATTGGGCTAGGCCATGTCTGCAGCGCGTATAACGAGCATCTGCAAGCGGTTGAATTTCACCGTGCCGCGCTGCAGCTGCTCAAGCTGCATCCAGATCCGCTGATTCATGTGCGCGCCTTGCTTAGCCTCGGCTGGGATTTGTATAACGGCGGGCAAAGCGATGAAGCCGTGCAGATTCTGCACGACACCATCGAACTTAGCCGTCAGCATAATTTTGGCCATTATGTGTCCGAATCGCTGCTGCATCTGGGCACCATTCATTTAAAAGCGCGTGATCTGGCGCAGGCCGAGCTGTACTTTGAAGAATGTCTGGAGTCGATGCAGGAAACGCCGTCGCACTGGGCCGAATGCAATCTGATGGGCATGCTGGCCGAAATCCGCTTTCTGCAAGGTTCGCCCGAAATGGCGCGCGACATTATCGAGCGCGGCATCCATCTGGCGCAGCAGGACGGCATGCGGCATATCGAGGCCAAGCTCAATGCGCAGGCGGCAGGCTATTGCGCTGCGCTCAACGACAGCAGCGGCATCGAGTATTACGGCCGCCAGCTCGAGCATTTGCACGAAGAAAACGATCAGTCCTGGCATATCCCGGCAATTGATCTGAGTAATATCCGTCAGTATTTGCCGGGCTAGGTTGGTATATCCTTGTAGGCTATATTGGGATTGGTCTGTAGTGGCATACCCTTGGTTGCGGATTAAAGTCTTACGCTTGTCTTGAATTCATCCGGCTTGCCGCCATATCTATCTGAATAATCAATTGACGCTGGAGCCGCCCATGAGCGTGCCACACCTCACTACTGCATTAACCGGCCCTTTACTGGAGCTGGAACGCAAAATCCTCGCCGCGCAACCGGAAATCGAACACTGGTTCCGCAATCAGTGGCAGGAACACACGCCACCGTTTTATGGCTCGGTCGATTTGCGCAATGCAGCGTACAAACTGGCGCCGGTCGATATGAATTTGTTCCCGGGCGGGTTTAATAATCTGAACCCGGATTTTCACCCGCTGGCGGTGCAGGCGGCGATGATGGCGCTTGAGGGTTACTGTCCGGACGCTCGGCGCATTTTGCTGATCCCGGAAAACCACACCCGCAATTTGTTCTACCTGCAAAACGTCGCCGCGCTGGCCAAAATTCTGCGTCAGGCCGGCATGGTGGTGCGCATCGGCAGCATGAATCCCGAAATCACCGAGCCCACCGAGCTGGATCTGCCTGATGGCAGCAAAATGCTGCAAGAACCGGTGGTTCGCGCTGGCAATCGCGTCGGTTTGGGCGCTGATCTGAGCGAGTTCGACCCTTGTGTCGTGCTGCTGAATAATGATCTGTCTGCGGGCATTCCCGATTTACTGAAAAATATCGAGCAAACCTTATTGCCGCCGCTGCACGCGGGTTGGGCGGTGCGGCGCAAAACCGGGCATTTTGCCGCCTACGATAGAGTGGTCGCCGATTTTGCCAAGATTATTGATATTGACCCATGGCTGATCAACCCGTATTTCGAACACGTTGACGGGCTGGATTTTCACGCGCGCGAAGGCGAAGAAAAGCTCGCGGCGACGATTGATGCGATGATCAAAAAAATCGCCGCCAAATACGCCGAATACAGCATTGACCAAACGCCATTCGTGATCGTTAAAGCCAATGCCGGCACCTACGGCATGGGCATTATGAGCGTTAAATCGGGCGAAGAACTCATCGGGCTGAACCGCAAGCAGCGCAATAAAATGTCGGTGATCAAGGAAGGAGTGACCGTCCACGATGTGATTGTGCAGGAAGGCGTACCGACCTTTGAAACCATCGATGACGGCGTGGCCGAGCCGGTGGTGTATATGCTGGATCGCTTTGTGATCGGTGGCTTTTACCGCGTGCACACCGACCGTGGTATTGACGAAAATCTGAATGCGCCGGGCATGCACTTCAAACCGCTGGCTTTTGCGACGCCACTTTCCACGCCCGATTGCGATGGCTCGCCCGATTGTGAAGCAAATCGTTTCTATGCGTATGGCGTTGTGGCACGCTTGGCTTTATTGGCCGGCTCGCTGGAGCTGGAGTCTGATCCATTTGAGGGCAGCCTGTAATGCCAACGATGAATATCCTGTTTGTGGCCGACCCACTGGCCGGATTCAAGATTTACAAAGATTCGACCTACGCCATGATGCGCGAGGCGGCGGGCCGGGGGCATCAGGTCTGGGCTTGTCTGGCCGACGATTTGCGGCTGAAAAACGGCGTTGTTGAAGCGCGTGCGCAGTTGATTGGCTTTACCGAACAGCAAAATGGCCACGACTGGTATCGCATTGACGGCGAAGAGGTCATCGTGCTGCGCGATCTGGGCGCGGTGGTGATGCGTAAAGATCCGCCATTTGACCAGCAATATCTGTATGCAACTCAGCTTTTTAGCTTGGCCGAAGCGCAAGGCGCGAAAGTATTCAACCGTGGTCAGGCGCTGCGGGATTTCAATGAAAAGCTGGCGATTTTCCAGTTTTCACACTTTATCGCGCCGACCATGGTGAGCCAGAATATGGCCGATATTCGCGGCTTTGTGGCCGAGCACGGCGATGTAATCGTTAAGCCACTCGACGGCATGGGTGGGGCGGGTATCTTTCGCATCACCAGCAATGACGCCAACTTGGGCAGCATACTGGAGATGCTCAGCCACAATGGCGAACGTCTGGTGATGGCGCAAAAGTATCTGCCAGCCATCAAGGACGGCGATAAGCGCATTTTGCTGATCGACGGTGTGCCCGTTGATTGGTGTCTGGCGCGCATTCCTGCCGATGGTGAAACCCGCGGCAATCTGGCCGCTGGTGGCTCGGGTGTTGCGCGGCCGCTGACTGCAAGAGACAGGGAAATTGCCGAGGCGCTGGGCCCGCAACTGGCCGCGCAAGGTTTGCTACTGGTGGGGCTGGATGTGATTGGTGACAATCTGACCGAGGTGAATGTGACCAGCCCGACGTGTTTTCAGGAAATTACCGCCCAATCCGGGATTAATGTGGCGGGGCTGTTCATCGACGCAATTGAAAGGAAAGTGGCTTGAGTCGCTTTTTTTCCGTTCAGATCAGCCGCGGTCTTGTTCTAGCCGCGGCTTTTTTGCTCACGGCGTGCGGAAAAAGCGAGCTGTATCAGCAGGAAAGCTATGTCTTTGGTACGCGGGTGCAGATCAGTATTTATGGGCTGGACGAAGCGGTGGCGGCCAAGCACGCTGGTGCTGTGCTCGCCGAACTCGATCGCTTGCATCGCAAATTGCACGCGTGGCAGCCGTCGGAAATTACCCGCTTGAACGCGGCCATCCAACGCGGCGAGCTGACTACGGCCGATATTGAGCTGATCGAGATGCTCAAGGCCGCACAAAGCTATGCCCAGCAAAGCGATCAGCTATTTAATCCGGCGGTGGGGGGGCTGGTCGAGCTATGGGGCTTTCATCGCGATACATTTGCGCCTGTCATACCCGATGCACAATCGCTCGCTAAACTGCTGGCGGCACAACCGAGCATGGCGCAGCTGCGCATCGATCAGGCCAGCATCAGCTCGGATAATCCGGCGGTGCAGATTGATCTGGGCGGCTTTGCCAAAGGCTGGGCGCTGGATCATGCGGCCAGCTATTTGCGCCAGCAAAGGGTGCTCAATGCGCTGATCAATATTGGCGGCAATGTGCTGGCGCTGGGCAAGAAAGATCAGGAGCCTTGGACAGTGGGCTTGCAGCATCCGCGCCAACCCGAGGCGATGGCAACGATTGCGCTTAAAAGCGGTGAGGCCATTGGCACTTCGGGTGACTATCAGCGTTATTTCATGCAGGGTGGCCGTCGCCACAGCCATCTGATCGATCCGCGTACGGGGCTCAGCGCCCAAGGCATACAGGCCGTGAGCGTGATTGCGCCACCCAGCCAGTCGGCGGGCACGATTTCCGACGTGGCGACCAAGCCGATGCTGATTGGTGGTTTGGGGACGAGCTGGATGTATGCGCAGCGCTTTGGCATTCGAGATGCGCTGGTGATCGACGAAAAGGGCGATGCGTATATTTCATCAAGCCTGCAGGCGCGGATCAAATGGCTGAAAAAGCCGCCCCACGTTTATCGTTTGCGCTAAAGCAGCCTTTTCTGGCTTTGCCCTCTATGTGATCGCGAAGTGTTGCAGGCAGGTGGCTTGGCATTTTTGAAGCTGCCTGAACGCTAGAAACAGTTATATGATGCATCAATCAGGATTAATCTTTCTGCCCACAAGGTGGTAAGGCCAGAAAAAGGAAGTATTTGGGCATGGTAGGCATAATCATAGTCACCCACTATTCCATGGGTGAGGCTTTGATGACATGTGCGCAGCACATCATGGGGCGTCCATTGCCCAATCTGGGGCAACTGGCCGTCAGCAAGGCCGACGACCCCGACGAGGTATTGAGTCGGGCGCAAGCATTAATCCAGGAGCTGGACGATGGCTCGGGCGTGTTGCTGCTGACCGATATTTACGGTGGTACGCCATCGAATGTGGCTAATCGCCTGATTTGTGCCGGACGCATTGAAGCGGTCGCCGGGGTCAATCTGCCCATGCTGGTGCGCGCACTGTCGTATAGCCATCAATCACTTGAAATTGCAGTGAGTAAGGCGATTACAGGTGGGCTTGAAGGTGTTTTGTATATGTTACCCGGCAATCCGTCGTAATTAGGAAATAGAACCATGCCGCAACAAGAAGTTGAAATCGTCAATAAACTGGGCTTGCATGCCAGGGCTTCGAGCAAATTTACCCAGCTGGCCAGCCAATATCAGTGTGAAGTGTGGGTGAGCCGCAATCAGAAGCGTGTGAATGCCAAATCGATCATGGGCGTGATGATGCTGGCCGCAGGCAAGGGCAGCAAAATCGTGATCGATACCAGCAATGCACCCGACGAGCAGGTTGCGCTTGATGCGCTGGTCGCGCTGGTGGCCGACAAATTTGGCGAAGGCGAATAAAAAAAACCGGTGATCGCGGCCATAAGAGCCAGCGACACCTTTGGCAGCTTGCTGGCAGTTAGTACGCAAATATTCACGCAAAACCTCGGCCGTTCGGTGGTAATCGGCGTAGCGTGAAAGTGGCTGAACTGGCAGTGACTGAACAGGTTTCAGGAGGGAATTGATGAGTATTAGCCTGCACGGTTTAGGGGTCGGTGGCGGTATTGCCATCGGCCACGCCCATTTGGTATCGCACGCCGATATTGAAATACTTCATTATCCTGTTCCCGCTGAAGGCTTGGCCGCCGAGCTGCAACGTTTTGACGATGCCATCCGCAATACCCGCAAAGAGCTGGAAATGCTCTGGGGCAGTATTCCTGACAATGCGCCAGCCGAGCTGGGCGCCTTCTTGAGCCTGCATATCATGCTGCTCAACGACCACACGCTCTCGAAAGAGCCGCGCCATATTATCGAAACACAGCGCTGCAACGCTGAATGGGCGGTGAAGCTGCAGCTGGATGTGCTGCTGGCCCAGTTTGACGAAATTGAAGAGGAATACCTGCGCGAACGTCGCACCGACGTGATTCAGGTGACCGAGCGGATTTTCAAGGCATTGGCCGGGCATGAACACGGTGCGCACGCGCCGGTTTGCGATGGCGACGATTGCATTCTGGTCGCGCACGATCTGTCTCCGGCCGATATGGTGCTGTTCAAGGACACCAGTTACAAAGCCTTTATCACCGATGTGGGTGGGCTGACTTCGCATACGGCCATTCTGGCGCGCAGTCTGGACTTGCCCTCTGTGCTGGCGCTGCGCAATGCACGCGAGATTATCCGCGAGCAAGAGCTGATTATTGTCGACGGCATCAAAGGCTGCGTGATTGTCGATCCTGATCCGGCGATTCTGGCCGAGTATCAGTTCCGGCAAAATGAATGGCTGCTCAAGCAAGCCAAATTGCAGGATATTCGTACTCAGGCCGCAGTCACACTTGATGGCACGGCGATCGAGCTGAGTGCCAATATCGAATTGCCCGACGATTGTGATCTGGCGCTGGAAAATAGCGCCAGCGGCATTGGCCTGTTCCGTTCGGAGTTTTTATTTCTGAAAGAAAACGATCTGCCGACCGAAGAAGAGCAGTTTGAAGCCTATCGCGAAGTGGCTCAGGCCATGCAGGGCAAACCGGTGGTCATTCGGACTATCGATCTGGGTAAAGACAAAATCCCGTCCTGGCAAATCGAACGCGAAGCGCCCAACCCGGCGCTAGGGCTGACCGGTATCCGGCTATGCATGGCCGAGCCACAAATGTTCCGCACGCAACTGCGTGCGCTATTGCGGGCGTCGGCCTTTGGCAAAATCAAGCTGTTGATTCCAATGCTGTCGGCCCTGAGTGAAGTCAAGCAGACCCGGCTTCATCTGGAAGACATCAAGGCCCAATTGCGCGAAGAGGGCATTGCCTTTGACGAGCATATCGAGCTGGGCGGCATGATTGAAGTGCCTGCCGCGGCCATGGCGGTTGGGGCTTTTCTGAACCATCTGGATTTTATCTCGATTGGTACCAATGACTTGATCCAGTATTCGCTGGCCGTAGACCGCAATGATGATGCGGTTAGCCATCTGTATGATCCGCTCAACCCCGGCGTGCTGCATTTTCTCAAACACATCATCAGCACCGCCGACAAACTGGGCAAACCGGTGTCGATGTGCGGTGAAATGGCTGGCGACCCGAGCCTGACCCGATTACTGCTGGGGCTTGGCTTGCGCCGCTTCTCGATGTTGCCCATCCAGCTATTGAAAGTAAAACAGCAGTTGCTCACCGGCGATATTGGCCGGATCAAGCCGCTGGTGAGCAAAATGCTCAAAGCCGACGATGAAGATCAATTGCGGGCGCTATTGCAGCAGTTGAATCAATAAGCGCTGCCCAAGGCTATGCTTGCGTCCGATTTACGCCAGTTTCTACCGCCCCAGTGCTGCGTGCCCGACGATATTTCCCGTTGTCTGCAGCAAGGTCGGCATTTGTTTGCCTCGCATTGCGAGTCATCGCTGATCCTGGCTCAGGCTGCGCTCGATAGTGCCTGTACGCTGGAGCACTCGGCCTTGCAAGCCGAGGCGCTGATCCTGCTGGGGCAATCGCAGCAGGTGCTGCAGCAAACCGATGTGGCGCTGGCGTCTTTTCAGCGTGCGCTGGTGCTGGGCAAGCGGCTTGAGTCTTGCGCAATTCAAAGTGTCGCCTGCGAAGGTCTGGCGCTGTGCTACCAGAATCTGCGCCAAAATCCCAAGGCACTGCAGGCCTGGCTTAATGCACTGGAACTGGGTTTGCAATCGGGCGAGCCGGTGCGCTATATCCAGGCCTATCTGGGGATTGGTAGCCTGTATTTCCAGCACGAAAATTACGAACAGGCCTGTTATTACCAAGCACAGGCCGTTGAATGGTCTCAGCTGCAGGATGATCGTGATCTGCAAGCCAAGGCTAGACTGCATCTGGCCGCAACGCTGATCAAGATGAACGATTACAGCCTAGCTGAACAATTATTGCAGCAGACCGAAAACATCCTGCTGCTGCCGGTTCGGCTGTCCTGGCAGGCTGAAATCAATCACTATCTGGGCCTGATCCAGATGGCACGGCAGGATTGGCCGCGAGCAGAGCATTACTTTCAGGCCGCACATGCACTGAATGTCACCACCGCCTCGCGCTGGGGGCAAACCCAAAGCCTGATCAGTCTGGGGCAGCTGAGTGCACTCAAAGGTGATTTGCAGGCCGCGATTGTTCACCTGCAAGACGCTTTGCAGCTGGCCGAGCAGCAGGCGGACGATCATCTGCGCCAGCAGATCCACGCCGAGCTATCGGCCTTGTACGAAGCGCAGGGCGACTATGTGCGTGCCACTGCACACCATATCGAGTTTCATCAGTTTTATTTGCAATTGCTCAAGCAAAATACCTCGGATCAGCTCGATGCCCTGTCGTCGCGGCGCTTGAAACAGGCTGAAATCAAGCTGCAACTGTTGCGCAGCGAGCTGGAAGTCAAACAGCTGATGCAACAACGCAGCCTCGAGCATGAAAGAATGCAGCAGTTGGAAAACGCGGCTTTTCACGATGCGCTGACCGGTGCTTTTAATCGCCATGCGCTCGACGAGCAATTGCCTGTGTTGCTGCAGCAAGCGCGGCAGGATGGCTCGACCTTGTGCCTGATCATGATTGACTTTGATCATTTCAAGCAGGTCAACGATGGCTATTCGCATCAGGTGGGCGATGAGGTGCTCAAAACCGGTATCCGGCTATTGCTCGCGCTGACGCGTGAAACCGATTTGCTGGCGCGTTTTGGCGGCGAAGAGTTTGTCCTGATTTTGCCACGCAAAAATGCACAGCTGGCGCGCCGGGTGGCCGAGCGCATGCGTCAGGAAATCGAGCAGTTTGACTGGGCCGCGCTCGCCCCCGGTCTGGCGGTGACTATCAGTCTGGGCTGCGCCCAATGGCATTCCGGGATGGGGATTGATGATTTGATGGCCGCCGCCGACCAGGCGCTCTATCAAGCCAAACATGCGGGGCGCAATCAGGTGTGCCTAGCGCCAGTTCCGCCAACAGGAGCAGCGCAATGAGTGAGGCGCTCCGGGCACAGGCACAAACGATAGCCAGCCAGCTGCAGGATGAACCCGCACAGGCCGAATCAGCCGCGCAAGCTTTGTTGCAACAGGCCAAATTACAATCCGATCATGAGCTGCTTGCCCATGCCTACCGTTTGCTGGCGCGCAGCCAGCATCTGCAGGGCAAAATCGGCGAGGCGATTCGCACTTTGCAGGCGGCGATCCGTTTTCTGCAACGGCACAAGCTGAATCAGCCCATTATGCAGGCCTACGACGAGCTGGGTAGCCTGCTGTATGAACAACTGGATTACTACGCTGCGCTCGATGCCTGGCTTAAATCGCTGGAAATCGCGACCGTCTTGCAGAGCTCGCACGGCTGTATCCGCGCGTATCTGGGGGTGGGCAAAGTTCATTTTGCCTTTGGCGACTACCGCAAAGCGACCCATTTTTACCAGATGGCGCAGAGCCTGAGCCAGCCGCTGCAGGATGCCCGGCTCGATTGCGAAGTGGCGCTTAATCTGGCAGCCAGCGCGTATCGGCTGGGCGAGTATGACAAGGCGCAGGCGGCGCTGGGGCAAGTTTCGCAGCATTTGCTGGAAGACTTGAGCCAACCGGCCTGGGAGGCCGATGTGCTGACCTACAATGGCCTGCTCCATCTGCATTTTGCCCGCTATAGCGTGGCGCAGGAATTGTTAAGCCAGGCTTATCAGCTATACCGCAAGCATCGCCTGATTGGTGGGCAAGGGCAGGTGATGATTGCGCTGGCGCGCTGTTTTACCGCGCTGGCGCAAGCCGATCTGGCCGAGGAATGTTTGCTGGAAGCTGCCCGGCTCAGCGCCGAGCATCAGCTGTTGTCGCTCGGTGTGGAGTCGCACACCTCGCTGGCGCAGCTCTATCTGGAGCAGGGGCAGCATCAGTCGGCCTTGCAGCACCGCAAATTTCTGCACGCCTTGCTGGCTGGCCAGCATCAGGAGCAGGGCTTCCCCTTGCAGATGTCCAGCCATGCCCGCATGCGCTTGCGCAAAATCGAGCGCGAGCTGGAAACCCGCAAAATCCGTCTGCGCCTGCTGGCATTGCGCTGAGCTCAGGCGGGCAGGGCAATACGTTATAATCGGCTTTTTGCTGTTGCTGCGCTGACCATGACCGTTCAAACCCTGCCCCTTTCCGATTCGCTGCGCGATTACTTTTTGCAGATGGCTTTGCGCGAGCCGGATATCTTGCGCGAGCTGCGCGAATCGTCCGTCGATCACCGGGTCGCCAAAATGTCGCTGGCTCCCGAGCAGGGCGCATTGCTGATTTTTCTGCTGCGGCTGATTGGTGCCAAGCGCTATATCGAGGTCGGCACGTTTCTGGGCTATAGCTCGATTGCCGCTGCGCTGGCCATGGGCGAGGACAGTGAAGTGATTGCCTGCGACGTCTGTGAAGAATTCACGGTACAGGCGCAGGCCTGGTGGAAGCGCGCTGGGATCGAGCAGCGCACCACGCTCTATCTCGATCGCGCCAGCGAAACCTTGCCACGCTTGCTCGAAGCAGGTGCCGCCGGGACTTTTGACTGCATGCTGATCGACGCCGACAAGCCCAACTATCCCAATTATTACGAATACGCGCTGCAACTGGTGCGCCCGCGCGGGCTGATTATTCTGGACAATATGTTTCTGAATGGCCGCGTCGCCACGCCGCAAGCCAGCCACCCGCGCAGCGTCGCCATCCTGCACGAATTCAACCGCCAGCTGCGCGACGATCAGCGTGTCGAACACTGCATCCTGCCCACGGGTGATGGCATGACTTTATTGTTTAAGCGCTAGGGGTATATTGCTATAGGCAATATTTTTATTGTTTTATAGCGACATACCTTTGCATGTATATGCTGCCCCCATCTTCAGCTGACGTCGATTTCTCCGTATCCGCAGTGGCAAAACACCGGTCAGCGGCTACACTGAAAGCCATTGACCCGAGTGTAGCTCCAGTATGTTAGCGATGACGCAACCCTTTAGCTCGACGCCGCAATTTGCCCAGCTGGTGGCGCAGATAGAAGGCCAGTTGCACAACGAGCGCACGCTGGCGCAGCAGTCGCTCGATCAACTGCTGGCGCAGACGCGCGCCGAGCGCGATGCTGTGGGTTTTATTACTGCGGTCGAGCTGCTCTCGCAGATTACCTATGGCGACACCAGCCTGGATCTGCAGTACGAAGCCTTGCAAATGGCGCAGGGCCATCATCTCTTTGCCGCCGAAGCACGCCTGCTCAATCTGATTGGTCGCGCCCTGTATGCCAGCGCGCGTTATCAGGAAGCGATGCAAACCTGGGCGCGCTGCCTGGAAACCGCCGAGCTGTCGCAGCAATACGTCTGCTGGGTGAAAGCCAAAATGGGGCTGGGGCAGATATATGACGCGCTGGGTGATCCGGCGTCGGCAGTGCGCCTGCATCAGGAGGCGATCGAGCGTTGCGCACAGCTGGATGATCGCTGGCTGCTATTGCAAGCGCATATCAATCTGGGCGTGAATCTGCACAAACTGCGCCGCAGCGACGAAGCGTTGGCGGCGTTCAATTTTGCCCTCGATACCGCCCGCGAGCTGAAGCACGCCGATGACGAAGCCGAAGTGCTGATGCGGATTGGCGAGCTGTATGTGACCAAACAGGTATTTCCCTTGGCGCTGCGCTCGCTTGATTCGGCCTGCGTGATTGCCGAGCGCACCGGCTATCGCTGGGCATGGGCGCAATCGCTATTGCTGCGCGCCGAATGTTTGCTGCGCATGGCGCGGCCAAAAGAAGCATTGCAAGAGGTGCATCATGGCTTGGAAATTGCCAAGCAGGCCGGTGCTTCGCACGTCAGAATGAAGCTGCTGTATCTACTGGCCGAAGTGTGCGAGGCGCTGGATGATTTTGCCACCGCACTGCAAATGCAGCGGCAGGCTCAACAGCTCGAACGGCAAATCAATCAGTCCTTGCAGCGCGACCCCTTGCAACAGATTGCACAGATTGCCGGTTTATCGCCCAATGCCGACCAGATGCTGCTTGATCTGGCCAGCGATCCACGGCTGGAGCAGGGCGATTTGCCCGTGCTCAGCCAGATTTTGTGCCAGACCGCCTGCAAGGTGTTGCAGCTGGCGCAGGCAAGCTTCTGGCAATGGTCGGCCGACCGGCAAACCTTGCACTGCTTGCTGCGCGTGGCTCAGGACGGCGCATTGCTGCAAGCGGGCCCCGATGTGCCGCGCAGCAAGCTGGAGCTGCTGTTTGGCTATCTGGAAGCGGGCGAAATTGTGGTGGCGCATTCGGCTGCACAGCACGTTTACACTTGGCAATGGAGCGAGCTGAGCCTGCATCTGCAGGGCATCAGTGCGCTGATTCTGGTGCCGGTGCGGCTCAATGATTGCAGCGTTGCCGTGCTGGCGTTCGAGCATTTGCATCAGCAACGCAACTGGCAGCGCGACGAGCTGCAGCACGCCACCCAGCTGGGCTTGCTCGCCAGTCGGGCGCTGGCCCAGCATCAGCAGCGGCAATACCAGCTGCAGATTGCCCGCCTGAACGAGCAGCTGCAAAACCAGAATGAAATGCTCGAGCTGCGCGTGACCGAGCGCGGTCAGGCTTTGCAGCAAGCCAGCCAGAAACTGGTGCAGGCCGAAAAACTGGCTGCGCTCGGTTATCTGGTCGCTGGTTTTGCGCATAAACTCAATACCCCGCTGGGCAGCGTGCTCACGGCGGCCAGTACTTTCAGCGAAAAAAGCAGCGAGATCAGCCGCTTGCTTGATGCGGGAGCCATGAAAAAATCGCAGCTGGAGCAATTTCTGGCCGAAGGCCACACGATTGCCGAAATTATCCAGCGCAATGCGCATCGTGCCAGCGACATGATCCGCGATTTGCGCCAGCTGGCGGCCGACGACGACGCCATGCTGGCCGCGCGGCTGGGCCTTAAATCCTTGGTTGACGAGATTATTGCGCGCTATGCCGCGCGCAGCGACGCCAGCCTGATCCGCTTTCACAACCTGCTTGATGAAGGCCTGCACATCCTGAGTTATCGCGCGGTACTGGAGCTGATCGTGGCGCAGCTAATCCAGAATTCATTGCGCCATGCTTTTGCGCCCGGCCAGAGCGGGCAGATCGAGATTGCCAGCCAGTACACCGGCGCAGGTCAGCTGCAAGTGCTGTATCGCGATAACGGCGTGGGCATCGTCAGCGAGCTGCAGCAAAAAGCTTTCGAGCCTTTTTACACGACGCAGTTTGGCCAGGGGCATAGTGGGCTAGGTCTGTATCAGGTGTATTCGCTGGTGCATGGCAAGCTGGGCGGCGAAATTGCTTTGCGCAGCGAGCCGGGGCAAGGCCTTGAAATTACACTGACTTTGCCCGCCAGCGCCAACTTGTCGAGCGTCACTTTCACGCCTGCAGGCTAAAAACCCCTAGTTTTTATCCGGTTATTTAAGCGGTCTTGGCTATTTTATCTGATAAAAAACAAGCATTTAGCTGCAATAAATTACCAAATCTGCGACAATGCGCGATTAGCCCTATTCGCCGTCGCCATGAATTCCACTCATTCCCCGCTTAAACCGATTTACGAACTACCCGCAGGCGTAACGCCGCGCCAGCCTGCGCCTTTCCTGCCGATGAGCCGCAAGGAAATGGATCAGCTCGGCTGGGATGAGTGCGACATCATTATTGTGACGGGCGACGCTTATATTGATCATCCGAGTTTTGGCATGGCGCTGCTTGGCCGCCTCTTGGAAGCGCAGGGTTTTCGCGTCGGCATTATCAGCCAGCCGGACTGGACCTCAGCCGACGACTTCAAGCAGTTGGGCAAGCCGCGGCTGTATTTCGGCGTCACCGCCGGCAATATGGATTCGATGATCAATCGCTACACGGCCGACAAAAAGCCGCGTTCGGACGATGCCTACACTGCTGGCGGCATGGCGGGCAAACGCCCCGATCGCGCGCTGAATGTGTATTGCCAGCGCTGCCGCGAAGCGTATCCGGGCGTGCAGATTATGGCCGGTGGGATCGAGGCCAGCCTGCGCCGCATTGCGCAGTACGACTACTGGAGCGACAAAATCCGCCAGTCGGCGCTGATTTATTCCAAAGCCGATTTGCTGCTGTTCGGCAATGCCGAACGCGCCTTGGTTGAAGTGACGCAGCGCGTCGCTGCGGGTGAGAAAATGAGCGAAATCCGCGACGTGCGCGGAACGGCGTTCCTCGCGCCGCATGGCTGGATGCCCGAAGGCTGGGCTGAGCTGGATTCTTCAGTCGTTGATATTCCGGGCAAGATTGATCCGCATATCAACCCGTATGCCGATGAAAGCGAACGCCAGCAAGCCAATCAGAGCAATACCCCCAGTGATGCCCCGCAGCCTATCCGCATCGTTTCACGTGAAGCACGCCTAGCCGCACGCCGCGAAGTGCGTGGCCGTACCGTGATTCGCATTCCGTCGTTCGAGACGGTGACCTACGATCCGGTCAGCTACGCGCACGCCAGCCGCACCTTGCATTTGGAATCAAACCCCGGCAATGCGCGGGCGCTAGTGCAGCAGCACGGCGAGCGCGATGTGTGGATGAATCCGCCGCCGATTCCGCTCGAAACCGCCGAAATGGATTACGCTTTCGATCAATATTTCGCCCGCAATCCGCACCCGAGCTACGGTGAGCAGGTGATTCCGGCGTGGGACATGATCCGTTTTTCAATCAATATCATGCGCGGCTGTTTTGGCGGCTGTACTTTCTGTTCGATCACCGAGCATGAGGGGCGGATTATTCAAAGCCGTTCGGAAGGCTCGATCTTGCGCGAGATCGAAGAAATCCGCGACAAGACCGAAGGCTTTACCGGCCACATTTCTGACTTGGGCGGGCCAACGGCGAATATGTATCGCCTCGCCTGTAAAGACCCGAAAATCGAGCAATCCTGTCGTCGTTTGAGCTGCGTCTATCCGGGCATTTGCGAAAACCTGAATACCGACCACAGCAGCCTGATTCAGCTGTATCGCAAGGCGCGCAAAATCAATGGCGTGAAAAAAATCACCATTGGCTCGGGTCTGCGCTACGACCTCGCGGTGGAGTCGCCCGAGTATGTCAAAGAGCTGGTCACGCATCACGTCAGCGGCTACTTGAAAATCGCGCCGGAGCACACCGAAGATGGCCCGCTGTCGAAAATGATGAAGCCCGGCATCGGCGCTTTCGAGCGTTTCAAAGACATGTTTGAGCATTACAGCCAGCTCGCCGGTAAAAAGCAGTATCTGATTCCCTACTTTATCGCCGCCCATCCGGGCACCAGCGATGACGACATGATGAATTTGGCGCTGTGGCTAAAGAAAAACAACTTCCGCCCCGATCAGGTGCAAGCCTTCACGCCGACGCCAATGGCGATGGCGACGACGATGTGGCACACCAAGCGCAACCCGCTCAAACGCATCCATCGTAGCTCGGAAAAAGTCGACATCATCAAAGACGAAAAACGCCGCCGGATTCATAAAGCGTTCTTGCGCTATCACGACCCGAAAAACTGGCCGATCTTGCGCGAAGCACTGATCAGCATGGGCCGCGCCGATTTAATCGGCACCGGGCCCAAACAATTGATTCCGCCCGAATCGGCTGCTGAAAAAACCATGCAAGCCCCCAAAGGCAATGCGCGCGGTGGCGGCGGGCCGGGCTCGGTGGGTAAGATACCTAACCGGAGTAAATCGCCGCAGGGCAATGCTAGAAATACCGCTGGCGCTATACCCCGTGGGGCGGCGGGCGGTGCCGCCAAATTTGGCCAGCAACGTCTGGCAAGCAGACCCGGCGCTGCCAAGCCTGCTTCAGGCAAACTGGCCACTAAAAAAGCACGTTAAACAAAACTTCGCTACAGCGAACTTGTGGCAGCTCTTACGCCAAGAGCTGCCACATCCCATTTTGCAGGGTCTTGTATTAATTGGTTTGAATGTGACTCATAGTCCGTAGACGGTCAATTCCTTGCCGGCTGATAATTAAAGCAGTCACAGTGGGGAATCGCTATGTTAGCCAGAATGAAAAGTCATGAAGAAAGTTATCGCGGCTACTCTATTTTTATTGAAGAAAATCCTGATCAATACCGCGAAGGCTATCTCTACTGCATTTCCGTCTCGTCAGCCATCATTGAAGATGGCCTTGAGTTTGATTTTGAGTGTGCAGTTAAAGCTGCGCGCACTTTCATCGATCAGCAGAGTGGTTGAATTCAGTAATTTCAAATCTGAAGTGATTTACGTTCGGTAAGCCACTCTGAGAGATTTTGCAGTTGTTCACGCTGCGCGGGTTTATATGTCGTCTGAATTGCTTCTGGTATCACTAATTGCAGCCCATGCGCTGCCATTTCCAAAGTTTGGGCCTCGCTGATTGCAGCCTCAAGAGTAATCAGGTGTTTGCGACCAATCCGATTCGCTTCACTTAATACCTGTCTCCAGCGATCTTTGCAGGAAGTTTTTGCACCGAGCATCGCAAGTTGTTTATCGGGAAAAAGTGGATTGTGATAGCTGGCAAAATCCGGGAAAAGAAAGTCTGGTTTTGCATTGTTTTCTGTTACTTTGCCTTTGCCGCGACCCTGCTCAAACTTCAAGCCATGCAATTGAAAAAGGTGATTCAGATGCCCTTCAAAAGCATGGCCGACTCTGGATTTTCTGCGAATCTCACGTTGCTGACATAGAAACTATGTTTGCTTATGCCATTACAATTTATGCGAGAATTTGTTAATTAACTTTTTCTCTGTTCTTACCTGATCTTCTAGAGTGAGTGGTTGATTGAGCAGCATATCTATCCTCTGCAAATCATAGCGACTGGCGAACTGATTTAGAATGTCATAAATATCTTCAACTTGCTCGAGGTCTTTAGCATAATCCTCGGCGAGCGTAGTGTCGTTCAGCTCAAGCCCATAATATGTGCTGAGCATAGCTGCACAGATGCTATGGAACGGTGGTTTATGCATTAGAGTATCTCATTTGCAACGTAAGATAAAAAATATAAATAGTACTTCGTAACCAAATGGAAGTTGTCCTTTCATTCCGTGTAGATGCCACCTGTTAATTGGCTTTGACACTATGTGGGTTTAGTTATTCCATTCAGTTGTAACTGGCTACTTATTTTCAAGTGAGGAATTATTGAACGAATACATGCTTAAAATGGTAAGCCAGAAAATCGGGGTTTGGAGTGAATTTTTTGGGCAATGTTATTGTTGTTCCATTAAATCGACACAAGTAGTCCTGAGCCATTGCACTTTGGTCTTTGAGTAGTCTATTTGAGACTCGGATAATGAAATCAGGTGTGATCGTTAATAAACCTTGATCGTAAGCTTTATCATGTAGCACAGAAAGACATAAGCCATTAGCTGGATTAAGGCGATTATGTTCATCCTTGCTCCATGGCACGATATGGCTCGCTACAAGTAATTTGGGTTCGGCAAGTCCCGTGATGCAACAACGATGCTCATAACTGCTCAATACGGTTTTGCGGAAAAATGCTTGTTTCACTCGTGCCTTGCTCTGAATAATGGTACTTTCGCTGTAGAAATTGCTTGGGATATCGACAGTTTCTTCGGTACTCGAAAGGCTTGAAAGAGCAATATCCTGTTGTGCGAGCTGGTCAACCATAAACTGGCTTTGATAGCCTATATTTTCAGGGTCTTCAATAAATTCAGCCCAGATTTCCCTGTCTAAATATGATGCACCAACTAACCCTTTTCGACCGTTACTAGTGATTTTTGGGTCAAGGCTCGCAAAGTTACAGAGTTTCATTGCTAAGGCGCTGGGCGTTCTGCCTATTTTATTAGCTGCCGCAATAATCAAAGGATTATTCTTATGAAGTCGCCCAAAGGGGAGTTGGCAATAGAGATTAACGGCAATCAATAGTTGATCACGAGACCAATTATTTGCCATAGCTGTGGATCCTTGATTAGTTTTCCGTCATGGCGGTTGTTTGCGTGTAACTGCCCCATTCACTACTAAATATACAATTCCCAACAATAAGCTTAAATGCTTGTCTCTATACGCCACCTCCGCAAACAGTCCAATAACACGAAATTCATTTGTGCTTTTGTCCTGATTTTCAAAAGACAAGACGAATTGATGTAATTGTTAGGTAACATCAGGGTTGGGTTGCTTTTCCCTTTCTCCATCGTCTTACTGTGCTTTGGTCTATGCCAAGCCTCTTCGCCAAATCTGCTTTTTGGTAGAGGCGTAATGCCTCGGTTAAATACTTATGAGCAAGATCAAGAGGCTGATTCATGAGAAAGCTCTGGGTTTTTTTTGTGCATTTTGCACGGAAAATACCCAGATGATAAGAGCAAACGCTACTCATGTCGAACATTTGTTCTGTTTCAAGTGGGTTGTGGCTAGTGCTGCCCCAAACAACTGATTCCCCCCGAATCAGCCGCCGAAAAAACGATGCAAGCCCCAAAGGGCAACGCGCGCGGCGGCGGTGGGCCGGGTTCGGTGGGTAAGATACCTAACCGGAGTAAATCGCAGCAGGGCAATGCTAGAAATACCGCTGGCGCTATACCCCGTGGTAAGCCAGTGGTGCGCACGGGCGGTAAGCCCGCGGTCAAAACGGACTTTGGCGCTGGTGGTGGCAAGAAGCCGGGCTCAAGACAAAGCGCACCGCCGGGCTTTGTCTGCTTGCCCCGCTGCCCTATTGCGCGGATAATCGCGTCCGCGAAGCGGGACAGACCATCGCTGCTGCCAGTGTAATGCTGGCGGGGGAGGAAAGTCCGGGCTCCATAGAGCAGGATGCTGGCTAACGGCCAGGCGGCGCGAGCCGACGGAAAGTGCAACAGAGAGCTGAACCGCCAGTAATCCGAGTTGAACGGCCAGATGAGATGGCCGGAATCGGGCGATTGGTAAGGGTGAAAAGGTGTCCCCGCCTCACGGGGAGCCCCGCAAGGGGTCGGTAAGAGCGCACCGCGGCGCTGGTAACAGTCGCTGGCAGGGTAAACCCCATTCGGAGCAAGACCAAGCAGTAGGCGTTGAGGTTGCTCGCTGAGTCTACGGGTAGGTTGCTTGAGCGCGTCAGTAATGGCGCGCCTAGAGGAATGATGGTCACGGCTGGCAACAGCCGGACAGGACCCGGCTTATCGGCCCGCTTCGCACTCCACCTTATTTCACCGATTATCCGGATGAATCGCTGGCCTGATGTGGGCGAGTTTGCTGCCCGATCGCTGCTGGCCTAATGCGACTATTTGCATGGCTGCTAGGGTATAGGGCTGTAGCCCTTTTCTATCATGCCTTACGTTGAAATACCCATACTCCTGCTTTGAGCTCCGGCGGCAAAACCAGTTGGCTAAGTGCTGGGTATTCCTGCCAGTCAAATTGTGTTTGTTCTTCGTAATCACGCCAGCTGCCGGTGAGAAAGCGTGAATGACTGCCGATCACGATATAGGTTTCCACTTCCCGCTGACGGAAGATTTGCCGCTCAAAATGATTATTCGATGGTGGCCAGCTGCAAATCACGACTTTGGGTTTAAAGCGCGAGATGGCCGCGATGGCATCATAGCGCTGAACCTCGTCGGGGTACTGAATGGTTTTTTCCCAGCTGTAATCGTCGGTCGGCGTAATCTCGACGCCTTGTGCGGCCAGAAAACGGCTTAAAGTGCCATCGCCAGCACCCACTTCAACCGTGCGGCGCGCGCCGATCAGCGCTGCCAGCCCGGTAATCAGCTCATGGCTGTAAAAACACCAGATGCCGCGTTTTTCGACCAGCGGCATGAGTCGGCGTTTTTGCCAGAGTAGTGGCCAGATCAGCTTGAAGCGGGTCATCGAAACCGGTTTGCGGATGAGATCGCGTTCGAACAGCAGATGTTGCGCCAGCAGGCCATTGAGCAGATTAAAGCGGACCTTGCCCGCTTTGACGCCGCTGGCGCTGGATAGCGCGTACTGGCGCAAAGCCTGCTCGGTGAGGCGCTGGCGTAGCTGTTCGTGGACAAAGAGTGCAAAGGCCCGGCCTTCGCGTTCACCGCTTAAATAGCGCTGCCCCGGCGCTTTGCGCTGGCTGGCCTGCGCCAGCAACGCTTTCAATTCAGCCGGATCCCGTCTGGCAAACACCTCGGCCAGCTCGGCCCGCACTTCGCTCCAAAGCGCGGGGTGTTGCTGCGCCAGCTCGGTCAGGCTGGGATTGGTTTGCAACCATTCCCAGGTGCGGGATGGATTGGAAAGATCGGCTACGAGATGGGGTAAAGGGGAGTTGGACAGCGCCATGGTGCGGCCAGCGTGGAGAAAAGAACCATCATAGTCGATTCCCCGTGGCTGGCGCACGTGGGGCAATTACATCAGCAGCATGCCAGCGCGTTCCGGCTGCCAGCTCAGCGCTTTGACCCGCACACGCAGCTGCGTGCCGGCAGGCGTGGGCCAGCTGATTTCCTGCCCGACTGACAGACCCAGAATGGCCGAGCCGATGGGTGCCAGAATTGAAATCTGCTCGCGGCTGCCATTCATCTCGTCGGGGTAGCACAATGTGAGCTCAAATGTTTTACCTTCGGGCAGTATTTCAAAACACACTTGCGAGCGCATCGTCACAACATCGGGCGGCATGTTTTCCGGCTCAACAATATGAGCCCGTGCCAGCTCGTTCTCTAGGCCGCTGATATCGGCCAGGCCTTGAGCCGCCTGGCGCTCAAGCAGTTTTTCCAGCCGCACGGCATCCAGAGCAGAAACAGTAATCGGGGGTAAACTCATCAGCTGCATCCTTCTAAAAAACATTTGTCCCAAATGATTGAGCACAATAAACGGCAGCACATCGTGAAATGCGCTGCCGCTAGGGTATATTGCTGTGGGCAATAGCAAGTCAGGTAGACCCAGCTATACCCCATAGGTTTAATGTGAATATTACCGCCTTGCTGATTGAGTGATCGTGCCGGATGCGGCGCAATCACGCCGACAGGATGGTTATTTGCGATAAAGCGCTTGACGCGCGGCGCCGGATCGGCTTTAATAGCAACCCTTGTGACTGAGCAATCATTCACTGGCCAATTAGCTCAGTTGGTAGAGCAGCGGATTGAAAATCCGCGTGTCCGTGGTTCGATTCCGCGATTGGCCACCAAAATTACAAAAAAGCCACCTTCGGGTGGCTTTTTGCATTGGTGCGAAATTACAAGCCTTGCGGCGCCGAGGCCAGCGCCAGTTTGCCCCGCCTGAGCATTTCTTTTTGCATGGCGCCAAATTGCTGGGCAATTTGCGTTTGCAAATGCTGCTTGCCCAAAGTGCGCATCAGCACCGAATTGGGAATCCAGTCGGCCTGATAATTCATCTTGGTGTAGCGCCCTTGAGCCTGTAGCTGCATCCGGCTGCTAAATGCGCCATTGCTGCTATTGATCGAGCGGGCTGTGATCTGCTCCATCGGCTGGATTTCGATATCGCGCTCCGAATCCAGCGTCATGCTGATCGGCCCCAGCTGCAGCTGGCCTTGCTGCCTGATATGCCAGTGATTGCCCTGCCGTGATAGCACTTTGCTCTGGCTCATATTCGGCATGAATTCGGCCATGTGGTCAAAGTCGGTCAGCACGGCGAAGGCCTGGGCCTGCGTCACCGGAGCAAGAAACTGGGCGTTAAACAGCACATGGCCGTCACGTTCGCTGGCTTGTACGGTGACTAGCGGCAGGATGGGGGAATCCAGAGCGTGGCTTGCTCCGGAGCACAGCAGCAACAAGATCAGAAACCAGCGCATGATGTGTCCTTTAACTCGCGTGGTACTTGGCCACTGCAATCTGGCGGCACAATCAATAAACCCCGGTGCAAGCCCGGGGTTGATCTGGATTTAGTTGCGCGAGAACTTCTGCGCCAGCTGATTGAGTTTTTCTGTGCGCTGGCGTTCGGCCTCGGCAGCCGCTTCTGCAGCTTGCTGTGCCTTGCGCTCATTCGCGGCTTTTTTGAAGTGTTCATGCAGGCTGGTGGCGGCAAATGTGCGCTGCTCTTCAGTCACCGCGTCGGCCTTGCTGCCATCCAGATTGACGCGTTCGGTCGCGTTTTGCATCACTTTCAGATAACGGATAGAGCGCGTGTGCATGGCCAGCGCGCTGCGCAACACCCGGCGGTTCACTTCCGGCAGGGCGGCGATGACTTGCTTGTCGATCCCGATGGCGAGAGGCTGGCAGTCACGAAATACCGCAAATTGCTTTTGCAAATCCTTCAACATGCCAAAAGTGGTGGGTGTAGAAGTCGGTTTGTTTTCTGGGGTGTTCATTCGATCAAGCTCGTCAAAGGGTTTTTTGCCTGCGCATTTTATCAGATTCGCCACCGTAACCAAGCGAATGTGATGGCGGGTGTTCAAATTCGGCGCTGCGATGGCTGTTTTTGCCACCCGCCGCAGCAAAACTAACGAAGACCTGTTTGGCTTGCGGCGGTGAAATACTGCGGCACTTAGCTTGGCGCTTAAGCGACTGTTTCGGGCAAAGTCTGGCCAAATGCGGCCTGATATTGCGCTTTCAGGTCGGCTATGCTGAATTTGTGGTTCTGGCCGCCACGGTGGGCGATCTTGATGCTGCCCAGCAAAGAGGCCAGACGGCCGGTCGTGGGCCAATCCCAGCCCTGCATCAGCCCGTGTAGCAAACCGGCGCGGAAAGCGTCGCCGCAACCAGTCGGGTCAAGCACGGCAGCTGGCGCAACAGCAGGAATAATATGCTGCGTGCCATCGGCATAAATGCACGAGCCTTCTGCGCCCAGCGTCACGATCAGCGCTTTGACTTTACCAGCCAGCTGCTCAAGGTTTAGGCCGGTGGCTTTGCACATCATTTCTGCTTCGTAATCATTCAGCGTCAGATAGCTGGCGATCTCGACCAGCTCCAGCAGCTCTTCGCCACTAAACATCGGCATGCCCTGACCAGGGTCGAAAATAAACGGAATACCGGCTGCCGCCAGCTGGCGAGCATGATCCTGCATCCCTTGCTTGCCATCGGGTGAGACAATGCCGATGCTGATTTTTTCTTTGACGTCGCTCACCTGATTGACGTGCGACATGCCCATTGCGCCGGGGTGGAAGGCATTGATCTGGTTATCGTCCAGATCGGTGGTGATAAAGCACTGTCCGGTAAACCCTTCCTGCACACTGATGTAGTCCTGGCGGATTTGCATTTGCTCTAGCCATTTGGCGTAGAGGTCAAAATCCTGGCCCACCGTCGCCATGATCAGCGGCTCCGAGCCGAGCATTTTCAGGCTGTAGGCGATATTCCCGGCGCAGCCACCCAGCTCGCGGCGCATTTCTGGCACCAGAAATGACACCGACAGAATATGAATCTGCTCAGGCAGGATGTGTTTTTTGAAATGATCAGGAAACACCATGATGGTGTCGTAGGCCATAGAGCCGCAAATTAAGGCAGACATTGATTTTCTCCAAGCGAGGGTCTGTGCATTATACGTTTGCATGACGTCATCATCGCCATGAATTTTTTGCGTGTTTGTTGCCATACTGTTGCAGTGCAACCACGCCTGTACTGCCAGAAGTGCCATCCGTCAGTTCTGACTTTACCCTGACATTGTGTGAAGGCATATTAGTTTTATTAGGGAAATCACTTACATTAGTATTGTCTTATGTTGGAATCGCTTAACTCGCTCTCCGTCTTGGCCATGATTTGTTCGGCACTGGGCGCCTTGATGTATCTCGGTCTGGCCCGCAGTCAGGATAGCGAGCGTGGCATCACCACGCTGGCCGTCGGCGGGGTGCTGCATCAGTCCGGCTGGTTTGTCTGGGCGCTGGCTCTGTTTGGTAGCGCCGACCTGCTGGCCTGGCTGGCGATTTTGCTGTTATTGCTGGGGCAATTGGGCTTGCTGGCCGGGACGCGTCGCTCGTTTGCGCGGCCAGCCGTGCTCGGCTGGTGGGCTGCGCTGATTCCGCTATGTCTGCTGGCTGTCATCGCCAGCTTGGTGCAGGCGATTTCGGCCGCACAGGCCGGATTGCTCCAGGCACTGCTGCTCGCGCCGCTGGCCTTTCAGATCGGTCGCGAAGCATTTCAGCCCGGCAATGACGAAGAGTGGAGCCTGCCGCGCTACTTGCTGGTGCTCACTGTATTTGCCCTGGCAGGTATATTGCTCTGTGCCAGTTTGTGTAACGTCTTTGGCGCAATACCCCATGATCGGCTTGCCCAGATCTGGGCTGTACTGGCTTGCGCAATCAGCGTGGTGTTGCCCTACAGTTATCAGTTGATGATTGCCCATCGCCTGCACACGCGCCTGACCAAGCTGGTGCGCTACGATGCGCTAACTGGCTTGCTTAATCGGCGAGGCATGGAAGAGCACGCCGAACGCGAATTGCACCGCGCCCGCAAGCACAATTCATCGCTGGGCCTGATGCTGCTTGATATTGACCAGTTCCGCGTGGTGAATCAGCGCTATGGCTATGGCTCAGGCGACGCTGCCTTGAAAAAATGCGCCAAGAAAATCCGCGAGATTGCCGGTGATGAAGCGCTGATCGGCCGCATTGCGGGCGAGGAATTCTGCATTATTTTCTGCGATAAAAATTCGCACGAACTGCGCTCGCTGGCTGTGGAAATCGAAATGGCGCTGGAAGCGTTGACCATTGAGCATGGCGATTTCAGTTTTCACCTTTCGGTGACGCTGTCACTGGTTAAATATGGCCGCCACGGCAACCAGTTTGAAGCGCTACTGCAACGTGCCGAAGAAAAACTGCAGCTGCGCAAAGGCCATTTGCGTGGCGAAGCCATCCCCGAGGGGGCCATCACCGTCGCGCCATAATTTCGCTGGCAGTGCTGTGTGGGCATTTTCTGGCGCTTGTCTTAGATCAAGCCGCGCCATGTTTAGATCAATCAATCACTTATCGGGCCAAACCAGCAGTGCTACATTACTTGGGCTCTTATCATCCCAAGGACTTTAGCAATGAAATTCGATACGCTTGCCATTCATGCCGGCTACAGCCCCGACCCGACGACCAAGGCGGTGGCCGTCCCGATTTACCAGACCACCAGCTACGCTTTTGACGACACCCAACACGGCGCCGATCTGTTTGATCTGAAGGTCAAAGGCAATATCTATACCCGCATCATGAACCCGACCACCGATGTGCTCGAACAACGGGTGGCGGCGCTGGAGGGCGGGATCGGCGCGCTGGCGCTGGCCTCGGGGCAGGCGGCGATTACCTATGCGATCCTCACCATCGCCGAAGCGGGCGACAATATCATCGCCACCAGTGCGCTGTATGGCGGCACCTACAATCTGTTTGCACATACGCTGCCGCAGTACGGTATTTCGGTTCGTTTTGTTGACGCGAACGATCCGCAAGCCGCCACCGCACTGATCGACGAAAAAACCAAAGCAATCTACTGCGAATCAATCGGTAATCCATTGGGCAACGTCGTGGATTTCGCGGCCTTTGCCGCCGTCGCGCACGCCGGTGGCATTCCGCTAATCGTCGATAACACCGTGCCTACGCCATATCTCACTCGTCCGATTGAACACGGTGCCGACATCGTCGTGCACAGCCTGACCAAGTATATGGGCGGCCACGGCACCAGCATTGGCGGCATTATCGTCGATAGCGGCAAATTTCCGTGGGCCGAGCATAAAACCCGTTTCAAACGCCTGAACGAGCCCGAAGTCAGCTATCACGGCGTGATTTACACCGAGGCGCTCGGCCCAGCGGCATTTATCGGCCGCGCGCGCACTGTGCCACTGCGCAATATGGGCGCGGCGATTTCGCCATTTAATTCTTTCCTGATTTTGCAGGGGCTGGAAACACTGGCGTTGCGCATGGACAGACACGTAGAAAACGCGCTGAAAGTGGCCGATTTCCTTGCCGCACATCCGAAAGTGGAATGGGTGAACTACGCTGGCCAAGCAGGCCACCCCAGCAAACCCTTGGTGGATAAATACTTCGGCGGCAAAGCGTCAGGCTTGTTGACCTTTGGCGTCAAAGGCGGCCGTGAGGCGGGTGCGCGTTTCCAAGATGCGCTGCAATTGATCACCCGACTGGTGAATATTGGTGACGCCAAATCGCTGGCTTGCCACCCCGCCAGCACCACGCATCGCCAGCTCTCGCCCGATGAACTGCAAAAAGCAGGCGTATCCGAAGACATGGTGCGTCTGTCGATCGGGATTGAGCACATCGACGATATTCTGGCCGATCTTGATCAGGCGCTAGCACAAGTGTAGTCGATGTATTTCATGGGTATTGCTCTATAGATATTATTCAGCATGATCTGCAGGGCTATACCCATGTAAATTGCTGCACTGCCTGCTTGGCGTTTTGCCAGCGAGCCTCGCCCACGCCAGTCACCAGCGCAAACGGTGCTTGTGTTTGTTCTAGCGCGGTTTGATAGCGGGTCAACAATGCATCCCGATCCAGCGGATTTTCGCGCAAAGGGTCGGGTTGCCACGGCAGATCGGCTGCGGTGAGCAGATGCAGCTGATAATCCTGAGGCCGCCACAGTTGCGCCAGCTCGGCTGGGCATTCGCCAAAGCGCACCTGTGCCCAGATCACACACACCAGCACACTGGTATCGCACACCAGCCAGTCAGCCCCGGTGGCCAGCTGCTGTTCCAGCGCCAGCTGACCATGCGCAATCGCAATAATATCGTCCATGCTATACGCAGTGCGGCGCTGGGCGGCAAACCACGGGCGGGAGAATTCGGGCACCCAGGGTGCCTGCAACTCACGGGCCAGCGCTCGCGCCAGACTGGTTTTTCCGCAGGATTCGGGGCCGACAATTGCGATTTTGCGCGTCATGCGGCCACCAGCTCGCGCCGCCAGTTGCGCCAGCCCCACACGGCCAGCAAGGCCAGCAGGACATACAGCACGGCGGTGATATACAGCGTTTTATATAGATACACGCCACTGGCCAGCAAATTGAGCACGATCCAGTACGGCCAGTTCTCTATCCGTTTCTTAGCCTGCATCCACTGCGCCAGCAGGCCAAACACAAATATGGAAGAATCGAGCACGGGGACATCAGTCGGTAAAAACTGAATTTGCAGCGTCGACACCACGGCGGTTAAGGCCAGCCCCACGGTATTGATCAGCAGCCATTCTTTTTTATTCAAATAGCAGACAGGTAAAGCCGGTTGACTTACATTGCCGCGCCATTGCTGCCAGCCATACACCGCCAGAACGGCATACACCGCTTGCAGCGCGGCTTCGCCAAACAAGTTGAATTGGGCAAATAGCCAGACGTATAGCAGGCTAGCCACCAGCTGCAGTGGCCAGGTCAGCACATGGCCGCGCGCGGCTAGTGCAATCGCCGTCAGCGTGAGTACAAAGCCAATGATTTCAAGCAGGGACATAAGGTGCAATCAAAGGGTGTAAAGGGTGCTAGTTTAGCAGCCCCCAGCGCTAGCAAGGCGCTTCTGGCTCCACCAGTGCACAATCTGCAAGGCTTTGCGCTGGTGCAAATTTCCTCACATCAGGGCGGCATCGTGCCGTTTCAGCGCCGTTTGTCACGGTATAATCTCCCGCATCAAAGTCGGAATCATTCATCATGACCAGCACCGTATTACCCAGCGCCCAACGTCTTGTCATCAAAGTCGGCTCCAGCCTTGTCACCAACGACGGCAAGGGGCTGGATCATGCGGCGCTTAGCCGCTGGGCCAAGGAAATTGCCGAGCTGGCGCGCCAGGGCAAGCAGGTCGTGCTGGTATCGAGCGGTGCCATTGCGGAAGGCGTGGCGCGGCTGGGCTGGAGCAGCAAGCCCAGTGCGGTGCATGAAAAACAGGCCGCCGCCGCCGTCGGACAGATGGGGCTGTGCCGTGCTTATGAAGCCGCATTTCAGGAATACGGCCTCACTTGCGCACAAGTGCTGCTCACGCACGAAGATTTATCCGATCGCACCCGCTATCTGAATGCCAGGTCAACATTATTGACCTTATTGCAGCTGGGCGTGATTCCGATCATTAATGAAAACGACACCGTCGTGACCGCCGAAATCAAATTTGGCGACAACGACACGCTGGGCGCGCTGGTGACAAATCTGATCGAGGGTGATGCGCTGGTGATTCTGACCGATCAGACCGGCCTTTACACTGCCGATCCGCGCAGCAACCCCGATGCCACGCTGGTGCGTTTTGCCACCGCTGGTGATGAAGCGCTGGAGGCGATGGCCGGTGGTGCGGGCTCCAGCGTCGGCACAGGCGGGATGTATACCAAAATCATCGCTGCCAAACGGGCGGCGCGTAGCGGGGCGACAACCATTATCGCCTGCGGCCGCGAGCCCGAAGTGCTCACCCGGCTGGCTGCCGGGGAGGCCATCGGCACACAGCTGACTGCGCACACCTCGCCGCTGGCGGCCAAAAAACAATGGATTGCCGATCATTTGCAGCTCAAAGGCCGGGTAACGCTGGATGCGGGTGCGGTACGGGCGCTCAAGCAAGGTGGGTCAAGCCTATTGCCCATTGGCGTGAGCGCGGTGGAAGGCGAGTTTTTGCGCGGTGAAGTGGTGAGCTGTATCGATCATCAGGGCGTTGAAATTGCGCGCGGCCTGATCAATTACAGCTCGCAAGAAACCGCGCGGATTTTGCGCCACCCTACCGGCCAGATCGAAGCCATTTTGGGTTATATCGACGAAGCCGAATTGATCCATCGTGATAATCTGGTTGTTTCCTGATGGGTATAGGTCTGCACTCTAGTTTTGAATTAGGCTGCAGACCAATACGTTGGAGGGTATGGTGAAAGACCCCGTTCAGCTGGCCCAACTAGCCCGTAGTGCCGCGCAGCGTGCAGACTGGGCTCAAGCGCAAATCCTGATGGCGCAAGCCCTGCAGCTGGTGCCTGAAGCGCCCGCCCTGCATTTGAATTACGGCAATATCCTCAAGCAGCTGGGGCGCTACGATGAGGCGCGCATCGCCTATGAGCAGGCCTTGCACTGGCAGCCCGGCTGGGCCGACGCACACTATAACTTGGGCAATCTTGCGCTGTTGCAGCACAATGCGCTGGCCGCGACCGAGCATTATCGCGCCACGCTGGATGCCAACCCGGCGCACGCCGAGGCGCACTATAATCTGGCAACCCTATTGACCAATCTGGGGCGCTTTGCGCCCGCACACGAGCATTTTGCCGCCGCTTTGCGGCTCAAGCCCGAATATCCCGATGCCCTGCATAATCTGGGGCGGCTGTACCGGCGCGAAGGTGAGTTGGCGCAGGCCAGAGCACATTATCTGGCGACACTGAGGCTCAATCCTGAGCATCATCTGGCCCGCTACAGCCTGGGAACATTAAGCTTGCTTGAAGGAAAATGGCAGGAAGGATGGCAGGGGTATGAGTCGCGCTGGCAAGCGCTGCATAGGCCCTATCCAAATACCCCTTTGCCCCGCTGGTCGGGTGAGGTAGTGAACCGTTCTGCCCGGCTATTGGTGATTGGCGAGCAGGGCTTTGGCGATATGCTGCAATTTGCCCGGTTTTTACCCCAGTTACTGCACCGCTTTGCCCATGTGACCGTGCTGGTGCCGGATACATTGCAGCAGCTGCTGCAGCAAAGCCTGCCGCCAGAGATTCATGTGGTGAGTAGCCTGAATGACCACAGCGGGCTGACGCACCATATCCCGTTGATGAGTCTGGCCGCTGCGCTGCAGATTGACGAAGCACGGCTCGATGGTGCTGCCTATTTGTGTCCTGATCCGGCGGCGCTGGCGTACTGGCGTCAGCACCTGCCTGCCGGTTTTAAAGCTGGTCTGGCCTGGCAAGGTAATCCGCAGCAGGCGGATAATCGCTGGCGCAGTATTCCGCTGGCGCAGTTGCAATCTTTACTCGATTTGCCGGGCATTCACTGGTGCAATTTACAATACGGCGCTCACCCGGCGCAGCTACGCGACGACAGCGCCCACTGGCGTAATTTTGCCGATACGGCCGCGTATATTGCCAATCTGGACTTGGTGGTCAGTAGCTGCACGTCGATTGTGCATCTGGCGGGCGCGTTGGGCGTGCCGACCTTATTGCTGAGCCGGATCGACGCCGATTGGCGCTGGCAAACTGCGCGCAGCGATAGCCCGTGGTACTCATCGCTGCGCATTTTGCGCCAATCGGGTTTGGATGACTGGTTAGTGCCCGTACAGCAGGCCGCTCAGTATATTGGCCAACGACAGCAGAGCTAGGTAATCATGCTGCCGTCTTGTTGACTGTGTGCCTGTCGGTGATTATTTAACGGGTTTGGCAGCCGGAACAGTCAGCAGGCCATTTATTGGCGACGAATTCCTTTTTGATGGTTTCTAGCGGCCAAGGCGCATTGAAGCTACAAAACTCATCAGCCAGATAACCTTGCCAAGCATTATGGCCATTTTTGCTGTTGATTTTCCAGGTGCTATTTTTCAGCTCGCGCCAGTCGCCCGTACTGCTGGCACTGGCATAGTGGCGGTATTGATTGCTTGCACAATCGAGCCCTTCAAAAAACAGTGTGGTGATATTTGCACCTGCTGGTTTAATGGCAACAACATAACGGACAATTTCATCACTATTGAGCGTTAAACTGTCCAGTGCTAGAAAATAGCTATTTTTGCTGTTGTTTTTTAACTGTGGAATATCAAGTGGTGCCCATTGCGTCAAATCTTTGATATTCGGTAAAACAAAACCAACTTCTGCAGGCGCAGCCTTCTGATCATTAAACCAATCTGTCACTTCACCCGGTAAGCCGCGGCCATTACGCTCCACTCTGACATTGGTTTCTGCAAACGAAGTCATACTGGCACACAGCATGAGTATCAGGCATTGGGCTCGCATCACTCTTTCCCCGAGACAAAGAAACAAATGCTATCACGCCGCATCGGTCAATGCGCAATCCGTATCATGGGCACGGGTTCACCCTGATGCTCGCTGAGCCAGGCGGGCTGCAAGGTAACGTGGTCAATATGGTATTGCTGCTCCAGCATCTCGTTGAGTTGCAAAATCAACCGTGGCCATGCAGCGGGGTCTTCGATAATCAGGTGGGCCGATAGGGCGTTGCGTTTGCCCCCGATATTCCAGACGTGCAGATCGTGCAATTCGCTCACGCCCGGCGTGGCGGTAATGGCATCGGCGACAGCGGACAAATCCAGCCCGTCCGGTACGCCATCCATTAATAAATGCGTCGACTTTTTCAGCAGTGCCCAGGTCGAGCGCAAAATCAGCAGCGATACCGCAATCGACAAAATCGGGTCAATCGGCTGCCAGCCGGTGTAGTAAATCACGGCCCCGGCGGCAATGGCCGCCACCGAGCCGAGCAAGTCACCCAGTACGTGAATCAGCGCCGCACGGCTATTGAGATTGTCGTGATCATGCGAGAGCTGCCAGGCGGAAATCACATTGACCAGCAGGCCAATGACCGCAATCACCATCACGCCCAGACCATTGACCGGCTCGGGGTTGAGCAGGCGTTGTACGGCTTCGACCACAATCCACACCACCAGCGCAATCATGGTCAGGCTATTGACCAGCGCGCCGATCAATTCTGCACGCGCGTAGCCATACGATTTGGCCGCATTGGCTGGGCGTTGCCCGATCAGATTGGCAATCAGCGCCAGCAGCAGCGCAGCGCTGTCGGTCATCATATGACCCGCATCGGAAATCAGCGCCAGTGATCCGGCCCAGAGGCCGCCCGCTAGTTCGACAAAGGCAAAGCCAAAGGTCACAATCAGTGCGATCACCAGCCGTTTTTGCGAGCTGGGCGCACCATGATCGTGGTGATGGTGGCTTTCGTCGTGGCGATGATCATGGCAGGCATTGTGTCCACCCGGGCGATCATGCGGGTGCTGGTGCTGCGCACCTTCGGGAAAATGCTTGTGGGTGTGCGGAGTGTATTTCACGATGCCTATCCTTCTTTCAGGGCGTTGCAGAGGTAGATAGCGAATCTGCCGGATATTACTGCACCCAGGTTTTGCCGCCTGAGCCCTGTCATGCAATGAATGTAATGCAGCTACTATAACGTAGCGTCCTATGGCTTGGGTATGTTACTAAGCAAAGGATAAGTTTTGCATTTCATTCAATTATTGTTGCGTTGCAAAAAGGTCATTGAGCTCGATCTGATCAAGATCAGGTGTGCATCAACGGTGCATAATACATAAAGCAAACTCGCAATAGACAAGCCAAAGCCGTCGTCCCCATCATGTCCCGATCTGGCCTGCTTGGCTTTCAACTTCAATCCTGACTATGCTGACATAAGCAATTGTTGGCGAATTGTTAACGGTTTCCGGATCAGATAAAAACAGCTTTTTCCCACTGCGGAGTCATTATGCCCATCAAGACCCGAATCATTTTATCCACCGTTTTGATTAGCCTGTTGGCGCTGGCATTGGGTTTCTGGGCTAGCTTGGGGTTGGGCTGGTCAGCCTGGGTCAGCTTGCCGCTGGCCGTGCTGGTCGCAGCAGTGGCGCAGGCGCTGCTGTTGCAATGGCAGCTTAAACCCTTGCAAAAGTTGTTGCAGGCTATGCAGCAATTGCCAGTGGGTGGTGGGGATCTGAATTTCCGCATTCCGGTGCAGGGGCAAGATGAATTGGGGCAGGCCGCAGCCGGATTTAACGAGTTTGCTACGCAGCTGCAAAACACCTTTCGTGAAGTGCAGCGCGATATGGAAAGCCTGTCGCTGGGCTTGAAAGAAATTACCAGCGTCACCGGGCAGCTGGTTAAAGACAGCCACACCCAAGCCGATTTTGTCGCCGCCTCGGCCGCTGCAGTGGAGGAAATCACCGTTAGCATTACGCATATTGCCGATAGCGCGCACGAAGTGGACGACGCCGTGGCATCCACGCAGCAATTGTCGGTCGATGGCGCGCAAACCGTGCATAGCGTATCGGATGAAGTAGGCAAAATGCAGGATTCGATCAAATCACTCAGCTTTGCCATGGCCGATCTGGGGCAGCGTTCCAAGGAAATTGGCGGCATTGTCAGCGTGATCAAGGATATTGCCGAGCAAACCAATCTGTTGGCGCTCAATGCCGCGATTGAAGCGGCGCGGGCCGGTGAGCAAGGCCGCGGTTTTGCCGTGGTGGCCGATGAAGTGCGCAAGCTGGCCGAACGCAGCGCCAAGGCCACGGTGGAAATTACCGACCGTATCAATTCGGTGGGTAAAGACACCGATATTGCACTCAAAAACATGAATGAAGCGGCAAGCGGCGTTACTTCCAGTGTCGAGCGGGCGCAGGAAGCCAGCCAGATGATGCATGAAATCGGCCAGCGCATGGAAAACGTCGTGCAAGTCGTGCGCGGCATTGCTGACGCGACGCGCGAACAAACCGCCGCCAGCACCACGATGGCGCAATCGTCCGAGCAAATTAATTCAATGACACAATCGAGCGATTCAGCGCTGCAGCAAACCAAAAAAGCGCTAGAAACGCTCGACAATCGTGCCCGCGAACTGATGAGTGCCGTGGGTAAATTCAAGCTGGAAGACATTACGGTCTTGCACGGCTGGTTTGCTGCCAGTGGATTTCGTGCGGTGGCCGATGTGAAAGCGCGCTTGAATCAGATCGGCCATCATTGGTCGGATAATCACAGCGGTAAAGATGTCCCCGGCATGCTGAAAAAAGCCGTCGAGGAAAATAATCTACCCACCGCCGCCGCCATCGGTGGCGTCAAAATCCAGGCCTGGGCAGGCAAAAACGTGCTGGCCAATCTGGACGATCTGGCGCGGGAGCAAAACTGGGCGCAGATACTGCCCGCCGTGCTCGATAAACAAATGCACGCTGATGGCCACTATGCCGCCGTACCGCTGGGCGTGGCCCGCGTGAATGTGATCTGGGCCAATGCGGCGCTGCTGCGCCGGGTGAATGTGAGCCAGGCTCCCCGCACATGGGATGAGCTGATCGCGCTCTGCGAGAAATTGCAAAACGCCGGGATTATGCCTTTTGCGCATTCCGAGGTGAAATGGCAGGTGGCCACGCTGTTTGAAGCCGTCTCGCTGGGCCTGTGTGGTGCCAAATATTATGTCGATGCATTTAGCAGGCTCGATCAGGGCGTGTTGTCCGGGCCGGAAACCATCCGCGCGCTCGAAATGTTCCGCCGCCTAAAACCCTACTGCAGCCCCGATCCGGTGGGCCGCGACTGGAATCTGGTCTCCGCCGATATTATCAATGGCCGTGCCGCCATGCAGCTGATGGGCGACTGGGTTAAAGGCGAATTTGATACCGCAGGCAAGCAGGCCGGTAGCGATTATCTATTCTGGGCCGCGCCCAATCAGAATGGCGAATACAGCTTCGCCGCCGATACGCTGACCATGTTCCGGCAGGACGATCCAAAACGCGCCATCGCCCAGCGTGACTTTGCCTCCCTGCTGATGAGCCCGGAATGCCAGATTGCCTACAACCATCACAAAGGCTCGATCCCCGCCCGCACTGACATCGACCGCAATCGGCTCGATGCTTATGGTAAAGCCTCGGCGGCCGACTTTGCCGACGCCGCGCAGAAAAATACGCTGGTCCCATCGTGGGCGCACAATATGGCCGTGCAGGACGATATGAAAAAAGCACTGATCGAAGTGGTCTACGAGTTCTGGCACAACCCCAACATCACCGCAGCCGCCGCCGCCAGCAAACTGGCCGCCACCGCCCGCCGCTAGGCCACATGCCGGAGGCCGGTTGAATACCGGCATCCGGCATTTCTACTGATCGCCCCTCAAGCGAATCACATCAATCGCTGACATCACCGCCAACAGGCAGGAAATCCCGCTCAAGTCAGATTCTATGGGTATATCAACAGAAGCAATATCTCAATTGACCTCTAGAGCAATACCTATTCACGTATATCTTCTGTGAGCTAAGCGGCCAACAGATAATGAAAAGCGGCCATGATTGGCGGTTTCGTTGGTGATGGGTTGGGTGTGAAAATCCCGCAGGGATTTGCGCACCGAAATGCTAACTTCTTTTTAGGTTTTATACGGCTACGCAGCGATATTTGAATGCGCGTTCCGCCGCGCGGGCAGGTAGGGGGCTTTGCTTCTCCAAAGCCCCCTACACCCCAAAGGAGCCCCCCGCCTGCGGCCCTCCGGGCTTCCCTCAGTCGGTCGCGAGCCAAACGATAAAGCTGTTTGTCTCACTCCACTCCTTCGGCGATGGGCGACAGGGGATTAAAGCCCCAGACCACACAGCGCGAACAAAATAGGAATGGGTATATCGCCAAAGGCCAGATCAAAATTGGTCTATAGAGCAACACATAGGCATGTATATGCCGCAATCGTTGGTCTGCGCCAATTCCCCTACAGCTGCGCCGAGCGAGGAACGGGCGGGGCGGGGTTTCGGCGGGGCCTGTTTTGTTAAGCCCCGCCGCCGCCTCGAACCGTCCGCAGTCGAGGGCATCGGCGTAGCCGACGCAGATGTGGGGTCGCCTTCCTTTGCTTACTTTCCTTGGCGAAGCAAGGAAAGTGAGTGCCGCGGCGCATAGCCGCCAATCCGCGGTGGATGACAAATTGCAGGCAAATAAAAACCGTCATAGATGGCGGTTTCTTGGTAAAAGTTGGGCTGCGCAAGCTTAGTCCAATCTACGGCGCTACATGGCTGCAAGCTCTGAAAAGTGTAATTTCAAATAAAATAAATATCCAAAATTTGGTCTGGATTAATTGGGGTGCCTTTCCCCTTGTGGCCAGATAAATGATAATTATCTGGTTTGTAGCCTTTTGTATTTACTAATATGCAATATCTCCATAAATCACGGATATAAGTTTCCTTGCATTCTGGAGTGGCTGAAAATTCAACAATGCACTGTTTAAAGTTATCGCTAATTATTTTCTCAAAGTCGTATGAGAATTTATCTTGGTTTTCGTATATAAAGTCTTGAAAAAATTCGGGGATTGAGTAATTTAATCCACTTTTTGACGCGAAGTGTGCTTCATCGTAAGAGGTAAAAGCATGCGGTCCGCCAGACTCTGGTTCACTAGATAATCGGTGTATTAGTTTTTGTAAGGCCAAAGTCTTTATTTTTTTTGTGTCATCTTTGATTATGAATCTGCTAAGTTGCGCCAGAAATAGAACAGCTCCGTCTCTTGCGGATAGTAATCCATTTTCTATAAAGGTTGTTTTGTTAAAGCAAGCCGCTCGATGATAATATTTTGCTAGATCAAAGTGATAATCTTTGCCACCAAGTTCAGCGTAAATATGCATTAATAAATTTGGTGTTTGACTCGGCTGTTTGATGGCTTCATCTTTTATCCAAGTGTTTTGCGCACTTTTAATTGCATCAATACTTGCACTGTAAGCCTTGGCTAAAGAATTTAGGGCGTCATTATAATCTTTGCAGCTTAGAATCAGCATTATTTACCTAAGTATGGTCTAGTGCGAAATCGCTTCTGGTATTGAACCGCAGAGTTATCCACGCTATTGGTGTATTTGCCACTGGGCGGCAAATACACCCTATATCTTAATGCGCCTCTTCCCAATTCTCCCCAACGCCCACTTCCGCCAATAACGGCACTTTCAGCGTCGCTACATTACCCATAATCTCCGGCAATTTGGCTTTCACTAAGTCCAATTCCGCCTCTGGTACTTCCAAAATCAACTCATCATGCACCTGCAACAGCAGTCGACTCTGCAATTTTTCCGCAATCAACCAATTATTCACCGCCACCATCGCCAGCTTGATGAGGTCAGCCGCCGTGCCTTGCATCGGCGCATTAATCGCCGCGCGCTCGGCCCCTGCACGTTGGGCGCCATTCGATGATTTGATCGCGGGTAGCCATAGCCGGCGGCCGAAGACGGTTTCGACGTAGCCGGCGTCGCGGGCGGCGCTGCGGGTGGTTTCCATGTATTCGGCCACTTGCGGGAAGCGGTTGAAATAGCGTTCGATAAACGTTTTGGCTGCCTCGCGCGTGATTTCGAGCTGAGCTGCGAGGCCAAATACGCCCATGCCGTAAATCAGGCCGAAGTTGATCGACTTGGCGTAGCGGCGCTGCTCGCTGGACACTTCTTCCAGCGGGATGCCGAAGACTTCGGCGGCGGTGGCTTTGTGAATGTCCAGCCCCTGCTCAAAGGCGCGGATCAGCGCGGCGTCACCCGATAGGTGCGCCATGATGCGCAATTCGATCTGTGAATAATCCGCCGAGACGATTTTGCTGCCCGCTGGCGCGATAAAGGCTTCGCGGATTTTGCGGCCCTCGGGCGTGCGCACCGGGATGTTTTGCAGATTCGGCTCGGTCGAGCTCAGCCGCCCGGTGACGGCGACGGTCTGGTTGAAGTTGGTGTGCACACGGCCAGTGGCGGCGTTGATCATCAATGGCAGCTTGTCGGTGTAGGTGGATTTGAGTTTGGAGAGGCTGCGGTGTTCGAGCAGCACTTTGGGCAGCGGATAATCTTTGGCCAGCTCGGTGAGCACTTCTTCGTCGGTCGATGGCGCGCCTTTGGGCGTTTTTTTGATCACCGGCAGTTTGAGTTTTTCAAAGAAAATTTCACCCAACTGTTTGGGCGAACCCAGATTAAACGGTTGACCGGCCAGCTCGTACGCTTGCTGCTCCAGCTCGATCAGGCGCAGGCCGATGTCGTGGCTTTGTTGTTTGAGTTTGCCCGCATCGACCAGAAAGCCGTTGCGCTCCATCACATACAGCACGTCGCGCGACGGCATTTCGATTTCGCGGTAAACGTGATACAGACCCGCCTGTGCTTGCAGACGCGGCAATAGGGTATTGGCCAGACGGCCAGTAATATCAGCGTCTTCAGCCGCATACCGCGTGGCGGTATCTAGATCAACCTCGGCAAAACCAATCTGCTTGGCGCCTTTGCCGCAGATTTCTTCGTATTTGATTGTGGTTTCGCCCAGCTCGCGCGCGGCTTGGTCGTCCATATTGTGCTTTTCGTGGCTGGCGAGGACGTAGCTCATCAGCAGCGTATCGTCGGCGATGCCTGCTAGATTGACGCCGATATTGGCCAAAACGTGTTGATCGTATTTCAGGTTCTGGCCGACTTTTTTGTGGTCGGCGGATTCGAGCCACGGTTTGAGCTTGGCGATAGTCTCATCAAACGGTAACTGGTCAGGAGTGTCAGCGCCGTGGTGCGCCAGCGGCAGGTAGGCAGCTTCACCGGCTTGCACCGAGAACGACATGCCGACGATGCGCGCCTGCATCGAGTCGAGGCTATCGGTTTCGGTGTCGAACGCAGTCATGCTCGCGGCAGTGATTTTGTCTATCCACTTGGCGAGCAATTCGGGCGTGGTGATGCATTCGTAATGGCGCTCGACTGGCGCGCTGGGGGCGGGGTTGTCTTGGGGTATTGCCTCAGGGGTATTATCTGCAAACAGGTCTGCGGTTACACCTGCTGGTGTATTTGGTGCGGCAGGCGCTGCGCTCTGGCCACCGTTGCTGGCCACCTTGTTTTCCATTTCGCGCATCCAGGTGCGGAAATTAAAGCGGGTAAACAGGCTGAGCAGCGTTGCGCTGTCCTCGGCTTTAGGCGTCAGATCGGTGAGGCCGTTCGGCAATTCGGCGCTCAAATCCACATCGCACTTGATCGTGACCAGCTCTTTGGCGGTTGGCAGCCAAGCAAGCGAATCGCGCAGATTTTGCCCGACCACGCCTTTGATGCTGTCGGCCTTGGCGACGATTTCATCCAGCGAGCCGTATTCGGCCAGCCATTTGGCGGCGGTTTTCGGGCCGCACTTCGGTACGCCCGGCACGTTGTCGACGGTGTCGCCGATCAGCGCCAGATAATCGACAATCTGCTCGGGCCAGACGTTGAATTTGGCAAAGACGCCGTCGCGGTCGAGCACTTCTTCAGTCATGCTGTTTTCAATGCGCGCGTGCTCGTCGACCAGCTGCGACATGTCTTTGTCGCCGGTCGACATAATCGTCGTGATGCCTTGGGCGGAGGCTTGCCGCGCCAACGTGCCGATCACATCGTCGGCCTCGACGCCTTCAATCATCAGAATAGGGATGCCAAACGCGGCGACGGCGGCGTGGATCGGCTCGATTTGCACGCGCAGCTCGTCCGGCATCGGCGGGCGCTGGGCTTTGTATTGCGGGTAAATGTCGTCGCGGAAGGTTTTACCTTTGGCATCGAACACGCACGCGATATAATCGGCGTGAGTTTGCGCTCGCAGCTTTTTCAGCATGTTCACAAAGCCAAACAGCGCGTTGCTTGGCGTGCCGTCGGGGGCGGAAAGCTCTCGAATGGCGTGAAAGGCGCGGTAGAGATACGAAGATCCGTCGATTAAAAGCAGCGTCGCCATGCGGGAGTTCTCTATACTGTGATTGGGTGTGCCGCCCATTATAAACGAGCTATTCACATCTTAAGGGAGCGAACCATGCGAAGCGGAATCATGAGAAATGTGCTGATTGCTGTATTGCTCGGGGCGCTGGCCGCTCCGACATTTGCCGAAGTGGTGGCTGACCAGCCGCCACCCATGCCAACCGAAGACACCCCTACCGAGGTTGAGTCCGGCCCTGAAGTGCGCATTATCGAAAAAGACGATGCGACATTTGCCGAATACCGACTGCGCGGCAAGCTGTACCAAGTAAAAGTAACGCCAAAAGTGGGCAAGCCCTATTACCTGATTGACCCGACCGGCAAAGGCGAATTCATGCGCCGCGATATGACCGACAATATCGCCGTCCCAACGTGGGTCTTGCTGGAATTTTGAGATAATTGAATGTCTGTTTTTACTACTGTTAGCCGCGAAGATTTAACCCCGTTCCTGAAGCGCTATTCGCTGGGTCAGCTGGTCGAGATCAAGGGGATTGCCGCAGGGGTCACCAATACCAATTACTTTGTCACCACGACTCATGGCAAGTATGTCCTGACCCTGTTTGAAACACTGCGTGCCGACGAGCTGCCGTACTACGTGAACCTGATGGTGCACCTAGGCCAGCACGGTATTGCGATTGCCGCGCCGATTGCCAATCTGCATGGCGACTATGTCGATGAGCTAAACGGCAAGCCCACCTTATTGGTGCCATGCCTGCCCGGTGCGGTAACCGATAGCCCGAACGCGGTGCAATGCGCTCAGGTGGGGGAAATGCTGGCGCAAATGCATTTGGCCGCCGCCAGCTACAGCGGCCAGATGGCCAATCCGCGCGGCCCGCAATGGTGGTCTGCCACCGCGCATGATATGTATCCGTTTATGAATGAGGCCGACGCCGCACTGCTGCACGCCGAGGTGAAACTGCAGTCGGAGCACAAATTCGATCAGCTCCCCAAAGGCGTGATCCATGCCGATTTGTTCCGCGACAATGCCTTGATGAATGGCGATCAGGTGGGCGGATTTATCGATTTCTACTACGCCTGCAACGACATCCTGCTGTATGACTTGGCGATTACGTTGAACGATTGGTGTGTGCTGGAAAACGGCGATATTGACGCCGAGCGCGCTAAAGCGATGCTGGCGGGCTATCAATCAGTTCGTCCACTGACGAGCGATGAAGTGGCCGACTGGCCGATTATGTTGCGCGCCGCTGCGCTGCGGTTCTGGGTGTCGCGACTGCTCGATTTCCACAAACCGGCGGCAGGCGAGATGACTTTTGCCAAAGACCCCGGCCATTTCCAACGCGTTATCGAGCATCACCAGCGGCGCACGGATTTCTGGCTGTAGCCCGAATCCTCGTTTTTCAGGATAGTGAATGAGTTTTCTAGAGCAATTGCATCAATGGCAGGCTTCGCATGCCATCCTGTTTGGCGCCGATACGGCGCCTTATTGTTTGGATCAGCGCCGCCGCTATCAAGGCCAAGCCATCGCCGTGGCGCGCCCGGCAAGTACCGAACAGGTGCAGCAGCTGGTGCGCCTGTGCGCAGAACATCAGGTGGCCATCGTGCCGCAAGGCGGTAACACCAGCTTGTGCGGTGCGGCCACGCCACTCAATGAAGGCCAGTCGCTGATTGTCTCGCTGGAGCGCATGAAAGACATTATTCAGGTCGATGCGGATAACAACACCATGACCGTGCAGGCTGGCGTGACGCTGGCTCAGGTGCAGCAGGCGGCGCTGGCGGCCAATAGATTATTCCCGGCCAACTGGGCTGCGGCGGCCAGCTGCCAGATCGGCGGTGCACTGGCGACCAATGCCGGTGGCGTGAATGTGCTGCGCTACGGCAATATGCGCGAGCTGACACTGGGGCTGGAAGTGGTGCTGGCCAGCGGCGAGGTCTGGGATGGCTTGCGCGGCTTGCGCAAGGACAATACCGGCTACGATCTCAAGCAATTGTTTGTCGGCTCGGAAGGCACGCTGGGGCTGATTACCCAAGCCGTGTTACGGCTGTATCCGCTGCCTACGGCACACGCCACCGCACTGGTGGCGCTGGATAATCCGGCGGCAGCGGTAGATTTGCTGCGCGGCTTGCAGGCCGAGGTGGGCGATAGGGTCACGTCGTTCGAGCTGATTTCCGCGCCTTGTCTGGATTTGCTGAAAAAACATTTCCCCCGGCTGGCGCAACCTTTCGATACCAGCCCGGCCTGGTGCGTGCTGATCGAGCTATCCGATGGCGGCGATTCGGTCGCGCTGACGGATAGGTTGGCCGAATATCTGTTTGCCCATGGCTGCATGGATGCCTACGTGGCGCAGACGCTGGGCGAGGCGGCGGATTTCTGGGCTTTGCGTGAGTCTATTCCTGAAGCGCAAAGGATTGATGGTGTCAGCATCAAGCACGATATCAGCTTGCCCATTGGTGCAATACCTGACTTTCTGAAAGTATGCGATGCTGAGATGCTTTCAGCATTTCCCGGCGCGCAAATTGTGGCCTTTGGCCATCTGGGCGATGGTAATCTGCATTACAACCTGTTTCTGGCCGATAAAACGGCAGCGGTGTATGCGCATGAACACGCGGTCAACGAGGTGGTTTACCGCAATGTGGCTGCGCGCAATGGCAGCATCAGCGCCGAGCACGGCATCGGCCAGCTCAAACGCGACACACTGCAGCAGACACGCCCCAGCCTCGAACTGGGTTTGATGCGCCACATTAAGGCGGCCTTGGACCCTGCAGGCTTATTCAATCCGGGCAAAGTGTTGTAGATTTAATTCGGGCCGGCCATTTGGGCTGGCCAATGGGCTTATCTTATTGTTCAAGGCATGTCATGACGCAATCGAGCACGAATAGTAGCAACCATGAGTTCGGCTGGCACGTTTCGGAAAGTCAGGCTCATTTTGATCCTTTGCTCGATTGTCTGGTTGAACTGACCCGTCTGCACGGCGAGCCCTGGACAGCACAGGCGCTGGCTGCGGGTTTGCCGCTGGTGGAAAACCGCCTCACGCCATCCTTGCTGCCTCGCGCGGCTTCACGCGCAGGGCTATCGGCCCGGGTGTTGCGGCAGGGCTTGAACGATATTCCCGAGCGCCTATACCCGACGATTATTCTGCTGCACGATCAACGTGCCTGCGTGTTGCTGGAAAAACTCCTCGACGGGCGTTTTCGCGTGCGGATGCCCGAAACCGCCGAGGCGGTTGAAGTCTTTAGCGAAGCCGAGCTGGCGGCGCAATATTCCGGTATTGCCATCATTGTGCGGCCGCGTTTTCGCTTTGATCTGCGCACGCCCGAGCTGGGCCAGATTCGTGAGCGCCACTGGTTCTGGGGCGCGATGTACGACAATTGGCGGATCTATCGCGATGCCTTGATCGCCGCCCTGCTGATCAATATTTTCGCGCTGGCGATGCCGCTGTTCTCGATGAATGTGTACGACCGGGTGGTGCCCAATCACGCGATCGAAACGCTATGGGTGCTGGCGCTGGGCGCCGGGCTGATACTGGGGTTTGATTTTGTGCTGCGCACCGCGCGCGGCTACATCCTTGATGTAGCGTCCAAGCGGATTGATATTTCCTTGTCCGCCTTGATTATGGAGCGCGTACTGGGGGTAAAAATGAGCGCCAAGCCCGCTTCGGTTGGCTCGTTCACCGCCAATTTGCGCGCCTTTGAGTCGGTGCGTGATTTTATCGCCTCAGCGTCGATCACTACCTTGGTTGACCTGCCTTTTGTGTTGATTTTCTTTCTGGTGCTGATCTGGATTTCACCGTGGCTGGTGCTGCCGCCGCTGATTGGCGCGCTGCTGATTGTCGGTTTTTCATGGCTGGCGCAGGCCAAGATGAACCAGATGGTCGAGCTAACGCAGCGCGCGGCTGCCCAGCGCAACGCGACGCTGGTTGAAAGCATGGTGGGGCTGGAAACCATCAAGATTATGAGCGCCGAAGGCGAGATGCAGCGCCGCTATGAGCGGGCAACACGCTTTCTGGCACAAATCGGTGGCCGTCTGAAGCTGCTGTCGACCACGACGGTGAACTTTGCTCAAGCCATCTCCCAGCTGGTGTCGATTGTGATTGTGATTGTCGGCGTGTATCTGCTGGTTGACGGCAAGATCACCATGGGTGGGATTATTGCCGCATCCATGCTGGCGGGGCGAGCGATGGCGCCGCTGGGGCAGGTGGCCGGTTTGCTGATGCAATACCAGAATGCCAAAACCTCGCTCGGTGCGGTGGAAAGCCATATGCAAATGCCGATTGAGCGCCCGGCCAATAGCTCGTTTTTGCATCGCGACAGCTTCCGTGGCGAAATCGAATTTCGCAATGTTACTTTCCGCTACCCGGATCGCGACGATATTGCGCTGAAAAATGTCAGCTTCAAAATGCAAGCAGGCGAAAAAGTGGGCGTGATCGGCCGGGTTGGCTCGGGCAAAACAACGATAGAAAAACTGATTTTGGGACTGTATCAGCCGGAAGAGGGCGCTGTGCTTATCGATGGGATCGATACCCGCCAGATAGACCCGGCCGAGCTGCGTCGCGCCATCGGTTTTGTACCGCAAGATCCGCTGCTGTTTTTTGGCACGCTCAAGCAAAATATCGCGTTGGGCAATGCCTCGGCTGACGACGCGCAAGTGCTCGCGGCGGCCGAGCTGGCCGGGATTGCCGAGTTTGTAAACGCCAATCCGCGTGGTTTTGATATGCAGATTGGCGAGCGGGGCGATTCATTATCGGGTGGCCAGCGGCAAGCCGTGTCGATTGCCAGGGCTGTTTTGAACGATCCACCCATGCTGATTCTGGACGAGCCCAGCAGTGCGATGGACCATCAAAGCGAAGAACGCCTCAAGCAGCGTTTGCGCACCTATCTGGCGGGCAAATCCATGTTGCTGGTGACGCATCGCACGTCCTTGCTTGAGCTGGTCGATCGCCTGATCGTGATTGATCAGGGGCAGGTGATGGCTGACGGGCCGAAAGCGCAAGTGGTCGAGGCCCTGCAACAAGGCCGGATCGGCAAAGCCGGAGGGGCGGCATGATGAAGGACGCAAACATGATGCCGACGCAGGCCAAACCAAATATCTTCAAACGCATCTGGAGCAAAATCAGCAATCGCAGCGATATGCTGTTTGATCGCTATATCTTTTTTGCCGAAGAAAAAGACCTGATCGACGATAGCGACTATATCGCAGACGCCAACCACACCATCGTCGAGCAAAGCCCGCATGGTGCACGCGTGTTGATCCGAGCCTCAGCACTGGCGATTTTTGTGCTGATTCTGTGGGCGGCATTTGCCGAGCTGGACGAAGTGACCAAGGGCGAGGGCAAAGTGATTCCTTCGCGTGAATTGCAGGTGATCCAGAGTCTGGATGGCGGTAGTGTGCAGGAAATTCTGGTGCGCGAAGGTCAGCAGGTGAAAAAAGGCCAGCTGCTGCTCAAGATTGATTCAACGCGCTTTGTCTCCACGCTGAAAGAAAGCCGGGCGCAATATCTGTCGCTGAAAGCCAAGGCCGCACGGCTCGATGCACTGGCCAATGGCAAGCCTTTTACCATGCCCGAAGAGGTGCTGACCGAAGCGCCCGAAATCGCCAATCAGGAACAGATGCTGTACGAGTCCAAGCGCTCCGAGCTCGATGCCAGCCTGGGCGTAGCGCGCCAGCAAATGAATCAGCGCACGCAGGAGCTCAACGAGATTCGCACGCGTCGCGAGCAAGCATCGCAAGGCTATGAGCTAACCAAGAAAGAACTCGATGCCACACGGCCCTTGCTGAAAAGCGGCGCGGTGTCCGATGTTGAAGTCTTGCGTCTTGAGCGCGATGTGTCGCGCTACCGTGGCGAGCGTGATAGTGCCAGTGCACAGATTCCGCGTGTGCAGGCTTCGATTTCCGAAGCCAGCCGCAAAATTCAGGAAGTCGAGCTGGTCTTTCGCAATCAGGCCCGCACCGAGCTGGCCGAAACCAGCGGCAAGTTAAGCTCGATTTCGGAAGGCAATGTGGGGCTGGCCGATCGCGTTAAACAATCGGAAATCCGCTCGCCAATGGACGGCACGGTTAAACAGCTGTTCGCCAATACGGTGGGCGGCGTGGTGCAGCCGGGCAAAGACATTATCGAAATCGTACCATCGGGAGAGAGCCTGATGCTGGAAGTGAGAATCCAGCCGCGCGATATTGCCTTCTTGCGCCCCAAGCAGCAGGCCACCGTCAAGTTCACCGCCTATGATTTCTCGATTTATGGCGGTCTGGCCGCCGAAGTGGTGCAAATCGGCGCTGATACCGTCAAGGATGAAAAAGGCAATGTGTTCTACCTGATCCGGGTACGCACGACCGAGGGCTTTCTGGAAAAAGACGGCAAACGCCTGCCGATTATTCCGGGCATGATCGCCGAGGTCGATGTGTTGACCGGCAAGAAAACCGTGCTGTCCTATTTGCTAAAACCTGTGTTGCGCGCTAAATCCAGCGCATTGAGCGAACGATGAGCCGAACTCTTTATTTGATCAGCGATGATCCGGTCTTGCTGGCGCACTGGCAGCAAAGTCTGGCGGCGTATCCGCTGCAGCAGGTGGGTGCCGCGCCTTTGCCCGCTGGTGCGACGCTGATTGTTGACGCCGCCTGCCGCGGCGAGATGGGCTGGCAGCGGCTGGCAGAGCAAGGCAAGGTAGCGGGGCACGCGGTTTTGCTCGCCAGCTCGACGCCGAATGACGAAGAGGGCTATCGGGCGCTGCAGCTGGGCTTTAGTGGTTATTGCCATGCTTATGCACCCGCGCCATTGCTTGAGCAGATTGTCGAAGTGATTCAGGCGGGTGAGATCTGGGCCGGACGCTCGCTGGTGCAGCGTCTGGTGAGCGCCGTCAACCGTTTACCGGCACAATCTGCCAGCCTGCAAGGCTTGTCCGAGCGCGAAACCCAGGTAGCACAGCTGACGGCAAAAGGCCTGAGCAATAAGGAAATTGCCCGCCAGCTCGACATCACCGAGCGCACGGTCAAGGCACATTTATCGCTGATTTTTGAAAAGCTCAAGGTCAGCGATCGCGTCCAGCTGGTGCTGCGAGTCAACGGACTGGGTTAGTCGCTTTTTTCTCGCCATTTCTCGGCAAAATTCCCTTTTCTGATCAACCGCTTATCCGTCTTCCGGGCTGACTGTACTTTGGTACAGTCGCCAGATTCATGCCAGTGCCGTAAATTCCATCATTAGGAAAATCTAATTCTGGAGCATGCGTCATGGCCGAAACAATCATCAGCAGCAACAATAAAGCACCCCAACAAATCGTTGTTGTCGAAGGCGAAGCATTTATCCGCGATGCCAGCGGCAAAGTGACCCCTGTTGTGGCGGGTGATCAGTTGCAGGAAGGCCAGGTGATTTTTACTTCGGCCACCGGCCATGTGACGCTGCTGCTGCCTAACGGCCAGGTGATCGAGCTGGGCGCAGACCGCAATCTGCTGCTGGATGGCGATTTGGCGGCGACCCAGCCGACTGACGCGACTGAAGCCAAAGTCGCCAATACCGACGCCAGCGCAGACCAGATCATCAATGCGCTGAATCAGGGTAAAGATCTTTCCGAAGAACTCGAAGCTACCGCTGCGGGTCTGAATGGCGCGGGTGGTGAGGGCGAGGGCAGCGGCTTTGTCCGTTTGCTGCGGATTGTGGAGCAGGTTGATCCGGTCAGCTTCGAATTCGCGACCGCCCTGCCACCTGCCGAACCAATTGCGCCTGTCGCGGCCAGCAGTGAAGCCCAATCTGAAGTACCGGCCGACAATCGCAACCCGGATTTTGTCGACGCCAATAGCAACCCGCTGGCTAACAATGTTAGCGTTACTACATCCGAAGATACACCGGTAAGTGGCCAGCTAAGCGCCCGTGACCAAGACGGTGACACGCTGACTTATAGCAAAATCAGCGATCCGCTCAATGGAAGTGCGACAGTATTACCCGATGGGCGCGTGACTTACACGCCTAATCCCGATTACAACGGCCCGGACAGCTTCCAGGTGATCGTGTCCGACGGCAAAGGTGGTACTGATACGCTGACTGTGAATGTTGGCGTTACGCCGGTGAACGACGCACCAGACGCGATCAACGACACAGCCAGCACCTTGATCAATACCCCCGTACAGAATATCAACGTACTCGGCAATGACAAAGACGTTGACGGCGATACCCTCACTGTAACCGGTGCCAACCTGCAAGACCCAAGCAAAGGCTCGGTCACGGTAAACCCAGACGGCACGCTCAATTTCATCCCTGCGACCAATGTACTGGGCCCGGTGGTGATCACTTACACCATTAGCGATGGCAAAGGCGGCACTGACACTGCCCAGCTCACCGTCAATGTGGGTGACGTACCGACTCCGCCGATTGCCAAAATCGAAGTTGGTCAGCCTGGCCCGCAAGACGACAGCGTCGTTGAAGGCAACGCACTGGTTTACAACGTCACACTGAGCACCGCAAGCCCGAAAGCGGAAAGCTACAGTTTTGTGCTGGGCGGCGGCAGCGCAGTCGAAGCCGATATCGATCGCACTAATCTGACGTTCAGCAACGGCGTTACCTATGACGCCGCCACCGGGAAAATCACCGTGCCAGCTGGCGTCACCAGCTTTAGCGTCACTCTGCCAACGGTGGACGACGCACTGATCGAAAGCACCGAAACCGTACCATTGACCATCGGCGGCGTGAGTGCAGACGGCAGCATCACCGACAACGACAGCGCCAATCTGAGCATCACGCCCGATCTAGGCAACGCCGGCGTGTCGGAAGGCAGCGCCGCCGTTTTCACACTGACACTGAGCAACCCATCGGCAACGCCAACTGAAGTAACGCTCAATTTGCTCACTGGCGGTAACAATACGGCGTCTGCAGCCGATGTAGGTGCGCTTGAATACTTCAATGGCAGCAGCTGGGTGCCGGTCGTAGACGGCAAAGTAACCCTGCCAGCCAATGAAACCAGTTTGCAGATCCGTGTCCCTACCGTGCAAGATAGTGTGTATGAAGGCAAAGAAACCTTCCAGTTGCAAGCCACGGTTAATGGGCAAACTGCTACCGGTAACGGCAGCATCATTGATGATGCAACAGGTACGGTGCCACCAGGCCAGCCTGGCCTGCCCGACAACGACCAGCCTAAAGTCAGCATTGCAGGCGTCACCCCGGGCAACGAGCAAGGCTCGGTGGGCGTTGTGTACAGCTTGAAGCTTGATCACGCGAGCACGACAACGACCCAGGTCGCCATCGAGCTCAAAAACGGAACTGCAACACTGGGTAGCGACACGGCTGCAGTTGAAGTGAGCTTTGACGGTGGTGCGACGTATATCCCGGTGAGCGGTAGCAGTATTGATGTTCCGGCCAATACTACCGACTTCCAGATCCGCATCGCCGTAGTTGACGATGCCCTGATCGAAGGCACCGAAAACATCACGCTGGCAGCGAAGAGCCAATACGACACCGCTTTCACCGCCGCCGTAAGCGGTGACATCCTAGATAACGACAACAACGTCGCGCCACCAAGCCTGACAATCAATCCGGCCTTGGGCAATGATAGCGTGTCGGAAGGTAGTGGTGCCGTCTTCACGCTGACACTGAGCAATCCGGCTGCGACACCGACCGAAGTGAGTCTGAATGTGCTCACAGGCGGTAGTAATACGGCAGTTGCTGGCGACGTCGGCGCACTCGAATACTTCAACGGCAGCAACTGGGTGGCTGTTGCAGGTGGTAAAGTCACTATTCCGGCCAACACGGCGAGTCTGCAGGTTCGTGTGCCAACCACGCAAGATAGCGTCTATGAAGGCAAAGAAACCTTCCAGCTACAAGCGATCGTTAACGGGCAAACGGTGATTGGTAATGGCAGCATTATCGACAACGGTAGCGGCAAGGTGCCACCTGGCCAACCCGGATTGCCTGACAACGACCAGCCGCACGTGCAAAGCATTACGCAAGTCCCCAACAGCGGCAAGGAAACCGGCCCCGTTGCCGTTGACTTCGCTGTGACGCTCGATCATGCCAGCAGCACGCCGACGCAAGTCACGCTCGACTTGCAAGGCATCAGCGCCACCTTGGGCAGCGATACCGGATTGGTGGAAGTCGACTTCGGCGACGGCAAAGGGTATCAGTCTGTGGTCGGCAACAGCATTAGCGTACCGGCCAATACCACCGGCTTCACCGTCCGCGTTGCGGTCGTTGACGACGCGTTGGTCGAAGGCAGCGAAACGCTCAGCCTGAACGCCAAAACCGAATATGAAAGCACCGGCAAAACCGGTATCGGCAGCATTGAAGACAACGACAGCCAAGGCATCACCATTGTGGGAGCAGGCAACGGCACCGGCACTGGCGACACCGTCGTGTTTGAAGGCACCGCCGCCGTCTTCACCGTCAAACTGGACGCTGCTTCGGCCAGCGACACCGCTGTCAGCCTCACGCTGACCACCGCCGGTGGCACCGGCCAGGCCGCCGCAGGCGACGTCGGCGCACTCGAATACTTCAACGGCAGCAACTGGGTACCGGTTGTCGGTGGTCAAGTCACCATCAAAGCCGGTGACACCAGCGTGCAAGTACGCGTACCGACCACCGGTGATGACGTCTTTGAAGGCGCAGAAACCTTCAGCCTCAAAGCGGACGTTGCCGGTGTTGGCAGCGCCACTGGTGTGGGCACGATTGTGGACGACGGCCGTACCGGCCCGACCCCACCGATTGGCACCCCTGACAACGACCAGCCGCACGTGCAAAGCATTACGCAAGTCCCCAACAGCGGCAAGGAAACCGGCCCCGTTGCCGTTGACTTCGCTGTGATGCTCGATCATGCCAGCAGCACGCCGACGCAAGTCACGCTCGACTTGCAAGGCATCAGCGCCACCTTGGGCAGCGATACCGGATTGGTGGAAGTCGACTTCGGCGACGGCAAAGGGTATCAGTCTGTCGTTGGCAATAGCATTAGCGTACCGGCCAATACTACCGGCTTCACCGTCCGCGTTGCGGTCGTTGACGACGCGTTGGTCGAAGGCAGCGAAACGCTCAGCCTGAACGCCAAAACCGAATATGAAAGCACCGGCAAAACCGGCATCGGCAGCATTGAAGACAACGACAGCCAGGGCATCACCATTGTGGGTGCGGGCAACGGCACCGGCACTGGCGACACCGTCGTGTTTGAAGGCACCGCCGCCGTCTTCACCGTCAAACTGGACGCCGCTTCGGCCAGCGACACCGCTGTCAGCCTCACGCTGACCACCGCCGGTGGTACCGGCCAGGCCGCCGCAGGCGACGTGGGCGCACTCGAATACTTCAACGGCAGCAACTGGGTACCGGTTGTCGGTGGTCAAGTCACCATCAAAGCCGGTGACACCAGCGTGCAAGTACGCGTACCGACCACCGGTGATGACGTCTTTGAAGGCGCAGAAACCTTCAGCCTCAAAGCGGACGTTGCCGGTGTTGGCAGCGCCACTGGTGTGGGCACGATTGTGGACGACGGCCGTACCGGCCCGACCCCACCGATTGGCACCCCTGACAACGACCAGCCGCACGTGCAAAGCATTACGCAAGTCCCCAACAGCGGCAAGGAAACCGGCCCCGTTGCCGTTGACTTCGCTGTGACGCTCGATCATGCCAGCAGCACGCCGACGCAAGTCACGCTCGACTTGCAAGGCATCAGCGCCACCTTGGGCAGCGATACCGGATTGGTGGAAGTCGACTTCGGCGACGGCAAAGGGTATCAGTCTGTGGTCGGCAACAGCATTAGCGTACCGGCCAATACCACCGGCTTCACCGTCCGCGTTGCGGTCGTTGACGACGCGTTGGTCGAAGGCAGCGAAACGCTCAGCCTGAACGCCAAAACCGAATATGAAAGCACCGGCAAAACCGGTATCGGCAGCATTGAAGACAACGACAGCCAAGGCATCACCATTGTGGGAGCAGGCAACGGCACCGGCACTGGCGACACCGTCGTGTTTGAAGGCACCGCCGCCGTCTTCACCGTCAAACTGGACGCTGCTTCGGCCAGCGACACCGCTGTCAGCCTCACGCTGACCACCGCCGGTGGCACCGGCCAGGCCGCCGCAGGCGACGTCGGCGCACTCGAATACTTCAACGGCAGCAACTGGGTACCGGTTGTCGGTGGTCAAGTCACCATCAAAGCCGGTGACACCAGCGTGCAAGTACGCGTACCGACCACCGGTGATGACGTCTTTGAAGGCGCAGAAACCTTCAGCCTCAAAGCGGACGTTGCCGGTGTTGGCAGCGCCACTGGTGTGGGCACGATTGTGGACGACGGCCGTACCGGCCCGACCCCACCGATTGGCACCCCTGACAACGACCAGCCGCACGTGCAAAGCATTACGCAAGTCCCCAACAGCGGCAAGGAAACCGGCCCCGTTGCCGTTGACTTCGCTGTGACGCTCGATCATGCCAGCAGCACGCCGACGCAAGTCACGCTCGACTTGCAAGGCATCAGCGCCACCTTGGGCAGCGATACCGGATTGGTGGAAGTCGACTTCGGCGACGGCAAAGGGTATCAGTCTGTCGTTGGCAATAGCATTAGCGTACCGGCCAATACTACCGGCTTCACCGTCCGCGTTGCGGTCGTTGACGACGCGTTGGTTGAAGGCAGCGAAACGCTTAGCCTCACTGCTAAAACTGAATATGAAAGCACCGGCAAAACCGGTATCGGCAGCATTGAAGACAACGACAGCCAAGGCATCACCATTGTGGGAGCAGGCAACGGCACCGGCACTGGCGACACCGTCGTGTTTGAAGGCACCGCCGCCGTCTTCACCGTCAAACTGGACGCTGCTTCGGCCAGCGACACCGCTGTCAGCCTCACGCTGACCACCGCCGGTGGCACCGGCCAGGCCGCCGCAGGCGACGTCGGCGCACTCGAATACTTCAACGGCAGCAACTGGGTACCGGTTGTCGGTGGTCAAGTCACCATCAAAGCCGGTGACACCAGCGTGCAAGTACGCGTACCGACCACCGGTGATGACGTCTTTGAAGGCGCAGAAACCTTCAGCCTCAAAGCGGACGTTGCCGGTGTTGGCAGCGCCACTGGTGTGGGCACGATTGTGGACGACGGCCGTACCGGCCCGACCCCACCGATTGGCACCCCTGACAACGACCAGCCGCACGTGCAAAGCATTACGCAAGTCCCCAACAGCGGCAAGGAAACCGGCCCCGTTGCCGTTGACTTCGCTGTGATGCTCGATCATGCCAGCAGCACGCCGACGCAAGTCACGCTCGACTTGCAAGGCATCAGCGCCACCTTGGGCAGCGATACCGGATTGGTGGAAGTCGACTTCGGCGACGGCAAAGGGTATCAGTCTGTCGTTGGCAATAGCATTAGCGTACCGGCCAATACTACCGGCTTCACCGTCCGCGTTGCGGTCGTTGACGACGCGTTGGTCGAAGGCAGCGAAACGCTCAGCCTGAACGCCAAAACCGAATATGAAAGCACCGGCAAAACCGGTATCGGCAGCATTGAAGACAACGACAGCCAAGGCATCACCATTGTGGGAGCAGGCAACGGCACCGGCACTGGCGACACCGTCGTGTTTGAAGGCACCGCCGCCGTCTTCACCGTCAAACTGGACGCTGCTTCGGCCAGCGACACCGCTGTCAGCCTCACGCTGACCACCGCCGGTGGCACCGGCCAGGCCGCCGCAGGCGACGTCGGCGCACTCGAATACTTCAACGGCAGCAACTGGGTACCGGTTGTCGGTGGTCAAGTCACCATCAAAGCCGGTGACACCAGCGTGCAAGTACGCGTACCGACCACCGGTGATGACGTCTTTGAAGGCGCAGAAACCTTCAGCCTCAAAGCGGACGTTGCCGGTGTTGGCAGCGCCACTGGTGTGGGCACGATTGTGGACGACGGCCGTACCGGCCCGACCCCACCGATTGGCACCCCTGACAACGACCAGCCGCACGTGCAAAGCATTACGCAAGTCCCCAACAGCGGCAAGGAAACCGGCCCCGTTGCCGTTGACTTCGCTGTGATGCTCGATCATGCCAGCAGCACGCCGACGCAAGTCACGCTCGACTTGCAAGGCATCAGCGCCACCTTGGGCAGCGATACCGGATTGGTGGAAGTCGACTTCGGCGACGGCAAAGGGTATCAGTCTGTGGTCGGCAACAGCATTAGCGTACCGGCCAATACCACCGGCTTCACCGTCCGCGTTGCGGTCGTTGACGACGCGTTGGTTGAAGGCAGCGAAACGCTTAGCCTCACTGCTAAAACTGAATATGAAAGCACCGGCAAAACCGGCATCGGCAGCATTGAAGACAACGACAGCCAGGGCATCACCATTGTGGGTGCGGGCAACGGCACCGGCACTGGCGACACCGTCGTGTTTGAAGGCACCGCCGCCGTCTTCACCGTCAAACTGGACGCCGCTTCGGCCAGCGACACCGCTGTCAGCCTCACGCTGACCACCGCCGGTGGTACCGGCCAGGCCGCCGCAGGCGACGTGGGCGCACTCGAATACTTCAACGGCAGCAACTGGGTACCAGTCGTTGGTGGTCAAGTCACCATCAAAGCCGGTGACACCAGCGTGCAAGTACGCGTACCGACCACGCCAGACAGCGTCTTTGAGGGTGCAGAAACCTTCAGCCTCAAAGCGGACGTTGCGGGTGTTGGCAGCGCCACTGGTGTGGGCACGATTGTGGACGACGGCCGTACCGGCCCGACCCCACCGATTGGCACCCCTGACAACGACCAGCCGCACGTGCAAAGCATTACGCAAGTCCCCAACAGCGGCAAGGAAACCGGCCCCGTTGCCGTTGACTTCGCTGTGATGCTCGATCATGCCAGCAGCACGCCGACGCAAGTCACGCTCGACTTGCAAGGCATCAGCGCCACCTTGGGCAGCGATACCGGATTGGTGGAAGTCGACTTCGGCGACGGCAAAGGGTATCAGTCTGTCGTTGGCAATAGCATTAGCGTACCGGCCAATACTACCGGCTTCACCGTCCGCGTTGCGGTCGTTGACGACGCGTTGGTCGAAGGCAGCGAAACGCTCAGCCTGAACGCCAAAACCGAATATGAAAGCACCGGCAAAACCGGTATCGGCAGCATTGAAGACAACGACAGCCAAGGCATCACCATTGTGGGAGCAGGCAACGGCACCGGCACTGGCGACACCGTCGTGTTTGAAGGCACCGCCGCCGTCTTCACCGTCAAACTGGACGCTGCTTCGGCCAGCGACACCGCTGTCAGCCTCACGCTGACCACCGCCGGTGGCACCGGCCAGGCCGCCGCAGGCGACGTCGGCGCACTCGAATACTTCAACGGCAGCAACTGGGTACCGGTTGTCGGTGGTCAAGTCACCATCAAAGCCGGTGACACCAGCGTGCAAGTACGCGTACCGACCACCGGTGATGACGTCTTTGAAGGCGCAGAAACCTTCAGCCTCAAAGCGGACGTTGCCGGTGTTGGCAGCGCCACTGGTGTGGGCACGATTGTGGACGACGGCCGTACCGGCCCGACCCCACCGATTGGCACCCCTGACAACGACCAGCCGCACGTGCAAAGCATTACGCAAGTCCCCAACAGCGGCAAGGAAACCGGCCCCGTTGCCGTTGACTTCGCTGTGATGCTCGATCATGCCAGCAGCACGCCGACGCAAGTCACGCTCGACTTGCAAGGCATCAGCGCCACCTTGGGCAGCGATACCGGATTGGTGGAAGTCGACTTCGGCGACGGCAAAGGGTATCAGTCTGTGGTCGGCAACAGCATTAGCGTACCGGCCAATACCACCGGCTTCACCGTCCGCGTTGCGGTCGTTGACGACGCGTTGGTTGAAGGCAGCGAAACGCTTAGCCTCACTGCTAAAACTGAATATGAAAGCACCGGCAAAACCGGCATCGGCAGCATTGAAGACAACGACAGCCAGGGCATCACCATTGTGGGTGCGGGCAACGGCACCGGCACTGGCGACACCGTCGTGTTTGAAGGCACCGCCGCCGTCTTCACCGTCAAACTGGACGCCGCTTCGGCCAGCGACACCGCTGTCAGCCTCACGCTGACCACCGCCGGTGGTACCGGCCAGGCCGCCGCAGGCGACGTGGGCGCACTCGAATACTTCAACGGCAGCAACTGGGTACCAGTCGTTGGTGGTCAAGTCACCATCAAAGCCGGTGACACCAGCGTGCAAGTACGCGTACCGACCACGCCAGACAGCGTCTTTGAGGGTGCAGAAACCTTCAGCCTCAAAGCGGACGTTGCGGGTGTTGGCAGCGCCACTGGTGTGGGCACGATTGTGGACGACGGCCGTACCGGCCCGACCCCACCGATTGGCACCCCTGACAACGACCAGCCGCACGTGCAAAGCATTACGCAAGTCCCCAACAGCGGCAAGGAAACCGGCCCCGTTGCCGTTGACTTCGCTGTGACGCTCGATCATGCCAGCAGCACGCCGACGCAAGTCACGCTCGACTTGCAAGGCATCAGCGCCACCTTGGGCAGCGATACCGGATTGGTGGAAGTCGACTTCGGCGACGGCAAAGGGTATCAGTCTGTGGTCGGCAACAGCATTAGCGTACCGGCCAATACCACCGGCTTCACCGTCCGCGTTGCGGTCGTTGACGACGCGTTGGTCGAAGGCAGCGAAACGCTCAGCCTGAACGCCAAAACCGAATATGAAAGCACCGGCAAAACCGGTATCGGCAGCATTGAAGACAACGACAGCCAGGGCATCACCATTGTGGGTGCGGGCAACGGCACCGGCACTGGCGACACCGTCGTGTTTGAAGGCACCGCCGCCGTCTTCACCGTCAAACTGGACGCTGCTTCGGCCAGCGACACCGCTGTCAGCCTCACGCTGACCACCGCCGGTGGCACCGGCCAGGCCGCCGCAGGCGACGTCGGCGCACTCGAATACTTCAACGGCAGCAACTGGGTACCGGTTGTCGGTGGTCAAGTCACCATCAAAGCCGGTGACACCAGCGTGCAAGTACGCGTACCGACCACCGGTGATGACGTCTTTGAAGGCGCAGAAACCTTCAGCCTCAAAGCGGACGTTGCCGGTGTTGGCAGCGCCACTGGTGTGGGCACGATTGTGGACGACGGCCGTACCGGCCCGACCCCACCGATTGGCACCCCTGACAACGACCAGCCGCACGTGCAAAGCATTACGCAAGTCCCCAACAGCGGCAAGGAAACCGGCCCCGTTGCCGTTGACTTCGCTGTGATGCTCGATCATGCCAGCAGCACGCCGACGCAAGTCACGCTCGACTTGCAAGGCATCAGCGCCACCTTGGGCAGCGATACCGGATTGGTGGAAGTCGACTTCGGCGACGGCAAAGGGTATCAGTCTGTGGTCGGCAACAGCATTAGCGTACCGGCCAATACCACCGGCTTCACCGTCCGCGTTGCGGTCGTTGACGACGCGTTGGTTGAAGGCAGCGAAACGCTTAGCCTCACTGCTAAAACTGAATATGAAAGCACCGGCAAAACCGGTATCGGCAGCATTGAAGACAACGACAGCCAAGGCATCACCATTGTGGGAGCAGGCAACGGCACCGGCACTGGCGACACCGTCGTGTTTGAAGGCACCGCCGCCGTCTTCACCGTCAAACTGGACGCTGCTTCGGCCAGCGACACCGCTGTCAGCCTCACGCTGACCACCGCCGGTGGCACCGGCCAGGCCGCCGCAGGCGACGTCGGCGCACTCGAATACTTCAACGGCAGCAACTGGGTACCGGTTGTCGGTGGTCAAGTCACCATCAAAGCCGGTGACACCAGCGTGCAAGTACGCGTACCGACCACCGGTGATGACGTCTTTGAAGGCGCAGAAACCTTCAGCCTCAAAGCGGACGTTGCCGGTGTTGGCAGCGCCACTGGTGTGGGCACGATTGTGGACGACGGCCGTACCGGCCCGACCCCACCGATTGGCACCCCTGACAACGACCAGCCGCACGTGCAAAGCATTACGCAAGTCCCCAACAGCGGCAAGGAAACCGGCCCCGTTGCCGTTGACTTCGCTGTGATGCTCGATCATGCCAGCAGCACGCCGACGCAAGTCACGCTCGACTTGCAAGGCATCAGCGCCACCTTGGGCAGCGATACCGGATTGGTGGAAGTCGACTTCGGCGACGGCAAAGGGTATCAGTCTGTCGTTGGCAATAGCATTAGCGTACCGGCCAATACCACCGGCTTCACCGTCCGCGTTGCGGTCGTTGACGACGCGTTGGTTGAAGGCAGCGAAACGCTTAGCCTCACTGCTAAAACTGAATATGAAAGCACCGGCAAAACCGGTATCGGCAGCATTGAAGACAACGACAGCCAAGGCATCACCATTGTGGGAGCAGGCAACGGCACCGGCACTGGCGACACCGTCGTGTTTGAAGGCACCGCCGCCGTCTTCACCGTCAAACTGGACGCTGCTTCGGCCAGCGACACCGCTGTCAGCCTCACGCTGACCACCGCCGGTGGCACCGGCCAGGCCGCCGCAGGCGACGTCGGCGCACTCGAATACTTCAACGGCAGCAACTGGGTACCGGTTGTCGGTGGTCAAGTCACCATCAAAGCCGGTGACACCAGCGTGCAAGTACGCGTACCGACCACCGGTGATGACGTCTTTGAAGGCGCAGAAACCTTCAGCCTCAAAGCGGACGTTGCCGGTGTTGGCAGCGCCACTGGTGTGGGCACGATTGTGGACGACGGCCGTACCGGCCCGAACCCACCGATTGGCACCCCTGACAACGACCAGCCGCACGTGCAAAGCATTACGCAAGTCCCCAACAGCGGCAAGGAAACCGGCCCCGTTGCCGTTGACTTCGCTGTGATGCTCGATCATGCCAGCAGCACGCCGACGCAAGTCACGCTCGACTTGCAAGGCATCAGCGCCACCTTGGGCAGCGATACCGGATTGGTGGAAGTCGACTTCGGCGACGGCAAAGGGTATCAGTCTGTGGTCGGCAACAGCATTAGCGTACCGGCCAATACCACCGGCTTCACCGTCCGCGTTGCGGTCGTTGACGACGCGTTGGTTGAAGGCAGCGAAACGCTTAGCCTCACTGCTAAAACTGAATATGAAAGCACCGGCAAAACCGGCATCGGCAGCATTGAAGACAATGATCTAGCTCCTACTATTGCTCTGGATGCCAACATCACGGCTGATGACATCATCAACGCCGCTGAAGCGGGTCAGACGATTGCCGTGACAGGCACCGTGGGTGGCGACGCCAAAGTCGGCGACACGGTCACTTTGACGATCAACAACAAGACCTTTACCGGTCTGGTGACGGCAGGCAATGTCTTCAGCATCAACGTACCAGGTGCAGACCTAGCGGCGGATGCAGATCGTACGATTGATGCGTCTGTGACGACTACCGATGCGGCAGGCAACAGCGGCAGCGCGACCGATACCGAAGGTTACAGTGTTAACACAACAACACCGACGCCGATCATTACGTTGAATCCAAGTATCACAGTGGATGACATCATTAACGTGACCGAAGCAAGCCAGACGATTGCCGTGACAGGCACCGTGGGGGGCGACGCCAAAGTCGGTGACACGGTGACGCTGACGATCAACAACAAGACCTTCACCGGTCTGGTGACGGCAGGCAATGTGTTCAGCATCAACGTACCGGGTGCAGACCTGGCGGCGGATGCAGATCGCACGATCAACGCTTCTGTAACCACCACCGACGCGGCGGGTAATACTGGTTCTGCCAGCGACACCGAAGGCTACAGCGTTGACACCACTGCGCCAGTACCGACGATCACGCTGAACCCGAACATCACTGCTGATGACATCATCAACGCGGCTGAAGCGGGTCAGACGATTGCGGTTAGCGGTACCGTCGGTGGCGACGCCAAAGTCGGTGATACCGTGACGTTGACGATCAACAACAAGACCTTCACCGGTCTGGTGACGGCGGGCAATGTCTTCAGCATCAACGTACCGGGTGCAGACCTGGCGGCGGATGCAGATCGCACGATCAATGCTTCTGTGACGACGACCGATGCAGCGGGTAATACTGGCTCAGCCAGCGATACCGAAGGCTACAGCGTTGACACCACTGCGCCAGTACCAACGATCACGCTGAACCCGAACATCACGGTACGATGACATCATCAACGCGGCTGAAGCGGGTCAGACGATTGCGGTCAGCGGTACCGTCGGTGGCGATGCCAAAGTCGGTGACACGGTGACTCTGACGATCAACAACAAGACCTTCACCGGTCTGGTGACGGCAGGCAATGTGTTCAGCATCAACGTACCGGGTGCAGACCTGGCGGCGGATGCAGATCGCACAATCAATGCCTCAGTGACGACGACCGATGCGGCAGGCAACAGCGGCAGTGCGACCGACACCGAAGGCTACAGCGTTGATACCACAGCGCCAGTACCAACGATCACGTTGAACCCGAACATCACCGCCGATGACATCATCAACGCGGCTGAAGCGGGTCAGACGATTGCAGTGAGCGGTACGGTGGGTGGCGACGCCAAGGTTGGCGACACTGTCACACTGACCATCAACAACAAGACCTTCACCGGTCTGGTGACGGCAGGCAATGTGTTCAGCATCAACGTTCCGGGCGCCGACCTGGCCGCTGATGCAGATCGCACGATTGATGCCTCAGTGACGACTACCGATGCGGCGGGCAACAGCGGCAGTGCGACCGACACTGAAGGTTACAGTGTTAACACAACAACACCGATGCCGATCATTACGTTGAATCCAAGTATCACAGTGGATGACATCATTAACGTGACCGAAGCAAGCCAGACGATTGCCGTGACAGGCACCGTCGGTGGCGACGCCAAAGTCGGTGACACGGTGACGCTGACGATCAACAACAAGACCTTCACCGGTCTGGTGACGGCAGGCAATGTGTTCAGCATCAACGTACCGGGTGCAGACCTGGCGGCGGATGCAGATCGCACAATCAATGCCTCAGTGACGACGACCGATGCGGCAGGCAACAGCGGCAGTGCGACCGACACCGAAGGCTACAGCGTTGATACCACAGCGCCAGTACCAACGATCACGTTGAACCCGAACATCACCGCCGATGACATCATCAACGCGGCTGAAGCGGGTCAGACGATTGCAGTGAGCGGTACGGTGGGCGGCGACGCCAAGGTTGGCGACACGGTGACGCTGACGATCAACAACAAGACCTTCACCGGTCTGGTGACGGCAGGCAATGTCTTCAGCATCAACGTACCGGGTGCAGACTTGGCGGCGGATGCGGATCGCACGATTGATGCGTCTGTGACGACTACCGATGCGGCGGGCAACAGCGGCAGTGCGACCGACACTGAAGGTTACAGTGTTAACACAACAACACCGATGCCGATCATTACGTTGAATCCAAGTATCACAGTGGATGACATCATTAACGTGACCGAAGCAAGCCAGACGATTGCCGTGACAGGCACCGTCGGTGGCGACGCCAAAGTCGGTGACACGGTGACGCTGACGATCAACAACAAGACCTTCACCGGTCTGGTGACGGCAGGCAATGTGTTCAGCATCAACGTACCGGGTGCAGACCTGGCGGCGGATGCAGATCGCACAATCAATGCCTCAGTGACGACGACCGATGCGGCAGGCAACAGCGGCAGTGCGACCGACACCGAAGGCTACAGCGTTGATACCACAGCGCCAGTACCAACGATCACGTTGAACCCGAACATCACCGCCGATGACATCATCAACGCGGCTGAAGCGGGTCAAACGATTGCGGTCAGCGGTACCGTGGGTGGCGACGCCAAGGTTGGCGACACTGTCACACTGACCATCAACAACAAGACCTTCACCGGTCTGGTGACGGCAGGCAATGTGTTCAGCATCAACGTTCCGGGCGCCGACCTGGCCGCTGATGCAGATCGCACGATTGATGCCTCAGTGACGACCACTGATGCAGCTGGCAACAGCGGCAGTGCGACCGACACTGAAGGTTACAGTGTTAACACAACAACACCGATGCCGATCATTACGTTGAATCCAAGTATCACAGTGGATGACATCATTAACGTGACCGAAGCAAGCCAGACGATTGCCGTGACAGGCACCGTCGGTGGCGACGCCAAAGTCGGTGACACGGTGACGCTGACGATCAACAACAAGACCTTCACCGGTCTGGTGACGGCAGGCAATGTGTTCAGCATCAACGTACCGGGTGCAGACCTGGCGGCGGATGCAGATCGCACAATCAATGCCTCAGTGACGACGACCGATGCGGCAGGCAACAGCGGCAGTGCGACCGACACCGAAGGCTACAGCGTTGATACCACAGCGCCAGTACCAACGATCACGTTGAACCCGAACATCACCGCCGATGACATCATCAACGCGGCTGAAGCGGGTCAAACGATTGCGGTCAGCGGTACCGTGGGTGGCGACGCCAAGGTTGGCGACACTGTCACACTGACCATCAACAACAAGACCTTCACCGGTCTGGTGACGGCAGGCAATGTGTTCAGCATCAACGTTCCGGGCGCCGACCTGGCCGCTGATGCAGATCGCACGATTGATGCCTCAGTGACGACCACTGATGCAGCTGGTAACAGCGGCAGTGCGACCGATACCGAAGGTTTCTCGGTGAATCTCAACGCGCCAACGGTGGGTAATGGTTCGGCAACCGTATCCGAAGAAGGTTTGAGCAATGGTTTGAAAGACACTGCTGGTACTTCGGATACGACGGATCTGGTGTCTCGCTCTGGCACGATTGCGGTAGCGGATGCCGATGGTAACCCGGTCACCGTGACCCTGCAGCAGCCAGGCGAAGCGTTAACGTCGAATGGCCAGCCAATCACCTGGTCGGGTGATGGTACGCAGACGCTGGTGGGTTCTGTGGGTGGTACGGTGGTAGCAACCATCACGATCAATAATGCAGGTCAGTACAATGTAACCCTGTCAGGCCCGATCGATCACCCGAATACCAGCGCTGAAGACGTGAAATCCTTCAACGTCGGTGTGAAAGCATCTGATGGCGTCAACGTTGGCAACGGTACTTTGACTGTTAATGTCGAAGACGATGCGCCGATCGGAGCCAGCCAGACCGTTGATGTGCAGATGCCATACATCAATACCAATCTGGTGCTGACGCTGGATATGTCGGGCAGCATGAACAGTGCCAGTGGCATTGCCGGCAAAACACGCCTGCAAGTGGCTAAAGAAGCAATTACCCAGCTGATTAATGATTATGACAATGTGGGTGACGTCAAAATCATGCTGGTAACCTTTGATGCTAGTGGTCAAACACGCCTGAGTAATGGTCAGGTCTGGATGACGGCTTCGGAAGCTAAAGCCATTCTGAATGCCTTGCCTGCGCCTTCCAATACGGCTGCGACAGACTACGATGCCGCATTGTCGCAAGTCACATCGAACTATGACGCTGCTGGCAAGCTGACTGGTGCGCAAAATGTGGCGTATTTCTTCTCGGATGGCGCGCCAAACGATGGCAATGGCTCGAATGGGATCGTGGGTTCCGAAATCACGGATTGGACTAATTTCCTTAATGCCAAGGACATTAATTCGCTGGCTATTGGTCTGGGAACAGGCGTCAATAGCACGAATCTGGACCCAGTTGCTTATAACGGCGCGGGTACAGGCAGCGAAGCCAATTCGATTATTGTCACCGACTTGGCGCAACTGCCACCGATCCTGCGTGATACCGTGCTGACGCCATCTGCAGGCCAGATTGCGGTGAATGGTAACGCCTCCAGCTTGTTTGGTGCGGATGGCGGGCATATTAATGACGTTTCGGTTGATGGTTTCAAATTCACGTTTGATACCGCCAGCAACTCGATTCTGACTTCTGCGCCGGGAACAAAATACACCTTTGATGCCAGCACCCACATTCTGAAAATTACTACGGCGCTGGGTGGTTTGTTTGCGGTCGATATGGACGACGGCAAGTACACCTACACGCCACCGACCAGCCTGACAGCGACCGCGCAGGAAAAAATCGGCTACACGCTGATTGATAATGATGGTGACAAGGACACGTCAAACAGCGTGTTGACGCTGAATGTGATCCCGCCGCGTTATAACACTGCGCCAGTTGCGGCTGATGATTACAGCTTCACCAAGCAGAATCAGGCCGTGACGGTGAATGTGTTGGCCAATGATAAGGACGCGCAAGGCGATACGCTGAGCATTCTGGGCACGCCAACCGTGATTTCCGGCAATGGCACGGTCACGAAAAACGCCGATGGTACGCTGACCTTTACGCCTGCCAATGGCTGGCTGGGTGAAGCGCAGATCGAATACACCGTGTCTGATGGTTACGGTGGCACTGATAAGGCTATTGTCTTTGTCCGTGTTGTACCACCGGATGCCGTACTCGATGGCTCGGGTGATGGCGGTGTAGGTTCATACTTTGTTCGCGGACCTGAATCGGGTGCGGGTAACATCATTGATGTGGCAACTTCGGCCTACTTCAATGCCAATAACGTACCGCAGGCGGGGGCTCAGTATTCATCAACTGCAACAGGCAATGCGCAAGTTATCCTCACTGGTGGCAGTAATGACCACGTTGAGGCGGGTGCGGGCAATGACCTGATCTATATGGGCGAAACGCAGAGTGCCAATAATTCGGTGCTGGAAGGAACAACCGCGGACTTCCTGACGGGGGCGCGCAAAGACTTCCTGATGAATGCCGACGGTACTTTGTCCACGGTGGCGAACAACGACAAGATGGTACAGTCGATTGTGAATCAGATGCAGCCGGTGACCGATCTGGTCAATGCGGGTGCGGGCGATGACACGGTGTTTGGTGAAAATGGCTCGGATGCCTTGTACGGCGGCGCAGGCAATGACAAATTGTTTGGCGGTGCTGGTCTGGACATCTTGCGCGGTGGTGCCGGTAACGATTTGCTGGTAGGCGGTGCGGGCAATGACTTGCTGCGCGGTGATGCGGGTGCCGATGTCTTCAAATGGACTCTGGGTGATCAGGCGGCAACGCCGGGTGCAACTGCTGCCGGTGCTGGCAATGCGTATGGTATTGGCAACAATATCAATATTGCGAGCAAAGCGACTGATCTGATTGTGGACTTTGACAAAACGGCCAATACCGGTGATGCGCTTGATCTGCGTGATTTGCTGCAAGGCGAAAATAGCGGCAACCTGACTCAATACCTGCATTTTGAAAAATCAGGCAGCGATACGGTGGTGCATATCAGCAGTGCGGGCAAGTTTACCGGCAGCGCTGCGGATTACACCGCGCAGGAAGATCAGACCATCATCCTCAAAAACATTGATCTGGGTGCGACCGGCTCCAATGATCAGACGGTGATCCAGACCTTGCTGAACAACAAGAATCTGCTCACCGATTAATCGGCGGCCTTGGCTCCAACAAAAAACCCCTGATTGGTATCAGGGGTTTTTTATTGCATGGGTATTTGTCTCTAGGTCAATTCAGTAAGGCTCTGTATGGATATACCCCTTAATTGGCCTTGCTGTCGGTGATCGGCCCCGTTGCGCCGGTAAGCCCCAGTTGCTCCAGCTGTTGCCATTCGGCGTCGGTGCGTACCATTTCGGCGATCAGCATCAGATCCAGATTGCGGGCAATGCCGACCACCGCTTTGACCAGCTGCTGGTTGCCGCTGTGCTGGTTGATTTCATGCACAAAGGTACTATCGATTTTCAAATAGTCGAGCGGCAAATCGTACAGTTTGGACATGCTGCCAATCTGGCGGTAGAAGTGCTCGATCCCCACTTTGATGCCGTGGCGATGCATTTCGGCGGCAAAGGTGGCCAGCGATTCCACATCGTCGATCAGCGCATGCTCGTTCACTTCCAGCCACAGGCGTTGCAGGCTGGCGCTCTCTTGCTGGGACAGCAGCAAGGTCAGCTCGCGACGGAAGCCGGGGTTGCTGATCGAGGCCGGGGCAATATTGACTGCCAGATCGTGCTGGTGTTGTGCCAGCTGTTGCAGTGCCAGCCGGATGGCGGCCAGATCCAGATCAGGCAAAAGCTTGAAGCGGCTGGCAAACGGCATGAACAGCCCGGTACCGAATGCAGCTCACCGCTTTCAGGGTCGGGCAGGCGCAGCATCAGTTCGTGGTGCAGCAGCTGGCCGGAAAAATCGAGCACGGCAAAGCTGGTGGCAATCAGTTGGTTCTGCTCAATGGCCGCCTGCAGGCGTTCGCGCCAGTAGGTATTGGAGCGGTTGGTTTTGTGGTGAATGAATTCGGCTGCGCATACGGCATTGTGCGGGTGCGCTTCAGCACGCGCCAGCGCGGCATCGGTACGGCTGAGCAGGCTGCTAATCGTATCGCCCAGCTCGTATTCGGCGTAGCCAATATGCAGCAAATTGCTCACCTGCGGCGACAGGCTGCCGATTTCGGCGAGTAGCTGGGTGGCAAAAGCCGGGCTGTCTTCCAGCCCTGGCGTTGCCAGCACAAAATCGGCGCCATTGAGGCGAGCCGCTTGCCAGTCGTCCTGGCTGTCGGCGTAATGAGCCAGCCGCGTGGCCAGATCCATCAGCAAGCGGTCGGTGGCTTCACGGCCCAGATTCCGGTTTAGCCCGGCCAGATTATTGAGCCGCAGCATGAATAAAGTGCCATCAGGCAGGCTTTCCTCGGCAGAGAGCAGATTGGCCAGGCGCGCCATAAAGAAGCTGCGGTTGGCCAGCCCGGTTACTGAGTCGCGGTTGGCATCGTATTTCAGCTGCTCGATGTGCGCCGATTGTTCGTCAAACATGGATTTGACCCGGGCCACCATGCTATTCATGGCATTGGCCATCGGGCGCAGCTCGATATACGGCGGCGGCGGCACATGGATGAATTTGCGCTCGCTGATCGCCGCTGCTTGCGCCATCATTTGCAAAATAGGCCGACGTATACGGTTAAGCAGTATATTCATCAATAGCCCGGTGAAGATACCCCCGAAGAGCATCCAGAAAAACAGCTTTTTGCCATTGGCCCATAGCGATTCATAGGCAAAGCGCGAGTGTGCGCTGATCTGGACTTTACCGGCCTGTTTCCAGCCATTGCTGATCAGTGCCTCGCCCGGCTGCACGGTAATCGGAAAACGCTGGACGAACCAGGCGGGCACCTTGGTGGGCAATTCGCGATTGTATTGCTCGTAAATGGTTTTGCCGTGCGGATCGCTAATCCGTATCCAGGCAAAATGCCCCGAATCAAACAAGGCATTGGTCATTAATTCAACCATGGCCGGATCATTGGCCTGCTGCGAAATCGACAGCGCCAGCGCCGAGGCGGTGTCGCTGCTTTGCGTATAAAGCTGGGTTTGCAAATAATCGCGCGCACTGAATGTACTGATCAGCAAGGCCACAATAAATGCGACCAAGGCCGAAGCAATAATCATCAGCCAGACCTGGCGAAATAAAGACATAGTGCGTTCCTTAAAAATCAATTCCTTCGCTTTGCATGCGCAGCAGCACATCTTTCCAGCGCGATAAACGATCAATCGAACCCGAAGGCTGCGTGCCGCTACCGGCGTAGATGCCTTCATGGTTAAAGCTAAATACCGGGGTCAGATCTGGGCGACGGCTGGCCGGGCGGATATCGGTAATCAGATTATCCAGAACCAGCGGCTCGGCATCGGGGCTGGCGTAATAGGTTAGTACCATATGCGCCTGGCTCACGGTGCTGTTACTGCCGCCAATTTTAGCTTTGACATAACTGAGGCGGAGTTTTTCCGGCGCAATACCCAATTCTTTCAGCGAAAAATACTTAATAATGGCAAAATCCTCGCAATCGCCAGCGGCTTTGCCTATGGTTTCCAAGGGCGTTGCCCAATAATCCGGGGCGTTCCAGATCTGGCTATCGTCGTTGAAACTGATTCTGCGATTGAAGTATTCGTTAACGCGTTTGAGTTTGTCGGTTTCGGATTGCGCCTTGATATTGCCAAACAGGGTTTGAATTTCGCCGAGCATTTTGCTGGCTGCACCGCCGTATTTGAGCTGGGCATTGCGGGCCAGTTTGTCAAAATCCCATTTGGACCAGGCGGGTAGCACAGCAACGACGAGCAGGAGCATTGCCATCATTAGCAATTGACTCAGCAGTCGTTGATATGAAATATGCATACAAGCTCGGAGCGTCAATGGTTGGGCCAATGTGGGCATTGCAGCGCGGCGTGAATGGATTTGCGCAGTTACTGAAAGGGTGAATCAGCCGCCTTGATCCATATCTTGGCATAAAGCGGATTCATCTGGCACATAAATTACACCTAATTAAAATAGGGTTACTTGCAAAAGTAATTTTTACATAAAATAGCACGGTCGGCATTTAACATAATAGGGTAGAGGGATGAGATTAAAGCCTGTAGTAGTGATGATGTTGCTCGCGAGTGCAGGCAGTAGCCTGGCAGCCGGTAGCCTGAAAGACGCGGTCGAACAAACCGTCCTTAAAAACCCCGAAGTGCGCGCCAAATGGCTGGGCTACAAAGCTTCCAGCGATGAGCAGGACGTTGCCAAGGCCAATTACTACCCGCGCGTTGATCTGAATGCCTACACCGGCATGGAAAAACAGCAGCGCCCGACTGGCAATAAAGGCGGCGCTTTTGGCCATAGCGGCGTTAATCTTGAATTGCGCCAGATGCTGTTTGACGGCTTTGCCACCCAAAGCGAGGTGCGCCGTCTGGGCTATGGCAAACTGACCCGCTATTACGAATTGCTCGCCGCCAGCGATATGGCCGCGCTGGAAACCGTTAACGCCTACCTTGATGTGCTGCGCTACCGCGAGCTGGTTGAGCTGGCCAAAGACAACTACGCCATTCACAAAGAAACCTACGATCAGATTACCGAGCGCGTGAGCGCTGGCGTGGGCCGCCGCGTTGATCTGGAAACCGCCACTGGCCGTTTGGCGCTGGCCGAATCGAACTGGCTCACGCAAGCCTCCAACCTGCACGATGTCTCTGCCCGCTACGAGCGCCTGACTGGCTCGCTGCCCGCCGCCGACATGAGCAAGCCCGGCAGCCTGGCTGCTGCGCTGCCTGCAGACGCCGCTGCCTTGCGTGCGCAGCTGGTGCACAATCCGCAATTTAAAGCCGCCGTTTACAATATCCGCGCCGCCCGCGCCGACGCCGAAAACAAGCAAAGCGACAACTACCCCACCTTCGAGCTGCGCGCCAGCCAGGGCCTGGACTGGAATCGTGACAATGTCGATGGCAGCTACAAAGACGGCGTCGTTCAGCTGGTGATGAACTACAACCTATTCCGTGGCGGTGCCAGCAAAGCCCGCGCCAGCCAGTACGCCGAACAACTGAATATCGCTTACGAAATGCGCGACAAAACCTGCCGCGACATTCGCCAGACCACGCAGATCGCCTGGAACGACACCTTCCGCCTGAAAGAGCAGCTCAGCTACCTCGACCAGCATGTGCTCGCCACCGAAAAATCGCGCGACGCCTTCCGCCGCCAGTTCGACATCGGCCAGCGCTCATTGCTGGACGTACTCGATACTGAAAACGAATTGTTCGAAGCCAAAATCGCGCTGGTCAAAGCCGACTACGACTACCAGCTCTCGCACGCCCGCGTGCTGGCGCAAACACACCAGCTGCTCGCCACCTTGCAACTGGCCCCATTGGAAAGCAGCGGCCCGGACGACAATCTGGGTGACAATGTCAGCGACGACGAAAAAGTGGCCTGCGCAGGCGGCATGATCGACAGCGTCAAGCTCGATCGCGACGCCGCCATGGCCGCCCGCCCTCCGCGCACCGCTGTCGTTGCCGAAGTGACCCCCACACCGCAGCCAGCCCCTGCCGCGCCGGGCAGCAACTGCGACAAAGCCATCAGCGATCTGGTCGGCAACTGGTCCGCCGCCTGGTCAGGCAAACAGCTTGACACCTACCTGAGCCTCTACGCCGCCAGCTTTGAAGCCAGTGGCGGGCGCACCCGCGCCGACTGGGAAACCAAACGCCGCGCTCGCGTTGGCAAGGAAGGCAGCATCACGCTCAAGCTGGACAATCAGACCTGCAAGATGAGCGGCAAAGACCGTGGCGAAGTGACCCTCACGCAGCACTACAGCTCGAAAGACTACAGCGACACCGTGCAGAAAACGCTGGAGCTGGTGCAAGAAGGCGGCAAATGGAAAATCAGCCGCGAACGAGTCACCAGCGGGCGTACCGAGTAATCACGCAGCAACAGGTATTGCCATGCAGGCCAATATGCAATTGGCCTGCAAGCAAATACCCCTTAGTGGCTCACCCCGGCGGTGAGCCGTTTTTATTTCAGTCGGTGCTATCTGTTACCATCGGCACTACTGTATTTCGACATCGTGTTATGAAACTGAATATCATCGCCGTCGGCCATAAAATGCCTGACTGGATTAGCGAAGGCTACAACGAATTTGCCAAGCGCATGCCGCGTGATTTTGCGCTGACGCTGACCGAGCTCAAGCCCGATAAACGCATCAGCGCGCGCACGCCACAGCAGGTGATGGCCGAGGAAGCCGAGCGGATTCTGGCGGCAATTCCGCACGACGCCCGCGTGCTGGCGATGGACGAGCGCGGCGCGAACTGGACGACGATGAAGCTGGCTGAAAACATGAAGCAATGGCAAATCGATGGCCGCGAAACGGTGTTTATCATCGGCGGTACCGACGGACTTGACCCGAAAATCAAGCAACGCGCCGACCAATTATTGCAACTCTCGGCGATGACGCTACCACACGGCATGGTGCGCGTGATGCTGGCCGAGCAGTTGTATCGTGCGGTATCAATCCTGAATAATCATCCTTACCATCGCGAATAATGACTCAACTTTATCTGGCTTCCGGCAGCCCACGCCGCAAAGAACTCCTCGCGCAAACCGGCGTGATTTTCGAGCGCATCGCCGCGCCGATTGATGAAACCCCGCAGCCCAATGAAAACCCACGCGATTATGTGATCCGCATGGCGGTGGAAAAAGCCGAATCGGGCTGGCGGCATTTACTGGAGATGGGCTTGGCGCTCAAACCGGTGCTGGCGTCTGATACCTCGGTGGTCTTGGGTGATGAAATCTTGGGCAAACCGCTTGATGCGGCTGATGCAAGTGTAATGCTGGCTAAACTATCGGGCACCACGCATGAAGTGCTCACCAGCTTGGCGCTGCGCACCGAAGCCGGCGTTGAAACGGTGCTGAACGCGAGCCGGGTGACGTTTGCCACGCTGAGCGAGGCGCAAATCGCGGCCTATGTCGCCAGCGGCGAACCGATGGACAAGGCGGGCGCCTATGGCATCCAAGGCGTCGGTGGTTTGTTTGTCGCGCATCTGGATGGCAGCTACACCGGCGTGATGGGTTTACCGCTGTATGAAACGGCGCAACTGATCGCCAAGCAAGGCTTGGGGTTTATGGCGGCATAATGCTGTCAGAGATGGTTTGTGGTATATGCCCGCAGCTCATTTAATGATTGATCTACATAAATATACCCCCTAAGGAAGCAGTATGACTCAGCATGTTTTTGAACTCTGCAACGAATATATCGCCCTGTGTGATTTACTGAAAGCCGTATCAATTGCCCCATCCGGTGGCATTGCCAAAATGATGATCGCCGCCGGCGATGTGCAAGTTGATGGCCAGATTGAAACCCGCAAAACCGCCAAAATCCGCGCCGGAATGGTAGTGAGTGCGCTGGGGGAGACGATCAAAGTCGTTTGATATGTAATTTGGGTTGCTTTGAAAATATATCTTCAGACCGACAAAACGCGGGCTGTACTGCTGTATTGGCCCGACGGCTGATTTTGCGTGGGGTGCCGAAAAAATGGAATTTAAATAGGGAGAAAATTTTCTAGTAACTTGCCCATGAAAGCCCGGTTTCTTGCCTATGATTGAGACTGCCCGCCGTTGCGTCGCAATGGCACTGTGTCTCTGACCGGCCTGCTTTTCAGTGGAGCACCCCAATGAATACATCATTCCTTGCATTTCCTCTGTCGTATGCTCTGCTATGCGCAGGCTTTTTCCCAGTAGTACTGAAGGCGGCTGACACCGTCGAGCCGGAACCACCTGCCGAACGCAATTTTGAGGCCGAGTTCTCTGCCAACCAGTCCGATCCATTCGGTTTTGTTGCAACCGGAGAATTAACCGGACTCTTGGGGGAGCAGTATCCTGTCTATTCCCGTCTGCAGCTGGGGCAGAATTATCGTGAATTGCTGATGCGGGCGGGGCTGCCATTATTTGGCCAGCAAGGTTTGATTGTTTTAACCGGTCGTGGTCTATATTCGCGTCAGGAGTATGATTTTGGTTCTTCTTTGACCAAAGCGTGGACTCGCGAATCGACTTTCGGCATTGATATTAGTGGCAAGCTGTTTGGCTTTAAAACGGGTGCCTACGGTAGCTATAGCAAGGCTCCGGCTAAAGACTTAGGGAGCGTGTTACAAACCATAGAAACGGATGATGTTTATCGGCAATATCTGCAACCACGGCGTTTGTCGGGTAATCGGGACTGGTCTGGCGGCCTTATGCTTAGCGGTGTAGTTAATCCGACTTTGCGTACTAGCCTGAGTCTGGGGGTTCAGCGGGTTGAGCGTATTTTAAGTAGTGGCACCCAAGTAAATACCGGCATGACGAGTAGTCTGGCCGTGGATTGGCTGCCTGGTGGCGGTAGTATGCTCAATGTGAATGGCAATATTAGTCGTGACACTTATGGCGCGAACATTCGCTTCTATTACCCTATAGTTCGTCAGGTTTCGGCATTTGTTCAATGTAATGGCAGCCGTTATCGCGCAAGTCGCGATAATCAGCTTGCATGCGGGGTCGGTGTGCAATACCGTTTTGGCGCCTCGCCCGCGATAACTACGTTTGAAACCGATACTCCAGATACCTTTACTCCGCGCGAATTGATGGATCAAACACGCCAGATCCCGGTGTATGCAACCCATAGCACTACGCCGGTGCAGGTAGATAACACGGCCAGCCCAATACTGCTGACAGAAATCAGCAAATCCGGCCTAGATGACAATAGTTCATTTGACCGGCAAACCGGTGATATTGTGGTTACGACAAACAGTAATCTGGTCTGTGGTAGTCCGCTGCGATTTACTCGTATCATGGGAGGCAGTGAGGCTAGTTTGCCTCTGAGTCTGCTTAGTACTAATCCGTCCAGTACGCCACAAGTGATCCGCTTCGATACACGTGGTTTGCGTCCTTATCTGCAGGGAGGGGCTGCTCCTGCTACATTCATCGCCAGTTTTGAGCAGTGTACGGTGACTTTGACCAGCTCTGGAGAGCAGCTGATCATCCGCAGCGTAACGACCAAACCCAATCTGCCGGATTCACCCTCAATGCTGCAGGCACCATTAGTGAGTATCACGGGGACGGCCAGTTTAAGTATCAGTAATCGCCTGACTGATCCGGATGGTTTGCGTAATATTGAATACCTGCTGTATTCAGCTAGAGGCGAGCTGATTGGCCGCAATAGCAGTGGCAGTTTTAGTGGATTGAACGCTAATACAGTCTATCAGGCTCAGACCCGCGCCGAAGCGTTGAATAAATCAACTGGGGTCTATAGCCAGATTACCTCTCCATTGACTACAGCACAAACACAGGCCGCGACGCCGCCTGTTGTTGGCAATGTGCCGGATCAGAATGGCCAGGTTGGCAGCGCAATATCGCTGACTCTGAGCAACTTTGTCACTGCAAGTAATGGCGATGCAATTACCGGCTACATGCTAAGTGGAGCACTGCCATCCGGTCTGGTTTTCGATAGTACTAGCGGGGTGCTAAGTGGCACGCCGACTGCTGTTGGCTTTGCCACGCTTAGCCTGAGTGCAATGGATAAGGATGGTGTGTCAAATAGTGATAGTTTTGTACTGACAATCGACCCCGCTCCCGTACCGCCCGTGGTGGCCAGTATTCCTGATCAGATAGCGCAAGCGGGTTCCGCGTTTTCCTTGAATCTGGGTAGTTTTGTTAGCAGTACGAATGGCGATGCAATTACGAGCTATATGCTCAGTGGTGCTTTGCCATCCGGCCTAGTTTTCAATAGCAACACGGGTATATTGAGTGGCACGCCGATCGCAGCAGGGACAGTAACACTTGATTTTAGCGCTGCAGATAAAGATGGTGTTTCAAATAGTGATCGTTTTGTACTGACAATCGCACCTGCTCCCGTACCGCCCGTGGTGGCCAATATTCCTGACCAGACCGGACAGGTTGGTTCCGCATTTTCGCTGAATCTCGGCGGTTTTGTCGCCGCTACAAATGGTGACGGAATTACTAGCTATATCCTAACTGGTGCTTTGCCATCTGGCTTGGTTTTCAATAGCGGCACGGGGATATTGAGTGGCACGCCAATAGCGGCTGGGACGGTAACACTCAGTTTTAGTGCCGCTGACAAAGATGGTGCTTCGAATAGTGATAATTTTGTACTAACCATTATTCCTGCGCCCGGCACTCCTCCGGTTGTTGGTTCTATCTCGGATCAATTTTATAACTTTGGCACCTTCTCGCTCAATTTGTCCAATTTTGTAACGCCAACCGATGGTGATCCGATCTTGAATTACAGCTTGAGCGGCTCTCTGCCCGCTGGCCTGAATTTCAATTCATCTACCGGTGTCATTTCTGGCCTTGTGAGTGACACTTCCGGTCTGGATTTCCCGCTTAGTTTTTCGGCAACAGACAAGAATGGACAATCCAATGTTGTTTCTTTTACGCTGATTAACAGTTTCTAAGTGAAGGATAAGCAGCTTGGTTTCGGGGGTGGTGATGTGTTCCCATGAGTATATGCGAGGGTAGGTTAAACAAATAAGTGCAATAAGGGATTGATCTTGCATGAGTTGATACTGCCAGAGGCAGATCGTTTCCCCAACAATTTTACTGAAAAACCTGACGATATCTTCGATTAAACCGAATATTAATCTGTCTTTATCTTATTTAATCTTGTAAGTGCTGCTGCGGCCTTGATCGACAATTTTGACGAAAACCGTGCAGCGCACATAACAAACAGACGAAGAGGGTAAACATGGTTTTTCTGAGAGATATCAGGGTGGTGTTGGGGGTTGCTGGTGATTGCAACCGGTATTCTGGTGCATTTTTTTGTTGCATCGGTGGCCGCCAATCACGTGGGCGTTGAATTTAACAGGATTGACGGCCGTGTCGAGCCTGTGCCTTTATCGAGTGGCTGGCACATCATCGGGGTTGGCACCAGCGTGGTCGAATTTCCGACCTTTACGCAGACCTATACCTGGACGCAGCAACGGGGCGAGAGCGCGGGTGGCGATGAATCGATGAATTTTCAGGTCGCCTCCGGTGTGGTGATTAATGCGGATATCAGTATTTCTTACAGCATTGATTCAAGTAAAGCGCCTGTGCTGTACCAGAAATATAAACGCGGTTATGAAGAAATCACCAGCCAGATTATCCGCAATGCTATCCGCAATGCGCTGAATAATTATGGTACAGCCTACGATGCCGAAGGCCTGCTGGCTGGTGGCAAAATCCGTCTCGCTGAGCAAGTACGGGCCAAAATTAATCAGGAAATGAATCAATACGGCATCGTGGTTGAGCAATTTGGTTTTGTGAACGAAATGCGCTTACCGCCCAATATTCAAAACGCGATCAATGCCAAGATTCAAGCCACGCAAGAGGCGCTGCAATCAGAAGCTTTGCTGCGCAAAAACCAAGCCGATGCCGCCAATGCGGTTGCGGTAGCCAAAGGTAAGGCCGAGGCGAAAATTGCCGAAGCCGAGGGGGACGCTAAAGCGCTGGAAGTGGTCGGTGAAGCGATCAAGAAATACGGCGCCGAAGCGGCGCAAGTGAAAAACCAAACGCTGTGGATTGAGAAATGGAATGGCCAATTGCCAACGACAAGTTTGGGCAATAACACCACGGCGATGGTGGGCGTGAAATAAGTATCTGGAAATAGCAAAAAATACCCCTGCAACGATTTAGCGGCAGGGGTATTTATCTTTTGGCTATGCTCAATATGGCTTTCGAAGGTATACCTATTCCAGTATCCCTTCGGCCACATTGCCCCACGGGCTGTCTTCAACGTAGATTTTTTTGCCTTTGAATTTGAGCTTTAGGCTGTAGCGTTCGTATTCTTCGGGCGGGAAGCTTTCGATCAACAGCGTTGTTTTATCCTGCCATTGCATCCGCGCTGCGTATTGGCTGTTCGGTGCAGACTTTACTGCTTCGTTGTTGACCGGATATTGATACGTTGAGTATTTCCATTCACCTGCAAAGCCAGTAGGGATTTTTTCGATAATGTGTGGCATGTCTTTTAGGTGATATTCAAGTGTCGCTTGATCTTTTGCTAGCGTGAACTTGATTTTAGATAGCCAAAAATCATTAAAACGAATTGCTTTATGGTGCAGTTTCTTTTCCAGCGGTGAGCGCAAAGTGCTTGCCGCAGCGCCTTGTTCAAACTGGCTGATCTGCTCTGCTAATTGTTGCGTAGCGGCTGGATCGCTGGCGGCCGATGTATCACTTTGTAAAAAGCGCTGACCGACTTGATCAAGCCCAATCACGTCCATTTCTTTGAGCGGGCTTTTGGCCGTCATCACCATCGTGATATTTTCTTTGGGTAAAACCGCAATCGTTTGGCCACCCCACCCATTGCTGCGTACCAGCCCTTGCCGACCCACCACTGTGCGCCGTAGGCAGGGATGTTAGAAAATTTACCCACCGTGGCTACTCGCTGTTGCGTACTGTAGGTAATCCATTGTTGAGGAATGATTTGCTGGCCTTGCCACTTTCCTTGCTGGCGGTAGAGCTCGCCAAATTTGAGCATATCGCGCGGCAAAATATACAGGCCGCGACCGCCACCATATTGACCATGCTTGTTTTGTACCCAGCGGGTATTTTTGATGGCCAGCGGTTTAAATAGTTTGGCTTCGGCGTAATCGGCCAATGGCATACCTGTGGCCGCGCTAATCAAGGCGCCGAGCAAATCCGACTCGGCGCTGTTGTAGGTAAATTGACCGACTTTATCGGAGTTAATCGGATAGCTTAAATACGCTTTGATCCAATCGTCGGCCTCGCGCACTTTGCCCCAATCATTGAAGGCGCTACCAAAATATTCACTTTTCCATTCAACGCCGGTCGACATGCTGGCCAATTTTTCAACCGTTAGGATTTTGGCGTTTGGCAATTCAGCATACTGCGGCAGGATGTCGGCTACGGTGTTGCTGAGTTTCAATTTACTCTCGCCAATCGCGATGCCGAGCAAGGCCGAAACGACGCTTTTGGTTACCGAATTGATCTGATGCACGATATCACTGCGATTGGGGGCGGCGTAGGCCTCGAGCACGATCTGGCCATTGCGCGCGATAATCACGCTATCGACATTGGTGCCCGGCGTTTGCAAATACTTCATCATATTCGCCAATTTGCTTGAGCTAAGGCCTTGGCTTTCTGGGCTGACCTGATCGAGTGATGCGGCAAGACTAGGGTTGGTACAGATTAGAGAAAAGGTACTGGCAATAAGGAAGGGCTTCATCGGCAAATGTTCAATGGCTGTCATTAAAATTTCTCAGATATTTTGTCTGGTTTAATTATTACAGCAATCAAGGTTTACAGATTCAGCCGATTACGCCGGTTTGTAGCCCCTGCCCAAGTGTAGCTATTGAGCTAAAGTCCATGCTGCGGCTGTGCCGTATAGACAAAAGCCAGACAAGGCACGCTGTGCACTGTCTGGCTTTTGGAGATGGCTTGAACAGGGGTTGCGACTATTCAATCATCTCTTTGTAGGCGTACCACGTGGCGTGCCCAAGTAGTGGGAAGATCACAATCAGGCCGACCAGATAGGTGGCAAAGCCAATTGCAGTCAGGATAACGATCAGTGCGGCCCAAATCACCATGGTGCTGATGTTTTCTGCTACAGCACGCAGGCTTGTCATCATGGCTGTAACACTATCTACTTCTCTGTCGGCCAACATCGGGATCGATACGGCAGTCAGTGCAAAAACAAAGCAGGCCAGCAAGAAACCTGCTGCCCCCCATACCAGTGTGAAATTGAGGTACTCGCCAGTTAGTGCCTCAATGATTGAGGCTCCGACGGGCACCTGGCCGTTGTATAACAATGCAAACAGAATGGCCGAGACACGCTCCCACGCAATCGCTACCATGCCCAGTATCACACCCAGAAATGCGATCTGGCTCAGATTGCGGGTCACGTCACGCAGCGATTGCATAAATGAGGTCGTCCGGCCTTCTTCCCGCTCGCTGGTCAGCTCGTAAATACCAGCAGCAGCCAAGGGCGATAACAGCAGAAAACCGGTGATCAGTGTGGTAAAGAAATGGCCGTTTGGATCGGCGATGCCCAGCATCAGCCAGCCCACAGTAGTAATGATGAGTCCATATGCCAAGCTCGGGCCGGGATGTTGCAGCAAATCGGCCATCCCCATTTTCAGCCAAGCCAGCGGGCGATCGGCTGTGACTTTGCGGGTTTTGGGCAGCGTGAAGTGTTGATCCAGTTCGCTTAAATGCAGGTCCATGATCATGCTCCCGAGATAGGCTTTGAGAAGGCGGTAATGATTCTTGTTAGACCGGATTGAAGCAGGATGTTGGTTCGAACCGACGGGCGGCTATGTTGCGATGCAATAAAAACTGGCTAAGAATCAATAACTTGCCAGAGCTGGAAACTTTGCTAGCTTATAGAAAAGCGCTGCTGGTTGTCAGCAGGGGCGGAGATTGCAGCGATGAACCTTTCTTGTCGTCATCACCGAAACATCTGCATTGCCATCGCCAGTGTGGCCACTGTGCCTGTAATGGCAGCAGGCGAATTCTGGACATTCACGCCGCCAGCGAGCCAGATGGCGCTGAATATCGAAGGCTTACATAGCTATCTGATGGTGGTGATTCTGGCGATCTTTGTGCTGGTGTTCGGCTTTATGTTTTATGCGATTTTGCGACACCGCAAATCACTGGGGCATGTGGCCAAGCCATTCCACGAAAACGTTACCATCGAGATTCTGTGGACCCTGATTCCTGCCATTATCTTGTTGGCCATGGCTTGGCCAGCCGCCAGTGTGGTGCTGGCGCAGAGAGACACGCGGGGTGCAGCCATGACGATCAAGGCCACAGGTTTTCAGTGGTTCTGGTCTTACGATTATCTTGATTACGGTTTTGGCTTCAAGAGCAAGCTGGCTACGCCACGTGCCCAGATTGATAATCATCACGGTGAAGGGCAGGCCAAGGGCGAGCATTATCTGCTGGAAGTTGATCATGAAGTGGTGGTGCCGGTTGGGCAAAAAATCCGCATTTTGACGACTGCAAATGATGTGATTCATAGCTGGGGCGTTCCCGCTTTTGGCGTCAAACAGGATGCAATTCCCGGCTTTATCCGTGATACCTGGTTTACTGCCGACAAAATCGGCACTTTCCGTGGTCAATGTGTTGAGCTGTGCGGCAAGGATCATGCCTTTATGCCGATTGTGGTGAAAGTAGTCAGCCAGACCGACTTCAAGCAGTGGGTGGCCGAGCAACAAGCTCGCGCCAAGGCCATGAAGGACGACCCGAACAAGACCTGGACTCAGCCCGAGCTGCTGGCGCGCGGCAAGCAGGTGTACGAAGCCAATTGTGCTGCGTGCCATAAAGTGGACGGTACTGGCGGCGGGCCTTTCCCCAGCATGGTGGGTTCTAAGCTGGTTACAGGTGATAAGGCCGGGCATGTACAGATGGTGCTCAATGGCAAAAATGCGATGCCAGCCTGGGCTAGCTTGTCCGACGTCGAGATTGCCGCTGTGATTAGTTACGAGCGCAATAGCTGGGGCAATCAAAGCGGCTTTGTATTGCCTGCCGAGGTTCGGGCAGCCCGAGGAGCGAGTCAATGAGCACAGTGATCAAGGCGGCAGATACAGTTGATACTCACGGGGTAGATACTCATGGGGGGCATCACGCTGAACACCATGCTGGATGGGTGCGCTGGCTATATGCCACCAACCATAAAGACATTGGCACGCTTTATTTGTGGTTTGCCTTTGCCATGTTCATTACCGGCGGAGTGATGGCGCTGGGCATCCGAGCCGAGCTGTTCCAGCCCGGATTGCAATTCTGGCAGCCCGAATTCTTCAACCAGCTCACCACCTTGCACGGCATTATCATGGTGTTTGGCGCGATCATGCCCGCGTTCACTGGCCTGGCCAACTGGATGTTGCCGCTGATGCTGGGCGCGCCGGATATGGCGTTTGCGCGGATGAATAACTGGAGCTTCTGGCTGCTGCCTCCTGCGGCTGCACTGCTGCTGATTTCGTTGTTTGTCCCCGGTGGCGCAGCGGCTGGCGGCTGGACTTTGTATCCGCCGCTGTCGGCGCAAGCTGGGATGGGGATGGATCTGGCGATTTTCAGTATTCACCTGCTGGGTTTGAGCTCGATTATGGGCTCGATCAATATCATTACCACCATTCTGAATATGCGTGCGCCGGGCATGACACTATTGAAAATGCCTTTGTTTGCTTGGACATCGCTGGTGACCGCGTATCTACTGATTGCTGTGGCACCCGTGCTGGCCGGGGCGGTGACCATGTTGCTGACCGACCGGCATTTCGGCACCCATTTCTTTAGTGCTGCTGGTGGTGGTGATCCGGTGTTGTTCCAGCATATTTTCTGGTTTTTCGGCCACCCCGAGGTCTACATCATGGCCTTGCCCGCGTTCGGGATTGTTAGCCAGATTATTCCCACCTTTGCCCGTAAGCCACTATTTGGCTATGTCTCGATGGTGTATGCCACCTGCTCGATTGCCATTCTGTCGTTTATGGTCTGGGGCCATCACATGTTTTCAGTCGGCATGCCCGCTACGGCGCAGCTGTTTTTCATGTTTCTGACCATGCTGATTGCCGTGCCAACCGGAGTCAAAGTATTTAACTGGATCGCCACCATGTGGCAGGGTAGCCTGACTTTTGAAACGCCGATGCTGTTTGCGATTGGTTTTGTCTGCCTGTTTACCGTTGGCGGTTTTTCCGGGCTGGTATTGTCAATCGCGCCGGTCGATACGCAAATGCACGATACCTATTATGTGGTCGCGCATTTTCACTATGTACTGGTCGCTGGTGCTTTGTTTAGCCTGTTTGCCGCGGTGTATTACTGGCTGCCGAAGTGGACGGGCTATATGTATCACGAAGGCCGCGGCAAGCTGCATTTCTGGTGGTCGATGGTCTGGTTTAACGTCACCTTCTTTCCAATGCACTTTCTGGGGCTGGCCGGTATGCCACGGCGTATTCCGGATTACGCCTTGCAATTTACCGATTTCAATACGGTAGCCAGCGTGGGAGCATTCTGCTTTGGTCTGGGTCAATTGCTGTTTTTTTATAATGTGATTCATACCATTCGTGGTGGAGTAGGGCCCGCGCCTGCGTCTCCATGGGAAGGCGGCAATACACTGGAGTGGGAAGTCGCCTCGCCTGCGCCGCACCACACTTGGGAAAGTCCGCCGGATATTGAAACAGTCAGGCGCGGCCTGATCGCGCAGGCCGTGGAGGAAAAACCGTGAATTCGAACATCAAAACAGCACTTAAACTCACTGCTCTGGCGCTGCTGTTTTTCTGCCTGGCTATTATCAGGCAGCTATGGGTATTGAGCTAAAGGCTAGATGAATATTGCTCTGCAGCTCATTACATGGGTGGGTATGTCATGACCTCAAGCACTGCGCAACGCAAAAATCAGGTGTTGGCCGTCAAGCTCGGCCTGCTGGCCTTGCTGATGTTCGGCTTTGGCTATGCCTTGTCGCCGTTTTATGCCGCCTTCTGCCAATGGCTAGGAATAGATCGCGCCGATGCCAGCCTCACCCGGCCCGGTACATCGATCCGGGTAGAGTTTGACGTGAATGTCGCACCCGGTCTGCCCGTGGCGATGCAGGCACTCGATGGCGTGGTGACCGCGCAGGCGGGTGGCTTGCTCAAATCCCGCTTTGTGCTGCGCAATGATAGTGACCAAGCGCTCACGGTGCGGGCGGTACCCAGCTTTGCGCCGGTCCGCGCTGCTGGTTTGCTGCAAAAGCTGGAGTGTTTCTGCTTTGACGCCCTGACTTTGCAAGCACGCGAAACGCGCGAAGTGACGGTGGTGCTGCTGATCGCCGAGCAGTTACCGCTAGAAATGGGCGCTGCCACCCTGTCATATAGCCTGCAACGCGGTGCTGCCGCCGGGGCGGGCTAGGGGATGTGGGATAGCATACGCGCGGTTCTGGCTGCATTTTTTGGGGTGCGCAGCCGCGAGCAGGCCCGGCAGCAATTCAAACCGGTGCAGTTGATTATGGCCGGGTTGTTGTGTGCGCTGCTGCTGGCTTTGCTGGTGTATGGCGTTGTGCAGTATCTGGTGAGCAGAGCAGGTCTGGACTGAACTCGGGGGTGGAGTATGAATGTCGAAAACGGAGTCCATGACGCGCACTATTATGTGCCGCCACCGTCGCGCTGGCCGATTGTCGGCTCGGCCGCTTTGTTTCTGCTGGGGCTGGGGGCGGCCTTGTCGATCAACCAAGTTGTGCTGGGCAACTGGGCCTTGCTGGCCGGGTTTGCCATTCTATTCTGGATGTTGACTGGCTGGTTTGGCGATGTGGTTCGCGAATCCGAAGCAGGACAATATGGGCAGCAGGTTGATTACTCGTTCCGCTGGGGGATGAGCTGGTTCATCTTTTCCGAGGTGATGTTTTTTGCCGCGTTTTTTGGCGCCCTGTTTTATACCCGCCTTATCTCAGTGCCTGAGCTGGGGCTGGCTGGTGATACGCAAAGATTGCTCTGGCCTGCTTTTCAGGCAGGCTGGCCACTGGAAACCGGCCCGAAAGCGGCTGATTATGCCGCGATGCATCCTTTGGGCTTGCCAGCGATCAACACGGCGCTGTTGCTAACGTCGGGAGCCACACTCACCTGGGCGCACTGGGGCTTGCTGCAGCAGAAACGCCAAGTATTAAGCCGGGGCTTGGCCGCGACCATTGCACTGGGTGTGCTGTTTCTGGGGCTGCAGGCGTATGAGTATCACCACGCCTGGACCGCGCTGAATCTGACACTGGCATCCGGTGCTTATGGCGCGACGTTTTATCTGCTGACCGGCTTTCATGGCATGCATGTGCTGGTGGGGACGCTGATTTTGATCACCATGTGGTTGCGCGTGCAACGTGGGCATTTCACGCCCATGCAGCATTTCGGTTTTGAAGCTGCGGCGTGGTATTGGCACTTTGTCGATGTGGTGTGGCTGCTGCTGTTTGTGCTGGTCTACTGCCTGTAAAGCAGGTCCCGCCCACACGCCCAATGACACGTGTCTGCTTCACCTGAATCTTGCGCTGGGCTCGCTATAAATTTCTCTATAAATAAATAAGTACAGCAGCGATTGAATGACGCTAATGGATGAAATAGCGACTAAGCAGTAGCAAGACAAACAGCGCTATCGACAGTCCTACGCGCCAGGCCAGCATCTGCCACATTGGCTCGGACGCACCGCGAATCAAACGCAGCAAGGCCTGCCCGAGGGCAAGCAAGATGGCAAGGAGGAGCACAATGACCACAATTCTCATACCGGATTCTCCACATCTGCCTGCCGGACAGCACCGAGACGACGGGCATTCCCGCCATTCACGCGGAGCTGCCATTTTGCTTTCCATGATTGTGCTGACCCTGTGTCTGGGCGTCTGGCAGCTATGGCGCGCTTACGACAAGCATAGGCTACTCAACGAGATTGCGCGGGTACAGGCTTTGCCCGAATTAAGCTGGGAGCAGGGCGTGCCGCCAGTCTGGCGGCATGTTCAGTTGCAGGGGCGCTGGCTTGGCCAGCATGAAATCTGGCTTGATCATCGCACCCAGGCTGGCCGCGTCGGCTATCACATCATCACGCCATTTTTACTGAAAGATGGCACGATCCTGATGGTTAATCGTGGCTGGTGGCCAGCGAATGAACAGGCACAGCCGCCCGCGGCCAAAGGCATGCCGCCAGTGGTGGTACAGCCCTGGCCGCGTTATATCGAGCTGGGTGCTGCTCCTGTGCAAGGGCGCGTTTTTCAGAATCTAGATCCGGGGCGATTTGCCGCCTGGGCTTATCTGCCTTTTCCTGCAGCCTATGTGCTCGCCCGCGAATCGGCACCAGGCTTGAGCCCGCTGGCGGCCGAGCGTCCCTTTGGCGTTGAGCGGCACTTAGCCTATGCGGTCAGCTGGTTTTTGCTGGCCGGAATTGGTAGCCACCTGTTCCGGCGTTATCAACGAGGAGGTATAGGGGTATGACGTTGCAGCATAGAAACAGAATGATTTTGCTGTCGATACTCGGTATGTGTATTTTGCCCATTCTACTGGCCCAACTGGCGTGGCAATGGGCCAGGCCACAAGGCGGGAGCAGTTTTGGCCAATTACTGGCTCAGCCCTTGCTTGAACCGGCGGTGCCGCCGGTGTGGCAATTACTGGCTTACTCTCAGGATGGATGCGGAACTCAAAGCCATGAGCTGGCGCAGTGGGCAGGGCAGCTACAAAAGGCGCAAGGGCGCGTGCAAGAGCGGATCAAAGTGGCCGCCTGTCCGTCTTTGCCGTCGTCAATGCAGAGTGGTATTTATCTGATTGACCCGCACGGCAACGCGGTCTTGCGCTATACGCCGACGCAGCTGGCCGAGGCGGGTGGGCGACAGGCTGCGCTGCGCGAAATTGGTCGGGTGCTGAAAAACAATCCGGGGCTTTAAATGAGCAAATTCAGCCGTTCCCTTTTGTTGCTGTGTATCGCCTGGACTGCCGTGCTGATGACGCTGGGAGCCTATGTGCGGCTGGAAGACGCCGGGCTGGGTTGCCCCGACTGGCCGGGCTGTTACGGGCACCTGACTGTGCCGGATGAACATCACGAGCTGCTGCATGCCGAAAACCGCTTTGGCATGCCGGTTGATATTGGCAAGGGCTGGAAAGAAATGATTCACCGCTATGTTGCGGGTGGGTTGGGTTTGCTGGTGCTGGCCTTAAGCTTGCTGCTGGCGCGTGAACGCAGGCAGCATGGCCAGCCTGTTTGGCCAGCTTTGCTGCCGCTGGTGCTGGTGCTGGTGCAGGGCGCTTTTGGCATGTGGACAGTCACGCTGAAACTGATGCCTGTGGTGGTCACCGCGCACCTGATCGGCGGCATGCTGATTCTGATGTACTTATTGTGTCTGGCGGCTCGCGACATGCCTGGCTGGCCGTGGCCGGCAGCGCTGCGCCCTTTATGGTTGCTGGCCATTGCGCTCGTTGGCCTGCAGATTGTGCTGGGGGGCTGGGTCTCGACCAATTATGCCGCGCTGGCTTGTGATGGGTTTCCACAGTGTCAGGGGCGCTGGGTGATGAGCGAGGGCTTGCTGGAAGCCTTGCGGCCAGATCGTGCGCTGGGTGTCAGCGCCGACGGCCAGCCGCTGATGATGCATCATCTGGCCGCGATCCACTGGTTGCACCGGCTGGGGGCATTATTGGTTTCGCTCACGCTGTTGTTGCTTAGCTACCGCTTATGGCCATTGAGTGCGCGCTATGCCCTGCTGATTCTGCTTGCCTTGCTGCTGCAAGTGGGCTTGGGTATCGCCAATGTCCTGCTGGGATTGCCGCTCTGGCTGGCTTTGGCGCATCACAGTGGTGCAGCCTTGTTACTGGCGATACTGCTGTTTGGCTTTGCCCGGTACCGGCCCCAATTTCACGCAGTGGTCGTGGCGCCGCTGAGCCGCTTGGCTGCTGAATCCGGCGTAGCCTGAGTTTAAATTTCTGGTTTGCATCTGCATCTTCATCTGTAGCAGGGGGGCGAAAATGGCTGTTTCAGAGCTAAATACACCGCAGTTGGGGCTGGCCTTATTCCGTCTGGGTAAGCCGCGTGTTGTCGCACTGATCGTTTTCTGTGCCTGGATCGGCATGTTGCTCGCCAGCAGCAACCAGTTTCGTCCCGGGGTGATGCTGGCCGCGATTCTTGGCATCGCTCTGATTGCCAGCGGCGCAGCCTGTGCCAATTGCCTATTTGAAATTGAACGAGATGCGCTGATGCTGCGCACCCATTTACGGCCTTTGCCGCAAGGGATGATCAACTGGCAGTGGGCAGCGGCGTATGCTTTATTGCTCACGGTGAGCGGGGCATTTCTGCTCGGGCAGTTTGTAAATACCCTTACCCTGTATTTAACGCTAGCTACCTTTATTGCTTATGCTGTGGTCTATACCCGCTGGTTAAAACCAGCCAGCCCGCAGAATATCGTGATCGGCGGCGCTGCTGGCGCCATGCCGCCTATTCTGGGCTGGGCGGCGATGACCGGGGAAGTTTCAGCCATCGCGGCGTCGCTGTTTTTGATCATCTACGCCTGGACGCCACCGCATTTCTGGGCGCTGGCGCTGTACCGGATGGAGGATTATCGCAAGGCGGGCTTGCCCATGCTGCCCGTGACCCATGGCCGGGCTTTTACCCGGCTGGCTATCTGGCTATATAGCTGGATTTTGGCTGCCACGACGCTATTGCCCGTGGCCGTCGGATTTTCGGGCGGGGTTTATCTGCTGGCGAGTCTGGGCTTGAATGGCTGGTTTTTGCTGGGAGCGTGGCGGGTGTATCGCAGCGACGCTGATGAGGATGCCCGTCGCTTGTTCCGTTGTTCAATCTCGTATCTGGCGTATCTGTTTCTGGCCTTGCTGATCGATCATTATGTTTTTGCCCTTTAAAACATGCTGATCATTTCCTGGCAGGCTTCATCCATTTCACTGCACAGATCGGTGTACTTGGCGTGGCTTAGTTCTTTGGGCTCGTGCAAATCGGGCAGATCCAGTTTTTGCATTTCGGCAAAGCCACCAGCAAACAGATTGGCCACGTAGATCACTTCACCCAGATTGCGCGGCGTATCAATAAAGGGGCGTGGCTGGTCGATTTCATTGACTGCTGCAACCACTTCTTCAGGCAATCCTAGCGAGTCGAGCAAGATGGTGCCAACACTCTCATGCCATTGCGCAACCAGATATTCGACGGTTTTCGGGCGCTCGGATAATTCGGGGTAGCGTCCGGCGCGGTCAAGCATGAAAAATGCGCCCAGATCGTGCACCAGCCCGGCCAACATGGCAATTTCGGGGTTAACACGGGTCAGGCGTCGGGCAATCACGCGGGCGATCATCGCCGTTTTCAGGCTGTGGATCCAGAACCAGTTGGCGGTATTGTCAAAGGCGCTTAATTCGCGCGATCTGACCAGTTGCTGCATCGCGCAAGCCAGCGCGGTCGAACGCGCGGTTTCCATGCCAAGGCGGGCGAGGGCCGAACCCAAATCCAGGACCATTTTACCCATCGGGTTGTAGACGACCGAATTGGCCAGCTTGAGCAATTTAGCCGTGATCAGCGGGTCTTTCTGGATCTCATGCACAATGCGTTGAACCGACGCGGTTTTACTCTTCATGACCGTGCTGATTTGCACCGAGGCGTCAAAACAGGTCGGGAAAATCACTTCATTCTCAAGCTCCTTGGCAATGTCGATCAACATGCTCAAGCGCTCATCATGCAGCTGTTCCGGTGTTTTATTGGCATATTGCAGAATGGACATGATTTTCAATTCTGAAAAGTCGATACACCAGCATAGTTAATGTCTGCGCCCAGTACAAAATTTGTTGCGATGCAAAAATGGCCGGATGGGCGATCAGGGACGGGGAAAGCGATGGCGCCTCCCGTCCCGTACTGGATCAGAGCGCAATGCTCTCGATGTGATGGCAGGCAATCATGCGATTGGCCAATGGGCGTAGTGGCGGCACCTCGGCCCGGCAACGCGAGTCGGCGTAGGGGCAGCGGGTGCTAAAGGCACAGCCAGTGGGGGGATTCAGTGGCGATGGCAGCTCGCCGGTGAGCTTCATTTTGGCGCGGCGGTCTTCCTGCCGGATTGCCGGAGTGGCCGACATCAGCGCGCGCGTGTACGGGTGCAGCGGCTGCTCGAAAATGGTTTTCTTGTCGCCGTATTCAACGGTGCTGCCGAAATACATCACCATCACATCGTCGGCAATATGTTCGACCACCGCCAGATTGTGGCTGACAAACACATACGCCGTGCCCAGCTCGTCCTGCAGATCCATAAACAGATTCAGAATCTGCGCCTGAATCGATACATCCAGCGCCGACGTTGGCTCGTCAGCCACCAGCACGGCGGGCTTGAGCATCATTGCGCGGGCAATCGCAATCCGCTGGCGCTGCCCGCCGGAAAACATATGCGGGTAGCGGTGATAGTGCTCGGGGCGCAGCCCGACAATGTTGAGCATCTCGCGAACACGCTCTTCACGTTGCTGCGCATTCAGATCGGTATTGAGCAGCAAAGGCTCGGCCAGCATGCTGCCAATCTGTTTGCGCGGATTCAGGCTGGCGAATGGATTTTGAAAAACCATCTGCACCTTGGGGCGCAAGGCTTTGAGTGCTGCGGCATCGGCGTTGGCGATATCTACACCGTCAATCACCAGATGGCCCGAGCTGGGCTCTTCGATCAATGTGAGCTGACGCGCCAGCGTCGATTTGCCACAGCCCGATTCGCCGACGACGGCCAGCGTTTTGCCTGCGGCAAGCTGGAACGACACATCGTTCAGCGCTTTGACCGTAGCATGGCCTTGCATAAATCCACGGCTGACGGTGTAGTGCCGCGACAGCCCCTTGGCTTCCAGAATGTTATTGGGTGTATTTTGATTATTCATGGGTGGGTATCCCGCTGGAGTCCAATGGGGTAAAGCAGCGTACGCTAGTACCCATTAGGGGTAATAGAGCAGGCTTGGTGCTGCGGCAGGTGTCGGTGACGTAAGGGCAGCGCGGGCTGAGTAAACAGCCTTGTGGCCTATCGTATTGGCCAGGGACGACCCCGGCCAGCGTTGACAGGCGGCGCGCGCCCTTGCTGTGTTCCGGAATCGACGAAAGTAGCGCCTGGGTATACGGATGGCGCGGCGTGGCAAACAGTGCATCGGTGGCGCTGCTTTCAACGACTTCACCGGCGTACATCACCACCATGCGTTGCGCCACTTCGGCGACGACGGCCAGATCGTGCGTAATCAGAATCAGCGCCATCTCATTCTGTTTCTGCAGATTGACCAGCAGCTCCATGATTTGCGCCTGTACCGTCACATCGAGCGCGGTGGTTGGTTCGTCCGCGATCAGGAGTTTGGGCTCGCAGGCAATCGCCATCGCGATCATGACGCGCTGGCTCATCCCGCCCGAGAGTTGGTGTGGATAGGCTTCCAGCCGTGATTTGGCATCAGGGATTTCCACTTGTTCGAGCAATTCCAGCGCCCGGCGTCGTAATGCTGCGCCGCGTAGCGGGGTATGCAGCTTGAGCGTTTCCATCAGCTGAAAGCCCACGGTATACGCCGGATTCAGGCTGGTGAGTGCATCCTGAAAAATCATCGCAATGTCTTTGCCGATGATCCGACGCTTTTGCGCCGCTTTCATGCCGAGCAAATCCTGGCCGTTAAACTGCAGGGCATCGGCGGTGACGCGGCCCGGTGCATCGATCAGGCCCATCATCGCCAGCATCGTCACCGATTTGCCCGAACCTGATTCGCCGACGATGCCGACGATTTCGCCACGGTTGACCGTCAGATCAAGGCCGGAAACGGCGTGAAACGGCTGCGCTGTGTTGCCAAAGCTCACATTGAGATTGCGAATGTCTAATAAACTCATGCTTGGACCCTCAGGCTAATTTTTTCAGTTTCGGGTCTAGCGCATCGCGCAAACCATCGCCCAAGAGATTGAGCGCCACCACGGTCAGCAAAATCGTCACGCCGGGCATGGTGACTACCCACCACGCGCTGTCGATGTAATCACGCGCCGACGCCAGCATGGTGCCCCACTCGGGCAGCGGCGGCTGTGCGCCCAGCCCCAAGAAACCCAGCGCCGCAGCGTCGAGAATCGCTGATGAAAAGCCCAGCGTGCCTTGTACGATCAGCGGTGCCATGCAATTGGGCAGTACGGCGTTAAACATCAGACGCAATTTGCCCGCACCGGCCAGCCGGCTGGCGACGACATAATCTTTATTCAGCTCGGTCATCGCCGATGCGCGCGCTAGACGAACGTAAGATGGCAAAGACACAATCGCAATGGCCAGCATGGTGTTCAGCAGGCCCGGCCCCAGCACGGCCACGACGGCGACCGCGAGCAGCAAGGAGGGCAGCGCCAGCATAATGTCCATCAGACGCATAATGCCGTTGCCGAGCATTTTCGGATAAAACGCCGCCAGCAAACCCAGCACGATGCCGGGCAGCATCGACAATGCCACCGAGACCACGCCGATCATCAGGCTCAGGCGTGCGCCGTGCATCAGCCGCGACAGAATATCCCGCCCCAGCTCGTCGGTGCCCATGATATGCAGCCAGCTGCCACCGCTAACCCAGACGGGTGGCGTCAGCAAGGCATCGCGGTATTGCTCGATGGGTGAATGCGGCGCCAGCCACGGCGCAAACAGCGCGGCAATGACCAGCAGGCCGAAGAAAATCAGCGCAATCAGCGCGCCACGATTGGCGCTGAACGACTGCCAGAATTCCTTTAATGGTGAAGGGTAGCTCAGTGCGCCAGCGGCATCGTTCAGTGTTGTTTGAATAGGTGTGCTCATACTTACCTCGCGTGGCGGATGCGTGGGTTAATCACTCCGTAGAGGATGTCCACCAGCAGGTTGACGGAAATCACCAGGGTGGCGATCAGCAAAATGCCGCCCTGTACGACGGGATAATCACGGCGGGAAATCGAATCGATCAGCCATTTGCCAATGCCGGGCCAGGAGAAGATGGTTTCGGTGAGCACCGCGCCAGCGAGCAGCGTGCCCACTTGCAGGCCGATCACAGTGACCACAGGCATCAGCGCATTGCGCAAGGCGTGCACGATCACTATGCGCGTGCGGCCCAGCCCTTTGGCGCGGGCAGTGCGGATATAGTCTTCGCGCAGCACCTCCAGCATGGCCGAGCGTGTCATCCGGGCAATCACGGCCATCGGAATCGTTCCCAATACCACGGCGGGCAGCACCAGATGGTGCAGCGCCGATTTGAAAGCACCTTCTTCACCCGAGAGCCAGGTGTCGATTAGCATAAAACCGGTGACCGGATTGATGTCATATTCCAGCGCGATTCGGCCGGAAACCGGCGTCCAGCCCAGATGCACCGAGAACAGCATAATCAGGATCAGCCCCCACCAGAAAATCGGCATCGAGTAGCCGGTGAGCGCACCGCCCATCGTCACGTGATCAATCACTGTGCCGCGGCGCGTCGCCGCCAGCATGCCTGCGGGCAGGCCGATGGCACAGGCAAACATCATCGCGCACACGGATAGCTCGACGGTGGCCGGGAATAATTTTAGAAATTCGCTCAGCACTGGCTCTTGCGTCACAATCGACTGGCCGAAATTGCCCTGCAGCACATTGAGCACATAGTGCCCGTATTGCACATACAGCGGCTGGTCCAGCCCGAGGCGCTGCATGGCGGCGCGATAAAACTCGGGGTCGATCTGGCGCTCGCCCATCATCACCAGAATCGGATCGCCCGGAATCATGTGGATGAGCGCAAAAGCGAGCAGGGTCACGCCGATAAAGGTCGGAATGACGACCGCGATGCGGCGTAAAATGAAACTAAACATGCTGACTCTCCCAGCAAAATGCGCGGCATTTCGCAGCGGGTTGGCAAGCAGTGGCGTTTCTGCAGCGGCCGGCGTTGGCGCACTGGATGCGCGGGGCGTCAGTGCGGGCTCTGGTGTGCAGAAAGCAGCCTGGCTACTTGTTTGGAAAAATCGCAGCCCGGTGGCGGGCTTGCAGGGTATATCAATATAGCCCTGATCTGACAATGCTTACAGCTTGATACTAACAGGTGTATGCGGAGCGCCACGCGGCACTCCGCCGCGCCAGGGTCGCAAGCAGGCCCCGGCGCGAATGGCCTTATTTCAGGCTCACACCGTAGAAGGAGTTCAGACCAAACGGGCTGATCTTGAAGCCTTGTACTTCCTTGCGCATCGGCTGATACACCGTCGAGTGCGCCAGTGTGGTCCATGGCAGCTCGCGTTTGAAAATCAGCTGGGCTTTTTCATACAGCTTCACGCGTTCGGCCTGATTGGTGGTGGCGCGGCCAGTGGTGATCAGATCGTCAAATTCCTTATTGCACCAGCGCGCGTAGTTATTGCCGCCAACTGCTTCGCAGCCCAGATTCACGCCCAGCCAGTTATCAGGATCGCCATTGTCGCCAGTCCAGCCGATCAGCAGCGTGTCAGCTTCGCCCGCTTTGGCGCGCTTGATGTACTCGCCCCATTCGTAAGTGACAATCTTGGCCTTGATGCCGATTTTTGACCAGTCGTTCTGGATCATTTCGGCCATCAGCTTGGCGTTCGGGTTATACGGGCGTTGCACCGGCATCGCCCACAAAGTTACTTCGGTGCCCTCGGCCACGCCGGCTTTTTTCAGCAGCGCTTTGGCCTTGGCCAGATCGAGTGACGCATCTTTCAGGTTTTTATTGTAAGACCACTGGGTGGGGGGCATCGGGTTGGTCGCAACCTGGCCTGCGCCCTGGAAAACGGCGTCAATGATTGATTTTTTATTGATCGCCATATCGAGCGCCTGGCGAACTTCCAGCTTGTCGAATGGTTTGCGCGTCACGTTATAGCTTAGCCAGCCGGTATTAAAGCCTGCCTGACTCGGCACAACGAGTTTGGGATTGGTTTGCATGGCTTTCAGATCGGCCGGTTTCGGGTAGGCCATTACATGGCATTCACCTTTTTGTAGCTTCTGATAGCGCACCGACGCATCGGTGGTGATGGCGAAAATCAGCTTATCGAGCTTCACATCACCCTTGCGCCAGTATTCCTTGTTCGCGTCGTAGCGGATATTGGCGTCTTTCTGGTAAGACTTGAAAACAAAGGGGCCAGTGCCGATAGGCTGGGTGTTGAGCTGCTGCGCTTTGCCCGCTTTGAGCAGGCCTTCGGCGTATTCGGCCGAATGAATCGAGGCAAACGACATCGCCAGATTTTGCAGGAAGGCAGCGTCAACTGTTTTCAGTTTCAGGCGCACAGTGTACGGGTCTACTTTTTCAATCCCGATCAGATTGGTGTCCAGCGCCATATCGGACGCGTAGGGGAAATCGGTCGGTGCGGCTTTATTAAAAGGGAAATTCTTGTCGGTAAAGCGCTTGAACGAGAACACGACGTCATCGGCGTTAAAGTCGCGCGTTGGCTTGAAATACGGCGTGGTGTGAAATTTCACGCCTTTGCGCAGCGAGAAGGTGTAGCTCAGATTGTCGGCGCTAACGGTCCATTTTTCGGCCAGACCGGGGCGAATCTGTGTCGAGCCGGGAGAAAACTCGACCAGACGATTGAAAATGGTTTCGGCTGAGGCATCAAAATCGGTGCCGGTAACATGGCGAGCCGGATCAAAACCGGACGGGCTGCCTTCCGAGCAATAAATCAAAGTACCGGCCGCACTGGCGGTGCCGCTGATCAGTGCAATGGCACTGGCGATGACGACGCGACGCATTTTCAAGGTCATAGTATTTCTCCACAGGAGTGACTGACACTCTTACATTGATGGGACAGGTGAATCGTAGTCTGACGCCCGGCAATCTGACATTCGGACTATCCCGCACGAATCATGAGCTTATGATTCAAGTCAATATTGCGAAACGGGGATGTTGAAGCGGCGGTGCTGAGCGGATTTTTCCGCGTCGCGGAGGAGGGCGTGAGCAGGCCAGCCGAGGTGAAGGCCAGGATCATCGCAACGGCGCTGCTGCCCGCGCACCGTTGCGATTGGCTAGGAAATATTTCGCGTTGAGTTTAAAGGGTATTGCTCTGTAGCTGTTTTATAGGCTGATCTACAGGGCTATACCCTGGTTTAGTTGAGAATCAACGTCGCCGTGCGGCCATGGCCGTGGGTTAGCACCGGACGCGCTTCGCTGCTCATGATGGTGCGGCCGTTTTGCCGCAATTTGGCACTGACCAGATAGCGGTGTTTAGGGTTGATGGCCGCCGGATCAAAGCGCAATACCACCGCTTTGGGCGTGCCTTTTTCCAGAATCTGGCTGTGTCGGGCGACAACTTCACCGGCCTTGCTACTATCCAGATTACGCAGCTCAAGCACCTGTTCGCTGCCGGGCCGCAACGCACGATCAAGCCAGTGCACATTCACCGAGACGGTTTCTACGGCCTGATTGATGACCACCCCATACATCGAAAAGCTTTGGGTCAGCTCTTCGCTACTGAGGCGTAGTGCGGCAAATTGCTGCGCGGCAGCGCTGCCCGGCTCGAATGGATGATCGCCCGCCAATTGGGCGAAATAAGTACGCTGGCCATCCGTGCCCAGCAGCAGGGTATTGGCCGGTAGCTGGCCGACTGGTCGCTGGCTGGCGGGGAAAACCAGCAGATTGAGCAAGCGCGCGCTGGTGCCGTTTTCAGTTTGAAAATGGTATTCCAGCTGATGCGTGGCCGTGTTGCCCTCGTATTGAATGGCCGGGTCAATATCGCTGCCAGCCTGCGCTGTGAGTTTCACATCCTGAGCCAGCCAGCGCTCTGGCGGCACGAACACAATACCGCTAGACGCATCGCGCACCGGCGTCAGCGGCTCGCTATCACGGCTGGCGGTGCAATCGCTCGCCAGCGCTGTTTCGCCCTGCAGCAGCATGGCCTGAGCACCCTTGATCCACACGGTATAGTCGCCATTGCTGTATTTGCTGCCCGAGGCGCTGATAACTTGCGTCAGCGTCATGCGCGTCAGGCCATTCACCGGTTGATACAGGCCGCGCTGTACTTGAACCTGATCCTGGCCAAGACTGCGAACCTGAAAAATATCGCCACTGCCACAGCGGAAAGTGACGTTGTAAGTGGTTTGCGCCAGCGCCAGCGAACTGAGCAGGCTGGTGGCGAGCAAAATCCATCTGTTCATGGTGGAGTCCTGTGGGTGAATTGAAATTAAAACCGGGCTTCGCCGGTAAAAGTGCTGGGCGCGCATGGAGCCTGCATCAGGCTGCGCGGCACTTGCAGCACCATCACCAGCTTGCGGATGGGCTCGCTACGTTGCAGGACCAGCTCGCTGATTTCCATCGCCTGCTCATCGCCCAGACCGCTGGCAATAATGCCCATTGAATCCACCAGCAAGGTTTGCTTTTCCAGCGTCAGGATGTCGGGCGTGGCGGCCAGCTCGGTGATGAATAATTCGCACAAGGCATCCGGGCTGCGCGCTTCGTTGCACTGTTGCAGCTGCCCGGTGAGCGAATTGATGCGGCTTTGCTGATGGGCATATTCAGGCGTGTGCGCCTGTGCCATCCGTAGCATGGTGCGGGCATTGAGCAATTCGGCATCAAGCTGCGCTTTATCCTGCTCCAGTGTTGCAATGCGCAGGCTGGCTTGCATTGCGATCAGCTCCAGAATCCGGCGCGGGCCGGAGGCGAGCAGGCTGGTGAGCGAGTCGGCAGTGGCGTTGACACGATAATTGCTAAATTGCAAAACCTGCTGTGGTACATCCTGCCGGATTTGCCCGCCTTCTTCGACCATGCCGTAACGCATTTTTTGCCGCGAATCTGCGGTAAAAATAATGTAGCAGGTGTCGATAAAGGGGTTCTGGGCAAACCAGTTTTGCAGCAGCGGATTTTGCCCGATCAGCTCGCCCATCCGGGACGGGGTGGCAAACAGCAGTTGCAAGATACGCTCCTGCCGCCAGCTCGGTACATCGAGCGCCAGCGGCTCCGGCCATTGGGCCGTAAAGCGTGCTGCATGATCCTGCGCCCAGCGCACATAAGGCGAGAGGCGGCTCTGGTATTTGCGCGCCAGCTTGATGGCCGGGCTGGCGATCTCGGTTAATGCATCGACCAGCTCGGGGTCGGCACCTGGGGGCGGAGCGGTTCTATTAAATAGACTTTTTAAAGTATCAAACATGGTTAGGGGTTTTTGGCGTAAAGCGTCGCCTCATCGGGTGGTGTTAGTTGGCGTACGACCTGTGCTGGGTTGCCAACGGCCAGCGAGCACGCCGGAATATCGCGGCTCACCACACTGCCTGCGCCAATCACGCTATGGTCGCCAATCGTTACACCGGGGCAGATAATCGCGTTGGCACCGATCCAGACATTGGCGCCAATCGTGATCGGTTTGGCCCAGAATGCCCATTGCTGGCGCTCGGTAGGGTCTACCGGGTGGGTGGCAGTCTGGATTTGCACATTCGGGCTGATCAAGGTGTGGTGACCAATACTAATCGGCGCTGCAGCAGCGATTTCAACATTGACATTGATAAACGCCTTGCGGCCGATGCTGATCAGCTGACCACGGACAATCTTGAGCGGCCCGTTGATGGTCACTTCATCGGCCTGGGCAAAAATCTGTTTGAGCAACGCCGCTTTTTCTTCGCTTTGATCGTATCCCAACTGATTGTACTGGCGGATCAGTATCCGCTCTTGCGTTAAGTCATCGTGTCCAATTTCATCAAAAGCAAATTTGCGGATATTGTCCGACATTGATACGCCCCAATATTAGTGATGTCTGATTTAGAGTATACTTCTTGCTTTGCAGTATAAGCCACCTATCATTGTAAGGATTGGTGATTTTTAACGCCGGGGAGCGGGTAAAGCGATGAAGACTTGGGGTGTAAAGGCTCGGTTAATGGCAGGATTTGGCCTGGTTCTGGTCTTGCTGCTGGTAGTTACACTCGCCGCTTTGATGAGTCTGGGCACCATCAAAGGCAAGATTGGCGAGCTGGTTGGCGAGCGTTATCCCGCCGCCGTCGCGGCCAATGAGCTGGTGATGGTGGCGTATGAAACCGATTTGCTGTTCCGTAATGCCGCCTTGGCTGAAGATTACGAAGGCATGGATACCGAGCTGAAAAAGCTCGACGAGCAATTGCAGCGTGAAAATGCGCTGTTAGCCAAGCTTAAAGCGATGCCAATGGACGCGCAATCGAAAGCGTTGATGGACGAAGTGGGGCGTGTTCACGAGACGATTGCTAAACAGAAAGTGACTTTGGTCAGCCAGTTCCAGCTTGATCGCACCACCGGTGCAACCTTTATCAACAACACCTATGCGCCGGTAAGCAATGCCTACCGTGATGCTGTGCTCAAGCTGGTTCGCCATCAGGGCTCGGTGATGGAAGACGGCAAACAGCAGGTGGCCAGTGGCACGACTGCGGCGCTGAGCGTGATCTCCATCGTGGCGGTGCTGGCCATTATTACGGGTCTGGTGCTGGCTCTGCTGATTGCCAATCAGGTGATTCGCTCGCTGCTTGCCGCCAGCAATGTGGCAGAAAAAATTGCTGCCGGAGATTTGACCCACGATTGGCGCGGGCAGACTATTGGCAAGGATGAAATCGGCCTGCTGCTGTCATCGCTGAAAAAAATGCAGGAAAATCTGACGCAAATTATCGGCCAGATTCGTGATAATTCGCACGATGTCGCCAACGCTGCCCGTACTCTAAGCCATGCATCGCAGCAGATTCATAGCGGAACCGATTCGCAATCGTCGTCGGCGAGCAATATGGCTGCAGCCGTTGAACAGATGAGCGTCAGCATGGATCAGGTGGCGCATAACTCGGTTGATGTCGAGCAAAAAGCGCGTGATGCCGGCCAACTGGCACAGGTTGGCAGCGGCGATGTGGGGGCTGCTGTACGGGAAATGCAGGCCATTTCCGGTGAAGTGAATAGCGCCGCACAGCAAATTACCGAGCTGGGGCGCAATATCGAAGAAATCGGCAGCATTGTGGTCGTCATCAAGGACGTGGCCGACCAAACCAATTTGCTGGCGTTGAATGCGGCGATTGAAGCGGCACGTGCTGGTGATATGGGGCGCGGCTTTGCCGTGGTGGCCGATGAAGTGCGCAAACTGGCCGAGCGAACCGCCCAGTCGGCATCACAAATCACCGCGATGGTCAGCTCGATACAGGGTAGCGCTCAGGATGCAGTAGTCCGCATGAGCAATGGCAGCCGCCGGGTCGGCGAAGGGCTGAATCTAGCGAATCAGGCCAGCGACAGTATTGGCAAGATCAATGCCAGCAGCAGCAATGTGGTTGAATCGGTCTTCGGCATTTCCGAGCAAGTGCAGGAGCAAAGAATGGCGGCACGCGATATTGCCGTCAATGTGGAGCAAATCGCCCAGATGGCCGAAGAAAACTCGGTGGCTGTGCGCAATATGGTTGATTCAATCAGCCAGCTTGAATCGATGTCCAGCCAGCTCTCGCAAACGGTGCAACGCTTCAAGGTGCGCTAAGAAAGATCAGGACACCATGGTCTGGGCGGCCTCGGTGTCCGGATTGGGCTGATTAGAGTTAGCGATACTGGCTGATTGATTCGGCCACTCGTTCCAGTGGCAGTACATCGCGCGTGGCGCCTATGCTTAAAGCTTCTTTGGGCATGCCAAAGACCACGCAGCTCGATTCGTTCTGGGCAAAAGTCTTGGCTCCCACATCCAGCATTTCGCGCAATCCGCGCGCGCCATCGTCGCCCATTCCGGTCAAAATATAGCCAACTCCATTGCGGCCTGCCGCGCAGGCTACCGAACGGAACAGCACATCAACCGATGGCCTGTGGCGGCTCACTAATGGGCCTGCCATTACTTCGACAAAATATTGCATGCCGCTTCGGCGCAAGAGCATGTGCTTTCCACCCGGGGCGATCAAGGCCAGACCGGGTTCTATCCGGTCGTTGTTGCGGGCCTCGCGAACTTCAATTTCGCACAGGCTATTGAGCCGCGCGGCAAAGCTGCCGGTAAATTTCTCCGGCATATGCTGCACAATCACAATACCGGCACATGTCTTTTTCAGCTTGGGCAAAATGGCTTCCAAAGCCTGAGTACCGCCAGTTGAGGTGCCAATCGCAATAACTTTGGCAGTGGCGGGGATTCTATCGAGCGGATTTGGCGGTTTTAAAATGGCGTCGGCATTCAGCTTGGGCGCGCCCATTCTTTCCTGAATGCTTGACTGGGTGGCGTTCATTCCGGCGCTGCTGGCCGCTGGCCGGGCGCTGCCAGTGCTCAAGCTATGACTGGCAAAGCTGTTCATCGTCATCATGCCTCCGTCATGCCGGGCAGTAAAGCACCGGCATGATTGTTGGTTGATGGTGACGATGGCTGAAACATTCTTTCTCCTTGGCAAACAGCTTGCCTATTTACCGTGATAGCAGACCCTAGCCTTTCTTGCCAACGATCCAGACCCCCGCCAATACAATCGCCGCACCCAGCCATTGTAGTGCGCCCAGTGTTTCACCCAGAATACTGACGCTAAAAATAATCGTCAGTACCGGCCCAAAACTGCCTATCAAAGCTGTGCGTCCTCCGCCGATACGCTGCATGGCCGCCGTTGTGGCATAGACGGGCAAAATGGTCGAGAACACCGCGATCAAACCGGCATAAGCCCAGACCTCGGGTGTTTGTACCAGCGTGCCGATTGGGCGGGTCAATACAAAATGCAGCAGCATGGCGAGGCTGGACACCGTGAGCCCCAGTTCGGTAAAACGCATTGACCCAACTTGGGTGATGAGTTTGGGGCTTAAAGTCATATACAAGGCAAAGCTCAGGGTGCTGGCCAGAACAAACAGAATGCCAATCCAGTCGGAGCGGGCATGCGCCAGATCAGGCAACAAGACCAATGCAATGCCCAGATAGGTTAAAGGCATGGCCAGCAGCACGCGTTTTGAAATGCTTTGTCCCAGTAAAACGGCGCCAAACACAATGGTAAAGGTTGGATAGAGGCACAAAATCAGCCGTTCCAGGCTGGCGCTAACGGTTTCCAGCCCGATGAAGTCCAGAATGCTGGAAAGGTAATAGCCCAGAATGCCCAGCCCGACAATGCCCCATTTTTGTGCGCGGCTGAGTGGCTCGGCTGGGGCGGCCCGATAAAAGCGGATCAGTTGCAGCGCCGAGCCCGCCAGGATCATGCGCAAGGTGACCAGAGTGACGGCATCCACGCCGTAGCGGTAGGCCAGTTTGGCGAAAATGGCCTTGGCAGCAAAGCCAGTTGAAGCCAGAAAAGCCAGAGCAACGCCGATCTGATAGGGGCTGAAACGCGAGGTAATGTGCTTAAACATAGGACTACTCCCGGGTAATGCGGAAACTATCCGGGGAGGGATCGCCTGCCGCGGGATGGTTTTCCGCGGTAACGATGCCAAAACAGGCGAACGCTAGCGCGCAGGCGCGACTAGCAGCCACGCAGCAGCGTGGGCATGGAGGGCGATCAAATAGGTGTAATGGGTTTTGATGGCTTTCATGGCTTGATCATGCCTTCATCGTCTGTAAGCCGTCAACCCGGCACGCTGTAACCAGATGTTCTGGCTCAATTTGCGCCAATCTGTGTTTGCCGCTGCCCGCCAAAACCGCCAGAATAAAGCTGGACCTTGGGGGGTGGGCATGCAGGTATTGAAAGATTTTTCGTTCTCGGCGCTGGTCGCGGGCTTTGTGACGGTGCTGGTGGGTTTTACCAGCTCGGCGGTGATTGTGTTTCAGGCCGCGCAAGCGCTGCACGCCACGCCAGCGCAAACAGCGTCGTGGATGTGGGCACTGGGGCTGGCGATGGGGTTAACGTGTATTGGGCTGTCGCTACGCTATCGCGTTCCGGTGGTCACCGCATGGTCAACGCCGGGCGCGGCGATGCTGGTGACCAGCGTTGCCGGCATCAGCATGCCCGAAGCGATAGGCGCGTTTATGTTGTCGGGCGCGTTGATTGTGCTGGTGGGGATCACGGGCTGGTTTGAACGTGCGATGCAGCGCATTCCGCTGGCCTTGGCCTCAGCGATGCTGGCTGGTGTTTTGCTGCGCTTTGGCTTTGGTGCATTTACCGCTTTGCAAAGCCAGCTCTGGCTGGCGATCAGCATGATTGCTACGTATCTCATCTTGCGTCGCTGGCAGCCACGCTACGCCATCGTAGGGGTATTGCTCGTTGGTACTATATTAGCCGCGTCGCAGGGGCAATTACATCTGGGGAGTATTGCATTCGAGCTGGCGATGCCGGTGTGGACGACGCCGACATTCAGTTGGCAAAGCGTCGCCAGCGTCGCCTTGCCGCTGTTTATGGTGACGATGGCGTCGCAAAATGTGCCCGGTGTCACCGTACTGCACGCCAACGGCTATCGCCCGCCGATTTCGCCGATGATTAGCTGGACCGGTTTAACGACGATGGTGCTGGCACCATTTGGTGCTTTTGCGATCAATCTGGCGGCGATCACCGCCGCGATCTGCATGGGCAAAGACGCACACGAAGACGCCGCCAAACGCTATGTCGCAGCGGTGGCCGCCGGGGTGTTTTACGTGCTGATCGGCGTATTCGGCGCGACGGTTGCCGCGCTGTTTGCCGCTTTTCCCAAAGAATTGGTCATGGTCGTCGCCGGTCTGGCGCTGCTTAATATCATCGGTAATGGGCTGGCGCTGGCAGTGCGCGAAGAAGCACATCGCGAAGCGGCGATCATCACCTTTGTCGTCACCGCTTCGGGTGTGACGCTATTCGGGATTGGCTCGGCGTTCTGGGGTTTGGTGGCGGGTGGTGTGGCGACGCTGGTGCTGCGTAAATCCTGAGCATCTGCTGTTTATCCCCCTTTGATAAAGGGGGGACGACTGCGTTTGGCGATTCAGTGATGATTTAAACCGCCTCACCCCGACGTACCGCATCAATCAGCTGCCACGCCACGCTGTAGCTGCTTGGCAAATCGGGCAGCGCGGCCAGCTTGAACCAGCGCGCGTCTTCGATTTCGCCTTCCTGGCAGATGATTTCGCCCGACTCGTAGTCGGCAATAAAGGCCAGCATCAAGGAATGCGGAAAGGCCCAACTTTGGCTGCCAAACCAGCGCAGGTTTTTAATCCGCACGCCGACTTCTTCGAGCACCTCGCGGTGCGCGCATTGCTCCAGACTCTCTCCGGGCTCGACAAAACCGGCCACGGCGCTATACATGCCCGCGCGAAAGTGCGGCGAGCGTGCAAGTAGCAGCTCGTCTTCGCGCCGGATTAGTACCATCACCGCGGGTGAAATGCGTGGCCAGACGCGATGGCCGCAGCTGCTGCATTCACACGCCGCCTCGTGCGCCAAAGGCCGGTTCGGCGCGCCGCACACGCCGCAAAAGCGGTGCGTGTGATAAAACGTGGCAATCTGGCTGGCGCGCCCGGCCAGCAGCCATAATGCTTCGCCAATCAGTGCATGGCTGGCGCGTAGCTCCAGCGCTTGCAATGTGTCGGGCAAAGCCAGCTCGCGCCAGTACAGCAACTGGACGGTCCGCCCCTGATAATGGCCGATGACGAGCTGATAATCGGCGCTAGGCAGGTGCGCAATGTGCGCTGCACTCGCCAGGCCGCTTTGATCACATAGCAGGGTATTGCCATGCAGGGCAATCAAAATATCTTCTGCATGGATATGCTCTGGATGGGTATGTGCGGGAGTGAAATCGTTGGGCAGCATGGGCTCGGGCTTGAATGACGTTGAGCTATGAATTAGCAGGCTCTAGTGTAACGTGCACCTTGTGCGCACGCGAATTGATCTTTGATCTGGGAAGCGCGCGTGCCCTGTCTTGAATTTGTCTTGAAAATTAAATCTTTTTGTAATGTATGCCAACTAGAATCGCCAGCATATCCAAGCCCTGTGGGCCACATTCAGAGAGAAGACAAGATGAAACGCATTGCCCTGATCGCGACTTTGCTCGCCGCTGCTACCTTCAATACTGCCCAAGCTTCCGATGCTTGTGTTTGGGCTTGTCTGGCCATGAAAACCAAAGCGGCACTCGACGCTGACCCTGTTTTGAAGCCATTTGATATTCAGGTGAAGGCCACTGATACCTACGACGTGAAATTAAGCGGTTCGGTTGATGAAGGCGAGCAAATGGCGCAAGCTGGCATGATCGCCGAAGGCATCAAAGGCATTAAATTCGTGAATAACGACATCATGCCAAAAAACTGATTATCCGGTTTTTTGCCGCAAGCCAAACCCCGCAGTGCGGGGTTTTGTTATTTTCGGGTATCGTTATGGCCCAGTGCGCCAAGAGACGAGTTTCCTGCCGATGCAGCCGTGGTTTGTTTATCTATTGCGCTGCCGCGACGGCAGTCTGTACACCGGCGTAGCGGTCGATGTGGCCAAGCGCTTTGCCGCACATCAAGCGGGCAAAGGTGCCAAATACACCCGTGCCCACCCGCCCGAAGCCATTGTGCTGGTGCTGCCATGCGCCAACCGCAGCGTGGCGCTCAAGCTTGAATACGCCATCAAGCAGCTTAGCGTGGTGCAAAAACGGCGCTGGCTGGCCAGTGCGCCTACTCAGCTGGGTCAGCAGTTTTTGTGCAGTGCCGAGGGTATGTGGCTAGAAGTCAATTCCTGATTGATTTCCGGGAAGATACGTTGCCGTGTATTCTGCGCTTGCCTTGACTTCGCTTCAAATCAGCTTGAATGCGCTTCATGGCTTCTTTGCCCGCCGGGCTCAGGAATTTGGCTATCTTTGCATAGCTCAGAGTGATCCATTCATCGCAGAGCGGGTGGCTGATCGACGGCGAAAAAGTCAGCCCCTCTGCGCTGGGAAATACATGCCAATTGTATTGTGTGTTGGCCGTTTGATTGCATTCCTGCTCTGACAGTTGCGTCACGAGCAAATGGTGCAAGGCCTCTGTGAGGACAAGCGTATTTTCATCGGTGGTATCAATGGCCAGATGGTTGAGCCAGTGCCAGACATTCACCGGCTGGGATTGGCCGCGCTGGAAAGTTTGATACCGCTTGCTGTAATTCATGCTCGCCCCGCCACAATAGCCTCCGCTATGACTGGCAAGCACATACCAGTGCTGCGTGAGCAAAGGCAGCGATTGCGTCTGATACAAATCGCCTTTTCTGCCCAGATTGATGAGCGTATTGCGAAAGCAGTCGCTCTGTTCCCGCTGTAAGGCCTTCATCTGCGCCACCACTTCGGCTGTCAGGCTGGGTATTTGCCAAGGGTGCTCGCCAACAATAACTTGTTTGATTTCATTGGCTTCATCCGCTGGTTCGACGTCAATGCTCACGATCAGATAAGGTAATTGATCAAGGTGGGCAACACGGGTTTTGATGCCCGAATTTCGCTCCAATCCACTGTGAAATGCATCGCTCCAGCATGCGGCATTGCGTTCCCCATCGGCGACGACTTTTTTTAGGCGGATGGCTAGGCTGTTTTCTTTGTGACGCCAGGTGCCAAGCAGCTCATCGTCCGCGCTGACCGTCAGCTTGTCCCAGTATTGATCATCGTAGGTCTGCCAGCTGCTCACGGCTTGCGGTAATTCATCTTGCAAATCCAGGCTGATGGGGTCGAGTGTCGTGGCTGAATAAGCCAGCCCACGGACATGGTATTCATCGACTTGAAAGCAAGTCGTGATGGATTCATCGCCTATCTGTCCTCGCCAGACGCCTTCCCACTCCTGCGTGGCGGCGTGGCTGATGCTGACATTGACCAGAAAAAGCAAGGCAAGATAAGTGCGCATGGTGTGATCCGCAGCGAGGAGGGTGGATCACATCATGGCAAAGGCGGGCGGTTTTGTAATGCTTTGCAGCGGTACTGTTGCGGCTAAAACCTGAATGAAAACTAATCGTCGTCGCCCGGCAACTCACGCGGCGCATCGAGCGCAGTAATGGTTTTGCGCAAATACAGGGCCAGCAGCAAGCCCGGAATCGCTACGATGGCCGAGAAAACAAAGAAATGCGCCCAGCCCAGCGCAACGACCAAATAGCCCGAAGCCGGGCCGACGTAGACGCGGCCAAAGGCGGCCAGTGCCGATAGCAGGGCAAATTGCGTTGCGGTAAAGCGCGGATTGCATAAGCTCATTAGCAGTGCGACTGCTGCTGTAGTGCCCATGCCGCCCGCCAGATTTTCGCCGCCAATGGCAAAATACAGCAGCGGCAAGCTGGGCGCGCCGTACAGGGCGATCAGCCAGTAGCCCAGATTGGTCAGCGCCTGTAGTGTGCCAAACACCAGCAGGGCGCGAAATAGCCCCCAGCGCAGCATCAGCACCGCACCGCTAAAGCCGCCGACAATGGTGGCGATCATGCCAAACACTTTATTGGCCGAGCCGATTTGCGTTTTGGCATAGCCCATATCGAGCAAGAATTTGGTCGACAGGCTGCCGGCAAATGCGTCGCCCAATTTATACGCGACGACCAGAACCAGCAGCATAATGGCGCCATCGCGGCTGAAAAACTCATGCAGCGGCTCGACAATCGCTTCGCGCAGCGAGCGGGGCGGCTGGTGCTGCACTTCCGGCTCGGGCGAGAGCAGCGTTACCACCGCCATGCCTGCCATCAAGGCGGCCATCACCCAGTAGGTGTGCTGCCAGCTCAGGATGCCATCGGCCAGAATCAGGGCCAGTGCACCGGAAGTCAGCATCGCCATGCGGTAGCCAAATACCCCAACTGCCGCGCCTGCGCCGCGCTCGGTTTGATGCAGCGTTTCGGTCCGGTAGGCGTCAATCACCACATCCTGCGTCGCCGAGAAAAACGCGACCAGAATCGCCAGCACAGCAAAAGTGGCCAGATGCGTTTGCGGGTTCAGCCCGCCCATCGTTGCAATCGCCCCCGCCAAGGCCAGTTGCGCCAGCAACATCCAGCCACGACGACGGCCTAAAAAAGGCATCGGGAAGCGATCAATCAATGGCGACCAGAGGAATTTCCACGTATACGGCTGGCCGACCAGCGTGAACCAGGCGATGGTTTTGATGTCGAGACCGGCATCCGACAGCCAAGCCTGCAGCGTTGAGCCGGTGAGCGCCAGTGGCAAGCCCGAAGCGAAGCCCAGAAACATCGCCGCAGCGATGCGGCGATTGTTAAAGACTGCAAGGTAGTGATTGATATTCATGGGTATATCGCTGTAGGGCTTATTCTGATTGGTTTTGGTGGCAATACCGTGGTATATTAAAGGGCGAGCGGGTAGTCGTAATCCACAATCAGCGGCGCGTGATCGGAAAACTTCTCGTCTTTATAAATACTGGCCGCAGTCGCGGTGGCGGCGATTGCTGGCGTTGCAATCTGATAGTCGATCCGCCAACCGACGTCTTTGGCGTAGGCCTGGCCACGATTGCTCCACCAGGTGTAGCCGGGAATTTCCGGGTAGAGCGTGCGCCAGGTATCAACCCAGCCGCTATTGAGCAGCTGGGTCATCCAGGCGCGCTCTTCGGGCAGAAAGCCCGAGTTTTTCAGATTGCCCTTCCAGTTTTTCAGGTCAATCTCATGGTGTGCGATATTCCAATCGCCCATGATAATCACATCACGTCCTGACTCGCGCAGCGCGTTCAGCCGTGGCCAGAAACGCTCCAGAAAGCTGAATTTCACGTCCTGTCGCTCTTTCGACGACGAACCCGACGGCAGATAGAGCGACACTACCGATAGATTGCCAAAGCGCACTTCCAGATAACGCCCCTCGGCATCGATGTCGGCAATGTCCAATCCGGTAATCACTTCGTCCGGTTTGTGGCGGCAATAGAGGCCGACGCCGCTATAGCCTTTCTTTTCTGCGTAATGGAAATAAGCGTGAAATCCGGCGGGCGTATGCTCGGGTGTGAGGTCGGCTTCCTGGGCTTTCAACTCCTGCACGCCGATGACATCGGCGTTCTGGCTGGCGAGCCAGTTAAAAAAACCTTTGGTCGTGGCAGAACGAATCCCGTTCAAATTGGCAGAAATAATGCGCACGCGACGTATCCTTGTAATGCTATGCTTACGGGTATTGTGAATTTAAGTGTTAAAGCAAAAGTTTCCACGCGGCTTCGTCTAGCGCGAATACTTTTGTCCACTACCTACAGCTTCAGGACTATCCGATGACTAACTTCCGTCAAGATTTCATCCGCTTTGCCGTTGAGCAGAAAGTACTCTGTTTTGGCGATTTTATCACCAAAGCGGGTCGCAACTCGCCGTACTTCTTTAATGCTGGTTTGTTTAGCGACGGTACGTCGGTCGGCGAATTGGCGCGGTTTTATGCGCAGGCCGCCTTGGCATCGAAAGTTCAGTTTGATGTGCTGTTTGGACCTGCTTATAAAGGCATTGTGTTGGCCTCGGCGACTGCGGTGGCGCTGGCTAACGCGGGGCATAATGTGCCCTTTGTCTTTAATCGCAAGGAAGCGAAAGATCACGGCGAGGGCGGGGTACTGGTCGGTGCGCCACTCAAGGAGCGTGTGATGATTATTGATGATGTGATTTCCGCAGGGACTTCGGTGCGCGAATCGGTGAACATGATCCGTGCCGCAGGTGCCGAGCCGGCTGGTGTATTGATTGCTCTCGATCGCATGGAGCGCGGCCAGGGCGAGCTCTCCGCAGTGCAGGAAGTCGAGCAGCAATTTGGCATTCCGGTTATCCCTATTGCATCTTTGCAAGATTTGCTGACTTTCCTTGCTGATCAGGACGGAATGACTGAGAATCTGGCCAAAGTCCAACAATACCGTAGCCAGTACGGAATAGATCAAGGTTAAGTTATGCGGCGTTTTATTGCTTTTGCTTTGCTGTGCACGGTAGCTCTGAGCGTTCAGGGGGCTACGCTTTACCGTTGGGTTGACGAGAACGGCAAGGTGCAATTTAGCGATAAACCGCCGTCTGGTCAGAGCAAGGACGTGACCGAGCTGGACAAGCATGGTCGCGCCCGCAACACCGGCAATAACCAGAGCGAGGCCGAGCGCGCAGCAGAGCTTGAGCGGCAACGTGTCGCCACCGAGCAGCGCCGCAAAGACCGAGCCTTGCTGCAATCGTTTTCCAAGCCTGAAGAAGTCGATATTTTGCGTGACCGCCAGATTGAAGCGCTGGCCGCAGCCCAGCAAACCAATCGCCTGCGTTTGCAAACGCTGCAAGAGCGCCAGAATCGACTGAATCAGCAGATTGAGCGTTTAAAAAAGAACAAAAAACCGATCTCAGCCGATTTGCAGACAGAACTTGATCTAAATCGCGACGAGATCAAGACAATTAATCAATCATTAGCCCGACAAGAGCTTGAGCTGGTCAAAATCAAGGAAAAAGCCGAGGCAGACAAAGCCCGCCTGATCCAGCTGCGCAATATCCAGCCCAAGTAAGCACGAACAGGCCGCCACATACGGGTTTTATCGTGTTGGTGGCCTTTATTTTGAATGGCACACTAAGCCCACTTTCTTTGATGAAAAAGACGATGACTACAGCAACGCCACGAATTGTTTTGGGAATTGATATCGGCGGCACCGGGATCAAGGGTGCGCCAGTGAATGTTGAAACCGGCGAGCTGGTCGCCGAGCGTCACCGTATTGAAACGCCGCAGCCCGCGACGCCCGAAGCCGTGGGTAAAGTGGTCAAGCAGATTGTTGACCATTTCCAATGGCGCGGCCCGATTGGCTGTACTTTCCCGGCCATTGTGCATAATGGCGTCACCCTGTCGGCCGCCAATGTGGATCAAAGCTGGATTAATGCGCCCGCGCAAAATATCCTGTCAGCAGCAACGGGTTTGCCTTTAATCGTGCTCAATGACGCCGATGCGGCGGGCGCGGCGGAAGTGGCTTTTGGTGCGGCCAAAGGCCGTGGCGGCAAGATTATCGTGATCACGCTGGGCACGGGTATTGGTAGCGCGCTGATTGTGGATGGCAAGCTGATTACCAATACCGAGTTTGGCCACCTGATTTTCCCGAAAGATATGATTGCCGAGAAATATTGCTCTGCCAAGGTCAAGGAAGACAAAGAGCTCAGCTGGAAAGATTACAACCCGCGCTTGAACGCCTACCTTGAGCACTTGCAGCTGCTGTTCTCGCCAGATCTGGTCATTATTGGCGGCGGTGTGAGCAAAAAAGCTGATAAATTCATCCCCGAGATGAAAAACCTGCGCTTTGAGCTGGTTGCCGCCACCTTGAAAAATGAAGCCGGGATTGTTGGTGCGGCGCTGGAAGCGGCCAAGCAGTTTAAGGTTTAACAGGGGTATTGCCCTCAAGCTTAATTGCTATAAGTCCCCCAGAGATATACCCCGACCCCGGCTTCTGCCGGGGTTTTTATTTGTCTTATATCGTGCTGCAGGCCCATTAAGACTTTGAATTGGTGATCAATTTTCTTATTTAATCCGCAAATGCAGCATCGCTACCGCTCCCAGCTTTTGATAACAGACTGAAATGCCATGGGCATGGCTTTTTTGCTGGTTCAGGAGGCGACAATCGTGCTTACCCAAGTGACTGTTTTGGCGTAGAATATTGCCCCTTTACCGCTGTTTGGGGCCCTGTGCCATGCTTTACCCTGATCGTTATGATGTGATTGTTGTTGGTGGCGGCCATGCTGGCACCGAAGCGGCGCTGGCCAGCGCGCGCATGGGCCGTAAAACCTTGCTGCTCACGCACAATATCGAGACGTTGGGACAGATGAGTTGCAATCCTTCCATCGGCGGTATTGGTAAAGGCCATCTGGTCAAGGAAGTCGACGCGCTCGGTGGTGCGATGGCGCTGGCAACTGATATGTCCGGCATCCAATTCAAAACACTCAATTCCAGTAAAGGCCCGGCAGTACGCGCCACCCGTGCCCAGGCCGACCGCGTTCGCTACAAAGCCGCGATTCGTCATATGCTGGAAAATCAGCCGAATCTCGATCTATTCCAGCAAGCGGTGGATGATTTGATTCTGGATGGCGATAAAGTCGTCGGCGCGGTCACGCAAATCGGCATCGAGTTTCGCGCCAGCGCCGTGGTGCTCACGGCTGGTACTTTCCTTGGCGGCAAAATCCACGTTGGCCTAGAAAATCACGTCGGCGGTCGCGCTGGCGATCCGGCGTCGATTACCTTGTCGCAAAAATTGCGAGAATTGCAATTGCCGGTTGGCCGCCTGAAAACGGGTACGCCGCCACGCATTGACGGTCGCACGATTAATTTTGACATACTCGGCATTCAACCGGGCGACACGCCAGAGCCAGTGTTTTCACTGCGCGGCTCGCGCGAGATGCACCCGAAACAATTACCATGCTGGATCGCGCATACCAACCTGAAAACGCACGATATTATCCGCAGCGGCTTTGATCGCAGCCCAATGTTTACCGGCAAAATCGAAGGCGTTGGCCCGCGTTACTGCCCGAGTATCGAAGACAAAATCAACCGTTTTGCCGATAAAGATAGCCATCAGATTTTCCTCGAACCCGAAGGCCTCGATACCAACGAATTTTATCCAAACGGCATTTCAACCAGCCTGCCGTTTGATATTCAGCTCGCCGCTTTGCAATCAATCGAAGGGCTGGAGAGTGCTCGAATTTTAAGACCTGGCTATGCGATCGAGTACGATTATTTCGACCCGCGTGCGCTGCAAAATAGTTTCGAGAGTAAAGCGATTAAGGGCCTGTATTTTGCCGGTCAAATCAACGGCACAACGGGTTATGAAGAAGCCGCAGCGCAAGGCTTGTTCGCTGGCTTGAATGCCGCGCTATACGCGCGCGACGAAGCGCCGTGGTGTCCGGGTCGTGACGAGGCCTATCTGGGGGTATTGGTCGATGACCTAATCACCAAGGGCGTTACCGAGCCATACCGTATGTTCACCAGCCGCGCTGAGTTCCGCTTGCAGCTGCGCGAAGACAACGCCGATTTACGTTTGACCGAGCACGGCCGCCGCCTTGGTTTGGTGGGGGACGAACAATGGCAGCTATTTAGCGAGAAACGTGAATCGATTGCGAAAGAATTCGAGCGCCTGAAATCAACGTGGGTGAACCCACGCATTTTGGCGGCAGCCGAGGCCGAGCGTGTGCTCGGCAAAGCGATTGAGCGCGAATACACCTTGGCCGATTTATTGCGCCGCCCTGAAGTGACCTACGAGAGCTTGATGAGCTTGGAAGTCGCAGGCCCGGGCGTGTCGGACGAAAAAGTCGCCGAGCAAATCGAAATTCAAGTCAAATACCAAGGCTATATCGAGCGCCAGCAAGGCGAAGTCGCCAAGCGCGATACGCTGGAAGACGTGGCCTTGCCGGATGATTTCGATTTCACCCAGGTGCCGGGTTTATCGAAAGAAATTCAGCAAAAATTGAGCACGCAGCGTCCGCAAACGCTGGGCATTGCCTCGCGGATCTCGGGTGTGACGCCAGCGGCGATTGCGCTGTTGGTGGTGTACATCAAGAAAAGCCGGATGGCCGCAGCTGCCGATGAGTCGGCAGTAAAGGATGTGCAATGAGTGACACAATGAACGGCCATTTGGCGGCGATGCTGGCGCAAGGCTTGGCGGCAATGGATTTGCCGCTCGATGTTGCGCAGCAGGGCAAATTGCTGGCCTACGTGGCCTTGCTGCAAAAATGGAATAAAACCTACAGCCTGACGGCAATTCGCGAACCCGAACGTATGGTGACGCATCACTTGCTCGACTCGCTCGCGCCGCTCAAATTTTTGCCTGCAACGTCGCTGCGTATGGTGGATGTCGGTTCGGGCTTTGGCACGCCGGGCATTCCATTTGCGATTGCCCGCCCGGATTGGCAGCTGACTTTGCTCGATTCCAATCATAAAAAAACCACCTTTTTACGTCAGGCCGTGCTGGAGCTGGCTTTGCCCAATGTCCAGATTGTGACGGGGCGAGTCGAGGCCGTGCAGGCCGATACGCCGTTTGACGTGATTACCTCGCGCGCATTTGCCGACTTGAGCGACTTTATTCGCTGGACCGAGCATTTGCTGGTCGATGGGGGCGAATGGGCAGCCCTCAAGGGGGTATATCCTCAGGAGGAAGCTGCAGGCTTGCCTGCCAACGTATACGTCGATCATATTGATGCCCTGCACGTGCCGGGCCTCGATGCCGAGCGGCATCTGGTGCATATCCGCAAGCGGGTTTAAGTACGGTGAATCGGTGCAGCGCATCAATTGGTCAGCAAAAAGCCGTATTGTCCGAGTAAACTAGCGAATCGGTGAAGGTCTGAGCACAGAGAGTGGATGAATGAAAATATTGGCGATTGCGAATCAAAAAGGGGGCGTTGGTAAAACCACTACCGCCGTCAATCTGGCCGCCAGTCTTGCCCACTTGGGCAAGCAGGTGCTGCTGGTTGATCTCGATCCGCAGGCCAATGCCACGATGGGCTCGGGCATCGATAAAACCAAATTGCGCCATTCGGTGTACTCGCTGCTGATTGGCGAATCCGAGATGGCGGCAACGGTGAAACGCTCCGAGTCTGGCGGCTTTGATGTCTTGCCCGCCAGCCGCGATCTGGCCGGTGCCGAGGTTGAGCTGGTCGACGCCGAGGCGCGTGAAACGCGGCTGAAAAGCGCGTTGGCGCAGGTGGCGGGGCAGTATGATTTTGTCATTCTCGATTGCCCGCCCGCGCTGAACCTGTTGACACTGAATGGCTTGGTCGCTGCGGATGCGGTGATGATTCCGATGCAGTGCGAATATTACGCGCTCGAAGGCTTGTCTGATCTGGTCAATACGCTCAAGCGTATCAAGCAAAATCTAAATCGTAAAATTGAAATCGAAGGCTTGCTGCGCACGATGTTTGACCCGCGCTCGACGCTGGCACAGCAGGTATCCGATCAACTGGTGAAGCACTTCACTAGCAAGCTGTATCACACGGTGATTCCGCGCAATGTACGGCTGGCCGAAGCGCCAAGTTACGGACGGCCGATTTTGGCTTACGACAAATCATCCAAAGGCGCGCAAGCGTATCTGGCGCTGGCCGAAGAGTTGCTGGCGCGGCATGGCGTGCAAGAAGCCATGCCCGTGATGTAACAGATGCAGAGGTAATGCCTGCAAAAGCATGGCCAGCTTGGCTTTGCGATAGATACCCCAATAAATAAGTGTTGGAATGGCAATGGTCAGTAAAAAATTCAAAGGTCTGGGGCGTGGTCTTGACGCCTTGATGGGCGAGCCATCGGCCAGCGACGAGCTTAAAACGCTGGCTGTTGAGCAGCTGCAGCCAGGTAAGTACCAGCCCCGTTCGTTGATGGACGAAGACGCATTGCAAGAGCTGGCGGCGTCGATTCGTGCGCAAGGCCTGATGCAGCCGATATTGGTGCGGGCGATTGCGGACAATCAGTCTGCGACTGAGCGCTATGAAATCATCGCCGGCGAGCGCCGCTGGCGTGCGGCGCAGCTGGCTGGCTTGAGCGAAATCCCGGCGCTGGTACGCGAGATTGCTGACGAAGCCGCGCTGGCGATGGCCTTGATCGAGAATATCCAGCGCGAAAATCTGAATCCACTCGAAGAAGCCATCGGCATTCAGCGTCTGGTTGACGAGTTTGGCCTGACGCAGGAAGCGGCGGCGCAGGCTTTGGGTAAATCCCGCTCCGCGGTGGCCAATTTGCTGCGCTTATTGAATCTGGTGCCTGCGGTGCGCGAGATGTTGCTGGCCGGGCAGCTGGATATGGGGCACGCACGTGCCTTGCTACCGTTGAACGAAGATCGTCAGCTGGAAGCTGCTAGGCATGTCGTGCTCAAAGGTCTGTCGGTGCGCGAAGTCGAGGCGCTGGTGAAAAAAATGCAGGCCGAGCCACAGCAAAAACCGGCGTTGCCAGCCGATCCGCAAATTATTGCGCGTCAGGAGAACCTTTCAGCTCGATTGGGGACCAAGGTACGGATTGTGACGGGCAAACAGGGTCAGGGCAAAATTACCATCGAGTACGAAAACGAAGCCCAGCTGGACGCCTTGTTGGCACGGATGTAAATCTGGTGCGCCGCTTGCACCAAAAAGTGGCGACAATTCTGAATTGATGATTACTCGTTTAAAAAGAAAGGCTTTTCTCTTTACCCGTCTGGCATCATTTGAAAAATAAATGCCGCTAAGTCAATGTGTAAAATTGACGTAGGGCAAATCTACTCCGTATAATCGCGGGGTTTCACTTACGGTGGGACGATGGTCAAGACAGCACAGATTCGGGGCGTGATTCGCTTGCAGCTAGCGATCACCGTGGTACTCGCTGTAGCGCTCTTACTGATTTTGGGTCAAAAAGCAGCAATTGCAAGTGGTTTGGGTGGATTAATCGCCATTTTGGGTAGCGTGTTGTACGCAATGATCGCGTTTAGCGTGAAATTTGCGCCGCCAGCCGAAATCATGCGCCGCCACTTTGCTGCCGAAATGGCCAAGCTTTGTGTAACGTTGCTCAGCTTTGCAGCGTTATTTGTTTTGTATCGGCAGGCAGCATGGCTGTGGGTGTTCGCAGGATACCTGGCAGCGGCTAGTGCCTACTGGTTTGGGCTTTTAATTAACAGACGGTAATAAAAGAAATCATGGCACAAGATGCAACTAGTTATATCCAGCACCATTTGACCTTTGCCAAATCGGCCAGTGGCATCCATTTGGATACCTTCTGGGTTGCGCTGATTTTGGGTTTGTTGTTTGTCGGCGTTTTTGCTTATGTCGCCAACAAGGCTACCGCTGGCGTGCCAGGTCGTTTGCAAAACTTTGTTGAGCTGATTGTTGAAATGGTCGACAACCAGATCAAGGATGCTTTCCACGCAAAATCAAAAGTGATCGGCCCATTGAGCCTGACGATTTTCTGCTGGGTGTTCCTGATGAACTCAATGGACTTCTTGCCCGTTGACTTGCTGCCGATGGCGGCGCAATGGGTTGGCTACACCTTCTTTGGTGCTGACCCTCACCACGTTTACCTACGCGTTGTACCGACTGCTGACGTGAACCAGACTTTTGCAATGTCTTTGACTGTGATGTTGCTGATCATTGGCTTCTCGATTTCTGCCAAAGGTCTGTTTGGCTGGATCAAAGAATTGTTCACCGCACCATTCCACGCTGATGGCTTGGTTATGACTATCATCCTGATGCCAGTGAACTTTGCTTTCCAGCTGATCGAATTGGCCGCTAAACCAATCTCTCTGGCTCTGCGTCTGTTCGGTAATATGTATGCGGGCGAGTTGATCTTCATCTTGATCGCCTTGCTGCCATGGTGGATCAACTGGGTGCTGGGCGCGCCTTGGGCGATCTTCCACATTCTGGTTGTAACGCTGCAAGCCTTTGTATTCATGATGCTGACCATCGTTTACCTGAGCCTGGCTGTAGAAGACCACTAAGATTTCTGTCCGTTGGCGTGTGTCGGTTGGGTGCACGGCGTCGGACACAGTTTTACCCAACCTAGTAAATTTGATTTAACCCTTAGGAGTATCAAAAATGGCAACACCTGAAGTAATTGCTTCCGTACAAGGTATGACTGTAATCGCTGCTGCGATCATCATTGGTCTGGCTGCGATCGGTACCGCTCTCGGTTTCGCAATCCTCGGCGGTAAATTCCTCGAGTCTTCTGCTCGTCAACCAGAAATGATCCCAGTTTTGCAAACTAAACTGTTCATTATCGCTGGTCTGTTGGACGCGATCTCTATGATCGGCGTTGGTGTTGCGATGCTTTACACCTTCAACAACCCATTCCTTGCTGCCCTGACTGCTGCTGCTCAGTAATCATTTGATCAGCCTTTAAGGAGGACATTCAGCGTGGAATTTAATTCGTCTCTCATAGGTCAGATGATCACTTTCGCGATCCTGATCTGGTTCACGATGAAGTTTGTTTGGCCTCCGCTGACCAAGATGATGGATGAGCGCGCCAAGCGCATCGCTGATGGCTTGGCTGCGGCTGACCGTGCAAAGCAAGATCTTGAAAATGCTGAGAAAAAATCGGCAGACAAACTGCGTGAAGCTAAGCAACAGGCAGCCGAGATCATTGCTCAAGCGGAAAAGCGCGCTGCACAACTCGTCGATGAAGCCAAGAGCCATGCCAAAGTTGAAGGCGAACGCCTGATCGCTGGCGCTCAAGGTGAAATCGAGCAGCAAATTCAACATGCAAAAGAAACGCTCCGTCAGCAAGTGGCCACTTTGGCTGTAGCTGGTGCCGAGAAGATTCTGCAGCGCGAAGTCGACGCTGCCAAGCATGCTGATATGCTGTCATCTATCAAAGCGGAATTGTAAGAACAGTCATGGCAGAACTTATAACCGTCGCTAGACCCTACGCTGAAGCGGTATTCCGCTTGGCCAAAGAGAGCAATACCTTGCCTCTGTGGTCGGACGTACTTGCCAACCTTGCGACTATCGCAGGTAGCAAGGATGCCCTTGACGTAGTGGCTAATCCAAAGTGTTCTGCTACTCAGGTTCAGGAGCTGTTGGTCGGGCTCCTGGGCGTTGATGCTAACGCAGAGGTTAAAAACTTCCTGGCAACAGTGATTGAAAACAGTCGCTTTACGGCCCTTCCGGCCGTAGCGGCTTTATTCGAAGAACTGAAAGCGGCAGACGAAGGTGTAGCGCAAGCGCATATCGAGTCTGCTTTTGCTGTGACTGATGCCCAACTGGCCGAACTGACGGCTACGCTCAATCAGCAACTCAAACGCAAGATCACAGCCGATGTTAGCGTGAACCCCGATCTGATCGGTGGTGTGAAAGTAACTATCGGTGATCTGGTTATTGATGCCTCAGTACGTGGCAAATTAACTGCGCTTGCAACGAGCCTGAAGAGTTAGGAGAAATCATGCAACTTAATCCGTCCGAAATCAGTGAACTGATTAAAGCTCGGATCCAGAATCTGCCGCAAGGCGCACAGGCCAGCACGACTGGTACTGTTGTGTCGGTAACTGACGGTATCGTGCGCGTGCACGGCCTGTCTGAAGTTATGCAAGGCGAGATGCTGGAATTCCCGGGTAATACCTTCGGCTTGGCGCTCAATCTGGAGCGTGATTCCGTAGGTGCCGTAATTCTGGGTGACTACAAACACATCGCTGAAGGCGATGAGGTTAAATGTACTGGCCGCATTCTGGAAGTTCCAGTCGGTCGTGAGTTGGTTGGCCGCGTAGTAAACGCATTGGGTCAGCCTATCGACGGTAAAGGCCCATTGGGTACTACACTGTCAGCTCCGATCGAAAAAATTGCACCAGGCGTTATCGCCCGTCAATCTGTATCACAACCACTGCAAACCGGTATCAAATCAATCGATACCATGGTGCCAGTAGGTCGTGGTCAGCGTGAGTTGATCATTGGTGACCGTCAAACCGGTAAAACTGCCGTTGCACTGGACGCGATCATCAATCAGAAAGGCACTGGCGTAACGTGTATCTACGTTGCGATTGGCCAGAAAGCATCTTCTATTGCGAACGTGGTTCGCAAACTGGAAGAGCACGGCGCTTTGGCTCATACCATCGTCGTTGCTGCTGCCGCTTCTGAATCAGCTGCACTGCAATACATCGCTGCATACTCTGGTTGCACGATGGGTGAATTCTTCCGCGATCGCGGTGAAGATGCATTGATCGTTTACGATGATTTGTCTAAGCAAGCAGTTGCTTACCGTCAGATCTCGTTGCTGTTGCGTCGTCCACCAGGTCGTGAAGCCTTCCCTGGCGACGTATTCTATCTCCACTCACGTCTGCTCGAGCGCGCTGCGCGTATCAACGCTGATGAAGTTGAGAAATTGACTAACGGCGAAGTGAAAGGCAAAACCGGTTCTTTGACTGCATTGCCTATCATTGAAACCCAAGCAGGTGACGTATCTGCATTCGTACCAACTAACGTAATTTCGATTACTGACGGTCAGATCTTCTTGGAAACTGACTTGTTCAACGCGGGTATTCGCCCAGCGATGAACGCGGGTATTTCGGTATCACGTGTAGGTGGCGCTGCGCAGACTAAAGTCATCAAGAAACTGGGTGGCGGTGTACGTCTGGCTCTGGCTCAGTACCGTGAATTGGCGGCATTTGCCCAGTTCGCGTCTGACTTGGACGAAGCGACTCGTAAACAGTTGGAAAACGGTAAGCTGGTTACTGAGTTGATGAAACAAGCTCAGTACAGCCCACTGAAAGTTGGCGAACTGGGCGTGACCCTGTTGCTGATCAACAAAGGCGTATTTGCTGATGTTGCAGTTGACCGTGCTCTGGCATTCGAAGCTGCTTTCCTGAGCCACCTCAAGGCAAACCACGCTGATGTATTGGCGCGCATCGATGAGAAAGGCGAACTTTCTTCTGATGATGAAGCTTCAATCCTGAAAGCTGTGGAATCCTTCAAGGCCGGCGCTGCTTACTGATTTGAGACGTAGATAAAAGGATCAGATCATGGCAGGCGGTAAAGAGATTCGTACCAAGATCAAAAGCGTAAAAAACACGCAGAAGATCACCCGCGCCATGGAAATGGTTGCCACGTCGAAAATGCGCAAGGCTCAGGAACGTATGAAAGCGGCCCGCCCTTACGGTGAAAAAATCCGTAATGTGGCCGCTCACCTGAGCCAGGCTCTTGTCGACTATCAGCACCCATATCTCCAAAAGCGCGAAACCGTCAAACGGGTTGGCCTGATTATGGTGACCTCGGACAAAGGCTTGTGTGGTGGTTTGAATACCAACTCGCTGCGTCTGGCTTTCAATAATGTGAAAGACTGGCATCAAAAAGGCGTTGAGACGGTTGTAACTGCAATCGGCAATAAAGGTTACGGGTTTATGAACCGAAACGGCGCGAAGGTTATTTCTTCGGTCGTAGGTTTGGGTGATACCCCGCACCTGGAACAGCTGATTGGCCCGATCAAAGTAATGATCGATGCTTATATCGCTGGTGAAGTGGATGAAGTTCATATCGCTTACACCCGTTTCGTTAATACGATGAAACAAGAGCCAGTGCTAGAGCAATTGTTGCCACTTGCGAGCGAAACATTTGAGCCGGCTACCAAGCCTGCGCGTACTCATAACTGGGAATACCTGTATGAGCCAGATGCGAAAACTGTGATTGATGACTTGATGAACCGTTATATCGAGGCACTGGTTTACCAGTCCGTAGCGGAAAACATGGCATCTGAAAATGCAGCTCGTATGGTCGCAATGAAGGCCGCAACCGATAACGCTGACAAGGTGATCGGCTCCCTGCAACTGCTGTACAACAAAACGCGTCAAGCTGCGATTACGAAAGAACTTTCGGAAATCGTATCTGGTGCAGCAGCAGTTTAATGGGCCCTGACGGATTAACTGGATTAGGAAAAACGATGAGCCAAGGTAAAATCGTACAAATCATTGGACCAGTTGTTGACGTGCAATTTCCACGCGACAACCTGCCCAAGGTGTATGACGCGCTCAAACTGGTCGACATCGATCTGACGCTGGAAGTTCAGCAGCAGCTCGGCGACGGCGTAGTGCGCGCCATTGCCATGGGTACTACCGATGGTATTAAACGTGGTACTAGCGTAAACAACACTGGCGCACCAATTTCGGTGCCGGTAGGTAAAGCCACGCTAGGCCGTATTATGGATGTATTGGGTAACCCAATCGACGAAGCTGGTCCTGTGAACGCTGAGGCAACTCGCGCTATTCACCAGACTGCGCCTAAGTTCGATGAGTTGAACCAAAGCATTGACCTTCTGGAAACTGGTATCAAGGTAATTGACTTGGTATGCCCGTTCGCCAAGGGTGGTAAAGTTGGTCTGTTCGGTGGTGCCGGTGTAGGCAAAACCGTAAACATGATGGAATTGATCAATAACATCGCTAAAGCGCACAGCGGTTTGTCTGTGTTCGCTGGTGTAGGTGAGCGTACTCGTGAGGGTAACGACTTCTACCACGAAATGAAGGACTCTAACGTTCTTGATAAAGTGGCGATGGTATACGGTCAGATGAATGAGCCTCCAGGCAACCGTTTGCGCGTAGCGTTGACGGGTCTGTCGATTGCGGAACACTTCCGTGACGAAGGCCGTGACATCCTGTTCTTCGTAGACAACATCTACCGTTACACACTGGCCGGTACTGAAGTATCCGCTCTGTTGGGCCGTATGCCTTCAGCGGTAGGTTACCAGCCAACACTGGCTGAAGAGATGGGTGCTCTGCAAGAGCGTATCACTTCTACCAAAACTGGTTCGATTACATCGATTCAAGCCGTATACGTACCTGCGGATGACTTGACTGACCCGTCTCCAGCTACCACATTTGCTCACTTGGACGCGACCGTGGTATTGAGCCGTGATATTGCGTCTCTGGGTATCTACCCTGCGGTAGATCCACTGGATTCGACTTCACGTCAGCTGGACCCACAAGTGGTTGGTGAAGAGCACTACACGGTTGCCCGTGGTGTTCAGTCTACGCTGCAAAAGTACAAAGAATTGCAAGACATTATCGCGATTCTGGGTATGGACGAGTTGTCTCCAGAAGACAAATTGATCGTTACTCGTGCGCGTAAGATCCAGCGTTTCTTGTCTCAGCCGTTCCACGTGGCCGAAGTGTTCACGGGTTCTCCAGGCAAGTACGTTCCGCTCAAAGAAACCCTCAAGGGCTTCAAGGGCATCTTGAATGGCGATTACGATCACCTCCCAGAGCAGGCCTTCTACATGGTTGGCGGCATCGAAGAAGCGATCGAAAAAGCCAAATCGATGCAATAAGGGGTTAAGCAATGGCCATGACCATGCATGTGGACGTAGTTAGCGCTGAAGAGCTGATCTACTCTGGTGTCGCTGAATTTGTTTCAGCGCCTGCCGACAAGGGTGAGATCGGTATTTTGCCGCGGCACGCACCGCTGTTGACCCGCATTCGCCCGGGCGCGATCCGTATCAAGATCGCGAACTCGAACGAAGATGATGTCATCCTGTTTGTTTCAGGCGGCATGCTCGAAGTTCAGCCGGATGGGGTAACGGTATTGGCCGACACTGCGATTCGTGGTGCAGACATCGATGAAGCCAAAGCGCAGGAAGCCAAGCGCAAGGCCGAGGAAGCGTTGAAAAACCACGCTTCCACGATGGATTTTGCCATGGCGCAGGCCGAATTGGTCGAAGCAGTTGCAAAACTTGCTGTCATCGACAAGATCAAACGGCGCGGCCACTAATCATCGTTCTGCGATGGTTTTGCACTAAAAAACCAGCCCTCGGGCTGGTTTTTTTATGGCTGCTATTTTGATGGGTATATTGCTGTGGGCAAGACTGTGATTGTCCTGTGGCGCTATACCCCTTACCTTAGGCTAGTTTGCGCACAAAGTGCAAATGCCCCATCTCGCGGACATAGCCCATTTTCTGATACAGGCGATGCGCCGGGACATTCTCCGGTGAGGTTTCCATCGTCAGAATCGCCACGCCGGTGGCCTTGGCTTCGCGTTCAACTTGCGCCAGTAACGCCTCGCCAATCTGCTGACCGCGATTGTCGGGTAAGACGAACAGATCATTGAGCACCCAGCAGCGGCACAGTGCCATAGATGAAAAGCTGACATAAACCTGGGCAAATCCAATCGCCTTGCCTTGCGCATCACGCGCTAGGTACAGACGTGAATCGCCTACGGCCAACCGCTCGGCCAGAAAAGAGCGTGCTTCTTCGCGACTTTGCGAGTGATTGGCGTACTGCGGGGCATGATCGATATAAAACTGGCGATAGGCGCTAAACAGCGGTGCCAGATCATCCAGATCCAGAATGCTGGCGTGGGTAATGGCAAAACGGGTTTCAGGCAGGGTATGGGCAAGCACAGCTTTCTCGTTCTTGTTGTGTGAAGTTACTTAATGTTACAAAAAAACCGAGCGCAAGGCTCGGTTTTCATCATGCTTGTTGTAATTCACCAAGCCGCACTACATGCTCAAATGCCGTCTTGCGGATTATTCATTTGCAAGCGCGCTTCCAGATCGGCGACGCGCGCCTCCAGCTGGGTCACCGTCTCGCGAGTGCGGGCCAGCACTTCCTGCTGAATCTCAAATTCTTCGCGCGTCACCAGATCGAGCTTATTAAACGCGCTTCCCATCATGGCGCGGACGTTTTTTTCCATATCCTTGGCGGGGCTGGCGGCAATGGCATCGGAAATCTTGCCAGCGATTTCATCAAAAAATTTATCTTTCAGCATACGGTGCTCCTTGCGTGAGTCGGGGGTGGCTTAGCTATGAGTTTAGCAGATGCCATTTAGTTTCAATGCGCTGGATGCGTGCACTAATTAAGTGCGGCGAGGTTTTTTGTCGTCATCAGCCTGTATCAAACTAGTGCGAACTTGTCCAGTGTGCGCGCTATCATGCTGATTTTTATTGGATAAATAAATTGGCATGCTTAGTGCTAAGAGTTCATCGTCAAAAAATGATTTCCTAGCCAAGGAGCAAACCATGAAATTTGTTACCGCAATCATTAAGCCTTTCAAGCTCGATGAAGTTCGCGAAGCTTTGTCCGAGATTGGCGTACAAGGCCTGACCGTGACCGAAGTGAAAGGCTTTGGTCGCCAGAAAGGGCACACCGAGCTGTATCGCGGTGCCGAATACGTTGTCGATTTTCTGCCCAAAGTAAAAATCGAAATCGCCATTGCCGACGAGCTGCTCGACCAGGCGATTGAAGCGATCGAAAAAGCGGCGCATACCGGCAAGATTGGCGATGGCAAGATTTTTGTCTTCGATCTGGCCCATATCGTGCGGATCCGCACCAGCGAAACCGGCGAAGCGGCCATCTAAGTCTGAGTCATCTGGAGATAAGCAAAATGAAAAAAATACTAGGGTCTATTGCGCTGCTGGGCGCAATGTTTTTCGCCACCCCGAGCTTTGCCGAGCAAGTGGCTTCGACGGTTGAAGTGGCCTCAGCGGTGGTGGCCAGTGAAGTCAAGGCCGAGGCTTCTGCACCCGTTGCCGCTTCTGCCGTGGTGGCCAGTGCAGTAGAAGCTGCGCCGGCAGCGCCAGCAGTGACGATCAACAAGGGTGACAACACCTGGTTGCTGATTGCTGCGGCTTTGGTGATTCTGATGTCGATTCCCGGCCTGGCGCTGTTCTATGGCGGTCTGGTGCGCAGCAAAAACATGCTGTCGGTGCTGATGCAGGTCTTTACTGTGTTCAGCCTGATCTCGATTCTGTGGGTGGTCTACGGCTACAGCCTGGCATTTACCGAAGGCAATGCGTTTATTGGCTCGCTCAATAAGATCATGCTCAAAGGTGTAACGCCGGATTCAATTGCTGCGACCTGGAATAAAGGCATCGGCATTTCGGAAATGATCTACATCGTTTTCCAGGGCGCGTTTGCGGCCATTACCTGCGGCCTGATCGTTGGCTCATTTGCCGAGCGGATCAAGTTCTCCGCTGTACTGGTGTTCTGCGTGATCTGGTTTACCTTCTCGTATATTCCAATGGCCCACATGGTTTGGTACTGGGCTGGTCCTGATGCCTACACTTCGGCTGAAGCCGGTGCTGCAGCAACGGCCACCGCAGGTTACCTGTTCAAAGATGGTGCGTTGGACTTTGCCGGTGGTACGGTCGTGCATATCAATGCTGCGATTGCCGGTCTGGTTGGGTCCTACTTTGTTGGCAAACGCGTTGGCTACGGTCGTGACCCAATGACGCCGCACAGCCTGACGATGACGATGATTGGTGCCTCACTGCTGTGGTTTGGCTGGTTTGGTTTCAATGCCGGTTCTGCGCTCGAAGCGAACGGTATTGCTGCACTGGCCTTCCTGAATACCTGGATTGCCCCAGCGGCAGCGGCGATGAGCTGGTTGATTGCCGAGTGGATTCTGAAAGGCAAGCCATCCTTGCTCGGCGCGGCGTCTGGCGCGGTAGCGGGTCTGGTGGTGATTACCCCTGCTGCGGGTTTTGTCGGTGTGGGTGGCGGTCTGGTGATGGGTCTGATCGCTGGTGTGGCCGGTTTGTGGGGCGTGCATGGCCTGAAGCGCCTGCTTGGTGCAGATGACTCGCTCGACGTATTTGGCGTACATGGCGTATGCGGTATCCTCGGTGCGATCCTGACTGGCGTGTTTGCCAGCCCGGATCTGGGTGGTACTGGCGTGTGGGATTATGTTGCCAATGGCGTGGCCAGCGGTTACAGCATTGTTACCCAAGTCAAAATTCAAGCTATCGGCGTGGTGTTGACCATCGTTTGGTCAGGTGTCGTGGCCGCGATTGCTTACAAACTGGTTGATATGACCATCGGTCTGCGCGTGAAAGAAGACGAAGAACGCGAAGGTCTGGACGTCACCAGTCATGGCGAGAAAGCCTACAATCTGTAATCGATTTGAAGTGTTCCTGTGTACTTGTAAACCAAGTGCAATTGATAAGCCCACCTCTTGGTGGGCTTTTTTTTCGGCAAGCTGGCTGTAATTTGCTAGATTGGTAGCTCTGTTTTGCATCCATGCCAGGTAGGGCGATGAAACACATTCAAATCAAGCAGTGGCTATTGATTCTGGCTTTGACGGTGGTCGCCGGTTTATTGGCTTTAGCTGCTAACTCATGGCTTAGCCATCGTGATATATCCCGGCAAGTTGGTCTTGCCGGGCAATTGGCCTATCAAAGCAATCTGTTAGGCCAGCTGCGCAGCCAGGTGATCGAGATTACGCTGATTGCTATGGACAATATTGTCGACAAGGAAGAAGGCAAGGTTCATCCAGAACGGATTGCCGAATCCGACAAGCTCAGCCAAAGCATTGAAGCAGCGATTGCCGGTGTGGACGATCCGGCGCTCAAGGCCGAGATTGCCGCGCAATTTGCCCAGCTCAAGCAGGGCGCCGTTGTCGAGCTGCCCAAAGTGATCGAAGCGCGTGCCGATGAAGCTACTTTTGCTGCGATGGACGATAAAATCGACGGTGCCGCCACTAAACTGGCCACATTGATCGAAGCGGCGGACGCCAAGGCGCAGACAGCTTTCGATACTGCTTTGCAGCAGCAGGACCAGGTGCTGGATGATTCAACCCGGCAGATGCTGATTTTGTTCCTGCTCGTCGGCGTGGTGGTTTGTATCGCCTTATGGTGGATTGCCCGGCAGATTTATTTGCCACTCGAAATCGAGCCTCAGTCCTTGCGCGAGCTGGTGAGCAAAATTGGTGCCGGTGATTTGAGCCAGCCTATTCCTTATCAGAATCGCGAGTCAGTGCTGGCAGGCGTGAGCCTGATGCAGCAGGAATTGCAGCAGGTGGTGAAAGCCATCCGCAATGTTTCCGAGCAATTGGGGCAATCGGCCGGTGGGCAAACCGAACGCGTGCAACATTTGCGCGCCCGCGCCCAGACCATGCGGCAGGCCGTGGACGGCATTCAGGATAGCGTTTCTCAGACCAATAGCGGCCTGGCGCAGATGACGACAAGCACGCATGTGGCGATTGATCTGGCGCGCGAGGCTGGATTGCGCGCCTCCGATGGCATTGCGCGGGTCAAATCGGTGGCTGGCAGCATTCAGGTGCTGGCAGGCGGGATTAACCAAGCGGCGTCTGCGGTGCAGGAGCTGGGCGATCAAACCGAGTCGATTTCCAGCCTGGTCATCAGCATTCGAGAAATTGCCGACCAGACCAATTTGCTGGCGCTGAATGCGGCGATTGAGGCGGCGCGAGCCGGTGAGCAGGGGCGTGGTTTTGCCGTCGTTGCCGATGAAGTGCGCAAACTGGCCGAGCGCACGACTCAGGCGACGCAAGATATTGTTTCGGCCATCAGCAATATTCGCGGCCAGACTGCGCAAGTGGTCGATGGCATGACACAGAATGTCGCCTTGGCCGATCAGGGCCTGCAACAGACTCAGGTGGCCCAAGACAGCATGTCGCTGATTGTCGATAGCAGCCAGAATGTGGTGAATGCGGTTGACGAGCTATTGGGCGTGATGGGGGTTCAGAGCGAGCAAAGCGTCGCGGTGACCCGGCATCTGGATGAAATTGATCGCAGCTCGCAGGAAAACCTGACTATTTTCGGCTCGGCCGCCGATCAGTCTCAAGCCCTGAGCCAGCAAGCCCGCGAGCTGGCGCAAACCGTGGCCAAATTCAAAGTTTAATTGCGATACAACTATCGGTGGGTATATTGCTGTAGCCATTTTTTAATATGGCCTGTAGCAATATACCCATTGTTGTCTGATTGAATCATCAGTTATATCGCTGCCTGAATGCTGCCCGGCTTGCGGCGTGAATTCCTAGCGCTGCTGATGCTTTTGCTCAACTAGCTGATCGAGCAATTGAAACAGCGACTGGCTGGCATGTTCAGCGCTGGTAAATTGACGCTGGATCTGCTGTTGCAAGCCGGTGTCGTCCGGCCAATTGTGTGCGGCCAGTGCGACAATCTGGTGCATGGTTTGATAGAGCTGCTGCTGTGGCATGGCCAATTCACGGAAAGCAGCGTATTGATTGTAATCGCGCAGCTCGTTCACGCTGGCGTACCAGCGGCCAAACACGCTGTCTGTGGCCTGCATCTGCAAGGTTTGCTGCGCTTTGCGCGCCAGATCGCCGCCCATCATATTGATATAGCCATTCTGTTTGAAGTACAGAATTTCCACCTTGGCCTGCGAGGCGTGGCAGACGTCCTGCACATAGGCAATCCGTTGCAAAGCCTGTTTGGCGCGCAGCTCGCTGCTCTGGAAACGTTGCTCGATGCCGCTCACATGCTCGCCTGATTCATGCGCCATTTCGCGCATGCTGCCGCTAACCCGGCTAATGCTAGCCGCTTTTTCCTGCAAGGCCGTCATCACCGCACCGATTTCGCTCGATGCCGCCTTGCTGCGTTCGGCCAGTTTGCGCACTTCGTCGGCAACTACCGCAAAGCCGCGCCCCTGCTCGCCAGCGCGCGCCGCTTCAATCGCCGCGTTGAGCGCCAGCAGATTGGTCTGATCGGATAAATCGGCAATCATATTGACCGACGAGCTGACCTTGGCGGCCAGCGCGCCAAAGCCATCGACGGCGGCGCTGGTGTCGTCGATATGCCCGATGATGGCCAGCAGCGTATTGATCAGCTGTACCACTTGCGCCCGGCTGTCTTCGGCGTCGGCCACATTCTGGCTCGATAGCCCAGCCAGCTCGTCGGTCGCACTGGCGATGCCGACCATATCGCCCTGCGTCATTTCCAGATTGGCGAGCAGATTGCGGGTGTTGAGCTCACCCAGCTGCGAGAGCAAGCCGTTACGGCGCTCCTGTAATGCGTTTTTTTCCAGCACGATCAGCGATTGATTGGTGCGATCTAGCGAGTCCCGAAAGACGCCGTGCAGACCCACAGGCTGCGCCTTGCGGAAAAAACGCCCCTGGCTGGCCATTTGCAGCGCGGTTTGCTGCTCGCGAAAGCAGGCTTCCAGTTGATCAAGCATATCGTTGATCGCCCAGCTGATGCGGCCAAATTCATCGGTATTCGGAATATGCAAAATCCGCCCGCCAACTTGTCCGGCGGCCACATCGCTGGCCACGCGCTCCAGCTGCTGCAACAGCGCCAGATCGGTCCGCGATCTCATGACATACAGATGGCCGCAAACGATGCCCGCCAGCAAAAGCAGCAAGGACCAGCTGTTAAATCCATGCAGATACCAGGACAGCAGGAAATGCAGCCCCAGCAGGCTGCACAGGAAAATCACCACCAGCGTCACCCTAGAGTGAAAGGACAAATTCTTCATAGCTCACCCCCTGTTGTTGCAGTACCGAGTTCAGCAGCGCCAGCGAAGCATTGCAGGCGTCGCGCGCGCCTGCGGCTTGTTCGGCGGCCAGCATTTGCTGGTATAAACCTGTGCAGGTATCGACCGCTGAGCGTTTTGGGCAGCGGCGTACAGACAGATACCCAATGATATTGCCTTGTGCATCGTAATCTGGCGTGACATTGGCCAACACCCAGTAAAAGCTGCCGTCCTTGGCCATGTTCTTCACGTAGGCAAACACTTCCTGCCCGCTGGCGATGGTGTCCCACAGGTATTTGAATACGCCGCGCGGCATATCGGGGTGGCGAATAATATTGTGCTGTGCGCCCAGTAGCTCGTGCTCGGTATAGCCGGAGTACTCGATAAAGATGCGGTTGCCGTAGGTAATCCGCCCCTTGGTGTCGGTTTTGGAGACGATAAAATCATTCTCGCGCATGATTTTTTCGTGTTGCGTCGGGGTAATGCGGTTTTTCATGGTGAGCCCGCCTTATGACTGTGTGGCCAGTTGCCAGAATTCGATCAAATCCATGCCTTCCTGATTTTGCGCACGAACCCGCGCGGTTTCCACATCGCCCAGATTGGCCTGTAGCGTGGCAATCACCTGCGGATCGAGTTTGCCCTGCTGCGCCAGCTCGTGCAGGTTGTCGAGCACGGCCGCCGGGCTGAGTCCGGGGCGATATGGCCGGTCTTCGGTCAGCGCGGTGTAGACGTCGGCCACCGCCATAATGCGCGAGCCCAAAGTCAGCTCGGCTCCGGTGCGATGGTAAGGATAGCCGCTGCCATCGAGCCGTTCGTGATGGCAGGCCGCCCATTCAGCGACGTCCTCTAGCCCCTTGATGGCGCCCAGAATATCCAGCGTCAGATAGCTGTGCGAGCGAACCCGCGCCATTTCCTGCTCGCCCAGCGTGCCCTGGCGCTCGATGTATTCGCTGGGAATCGCCAGTTTGCCCAGATCGTGCAAATAGCCTGCCATCCGGATTTTGATGCATTCCTGCTCGCTCATTTGCATATGCCGGGCGATGGTTTCGGCGGTGATGGCCACGCCAACCGAGTGCGTGGCTGTAAAGTGGCTGCGCGAATCAATTACCAGCGCAAAAAACTGGGCAAACTGCAGCATCTGGTCCAGATCCAGGTCGATATTATCGAACGGCGCCAGATCCATCAGAATGCGGTCCAGATTGCGCGAGAAAATATCCAGCCAGAAGCTTTCCTGCTGCGCGGTTTTGCAAAAGGCATCGACAAACAGCGGGTGAAATTTGCTGCCGCTGGCGTCGCAAATCTGCTCGACAATGCCGGGTGCCGCGCCCAGGATATTGTCTTGCCCCTGCGCCAGCACCTCGATGCGGTCGGCCAGATAAATCAGGTGGCTCATCAAGGGCACTGTTTCGCCCTCAAACAAGGCTCCCGCGCCGTAATTCCACTGTATATGGTGGTGGCGTACCAGCGCGGCGTAGCGGTCAAAGCCCGGAAAGCGTGACAGCAAGAGCGCGCCCATGTGTGCATGGGCGTGCGCGTCGTGTTCTTCAAAATCCAGCAGGGCGAGCCGGTCTTGCAGGCCAATTGCGCCAATATCATGAAAAATGGCCGCGCCAAATACATCCTGATAATCGCTGTCGTTCAGCGCCATATTGCGGGCTATCTGCGCAGCGATCAGGCAGGTGCGCTTCTGGTGCGAGCCCAGCGCCGGATCGAGCAGGTCAAGCGCGGTCGACAGCGCGCAAACCATGTCGAACAGGTGAATTCGGAAGGTGGAAAGCGCATCGATTCTGACTTGATGATTGTACATAGCCATCCTGACTAGAGCTGAATGTTTACTCTGGGCTTCAGTATAGGCTGAGGAAATTGATCAATACCGGATTGCTGCAAAGATGCAGCCCAGCGCATAAAGTGGGCAGTGACATCAAGTGAGCAGTGAATATTGCCGCTACGCTTGTGAGCCTGATCATCCGCCGCAGCTTAAATCGCTGCGATACTGTGGCCATCGATTGGCTGGGGAAAATAGCATGATGAAAAAATGGAGCCTGGGTGTGCTGGCTTTGCTCTTGAGTGTCTCGGCGTGGGCCAGCCGCGACTGGCGTGAAGGCGTGTATTACCCGCAAGGCGCGCGCGTGCTTTATCTGGGGCAGAGCTATGAAGCGCTGCAAAGCCATCGGGCGGTGAAGGGGGCCAACTGGAATCCTGAAGCTGCCGCCGCGCTGTGGCGCAAAACGGATGAACGCAGCCACGGCGCAGGCGATGGTCAGTGGCGCGAAGGGCGGCATTACAGCGTCGGCGAACTAAGCCGCTATCGCGGCCACACTTATCGCTGCCTGCAAAGGCACAAAGCCGAAAAAGGCGCAGGCTGGAACCCGGAGCGTGCGCCCAGCTTGTGGGAAAAAGTCAGCCACAATCCGGTTCGGCATCATTAATGTATTGATGGGTATATGCTTCTAGATTAATTAAGATAATGGCTGTAGCAATATACCTTGGTATTTTTGGTTGAAAATGAAAAAAATCGTGATCGCGCCGGATTCATTTAAAGAATCGCTTAGCGCCCGGCAGGTGGCGCAGATGATTGCCGATGCTTTTCGCTCCGCATTGCCTGCGGTGGAGATTGTGGCGATTCCGCTGGCCGACGGCGGCGAAGGCACGCTGGCGGCATTGATCGACGCCACAGGCGGGCAGTTTCGCTCTGCCACGGTGCACGATCCTTTGGGCGATCCGCTGCTTGCGCACTGGGGTTTGCTCGGTGACGGTGAAACGGCCGTGATCGAAATGGCCGCCGCCAGCGGATTGGCGCTGATCGCGCCGCAGCGGCGCAATCCCTTATTGAGCTGCAGCGCTGGCACGGGCGAATTGATCAACGCCGCGCTGGACGCGGGCGTGCGGCATTTTATTCTGGCGATTGGCGGCTCGGCGACCAATGACGGTGGCGCGGGAATGCTGCGGGCGCTGGGTGTGCAATTGCTCGATGCCGCTGGCAAGGCATTGCCTGCTGGTGGTGCGGCGCTGGCGCAGCTTAGCCGGATTGATCTAAGCGGCCTTGATCCGCGTCTGGCGCACTGCCGGTTTGAAGTGGCCTGCGATGTGGATAATCCGCTGACTGGCAGTCAGGGCGCTTCGGCGATTTTTGGCCCGCAAAAAGGCGCAAGCCCGGCGATGGTCGCCCAGCTGGACGCGGCATTAAGCCATTACGCCAGCATCATCCGTCAGCAGGTCGGCATTGATATTGAGCACGCGGCCGGGGCGGGCGCTGCCGGTGGCATGGGCGCGGCGGCGCTGGCGTTTCTCAATGCCCGCCTGCGGCGCGGTGTTGACATTGTGCTGGATGCTACAGATCTGGCGAGACATCTGGCCGACGCCGATCTAGTGATTACCGGCGAAGGCCGTCTGGATGGGCAGACGGTTTTTGGCAAAACCCCGCTGGGTGTGGCGCAACTGGCCAAGCAGTTTGGCCTGCCGGTGATTGCCATTGGCGGCTGCCTGCGCGAAGACGTCGATCAGTTGTATGGGCATGGGATTGATGCGGTGTTTTCCTGCGTGCATAAACCGATGACGCAGGATGAGGCGCTAAGCCATGCCAGCGATAATCTGCAGCGCGTGGCGCGCAATATTGCGGCGCTGATCGCCATCTCGCCAATCGCCAGGGTATTGCCCTGAAGTCCTTGCCAGGGTTGAGCTAGATCTATATACATTGCCATGTATTTTGTTGTTCACGGGCATAAAAAAGCCTCGCCAGTTGTCGCTGGCGAGGCCTTGGCTTGCACTCAATCAGGTGCGGAATTTCGAGACCAGATCGGCCATGCGGCGGGCGAGATTTTCCAGTGCGGTCACCGAATGCGCCACTTCTGTGATCGAGTGATTGTTCTCCTGCGCCATATTGCTGATGTGTTCGATATTTTTGGCAATATCGGTACTGGCCGCCGCCTGCTCGCGCGTGGCATCGGCAATCACCGCTACGTCGGAAATCAGGCTGCGTGTCTCGCCCGAAACCGCGCCGATGGCTTCGCTGGCCTGATTCGAGATCGTCAGGCAGCTGGCAATCTGTTTGCGGGTGACCTGCATATTCTGATCCGAGCTGGAAATTTCGCCCTGAATATCGCCGACGATATGGCTGATTTCCTGTGTGGCTTCGCTGGTTCGCGCCGCCAGCTTGCGCACTTCGTCGGCCACGACGGCAAAGCCGCGCCCCTGCTCGCCAGCGCGCGCCGCTTCGATGGCGGCGTTGAGCGCCAGCAGATTGGTTTGCTCGGCAATATCCTTGATCACGCTGACAATGGTATCGACTCTGGCCGATTGCTGATTCAGTTTGCCCATCGAGCCCGATAGCGCATCGACCGATTGATGCAGCTTGTCGATTTCCTGCGCCACATTCTGCACCAGCGATTGGCCTTCTTCGGTCGAGCGGCTGGTGCTGGCCGCGCTGGTTTCAAAATGATGCGCGCTTTCGGCAATATGCTGGATGCTCACCGTCACTTGCTCGACGCTGGCGGCGGTGGCGGTTGACGATTCGGCTTGCTGCTGCGAGGCATGGGCGACTTTGTCGGCCACGCCGCTGAGCTGGCGTGCAGCCATGCCAACCGATTCGCTTTCACTGCGCACCTGCACAAACATCTCGCGCAGATGCTCCATAAAGTGGTTGAAAGCCTCGCTGGTGCGGCCGATTTCATCGTGCGACTTCACCTCCAGCCGCCGCGTCAGATCGCCCTCGCCATGAGCCAGCGTTTCCATCGCGCTGGCCAGCCTGCCCAGCGGCGCGGTCAGGATGGTCAGCATAAAGGCCAGCACCGCCAGCAGCAGCACACCGGTAATCAGGCCAATAATAATCGCATCACGCCGCGCATTGACGGCGTCGGCCACGATCACGTCTTTGGGGATCGACACGCCCAGACCCCAATATTGCCCGGTATTGCCCACCGTGATGGCGCGCCAGACGTGCAATGCGCCGTCGCGTTCAAATTCCAGCGTTTTGCCCGCCTGCATTTGCTGCAGCAAATCAGTAGGATACAGGCTGGCATTGATCGGTTTGCCCAGCAGGCTGCTGTTCTGGTGGACGACGTACAGTCCGCCATTGGAGACCAGCGTCAGATGGCCAACGCCGAATGGCTTGAACTGGCTGAAAATGCTCTGCAGCCGATCCAGCGGCAAATCCACCGCCGCAACGCCCTGAAATGCACCGGCCTGATTTTTAATCACCACGGCCAGCGACGACATCAGAATGCTTTTGCCTTGCACATCGTAGGGGAAAGGCTCGGTAATCGTGTCGCGCTGGCGCGATTTGGGGACAAAGTAAAAATCACCCCAGCCTGCCTGATCATAAGGCGGTTTGTAGCCGGCCGGATTGCTGCGAAACGGCATGGCTTCCTGTTGCTGTTTTTCCCCCATCATGACGTCCTGCGCCACCTTGTCGCCCGAGCGAGTCATATAGGGCATATAGCGCCCGGTTGGATCGTGGCGAGGCCAGTCACTGGCATATTCGGCGTCTTTGCCGTCCAGCGCGTTGGCCTCCATCAGCATCCATAGCCCCGAAGCGTCGGGAAAACCGCCGAGCAATTTCAAAATCAGCTGGTCTATGGTTTTGCGCGGTGGGAAATGCTCGCCCTGCATGCCGGTAACGGCGTCGGCTAGATGTTGCGGCAAGGCAAAACCGATACTGAATTGCGCCTCGATCTGTTTGGCGTACGATTCGGCCTGCTCCTGCGCGCGGATTTTGCCGACGCGCTCGGCATCGGCGTAAACCTGGCTGGCGATCATCCAGATCATCACGGTCAAACCCAGCCCGATGGCCAGCGTGGCGGCAATCAGCACCTTGGTGCGCATTTGAAGGCGGGCAAAAAGTGGGTGCATGATCTTTCCTTCACGTGCTGAACAATCGGCGGATTATCTTGTTCATAGCACGTCGCGCCGCGTTTTGTTACCGTGATCTGACATAGTCGCAGGGCGATAGGGCGGATGCGATGGTGCGTGCGCAGCGGGGAAGTGAGCGTGGTGCGAAGAGCCTGGCCTGGTTTTAATACGGGGTGGATGTATTGCTCTGTAAGTGAATTTGAATAATGACTATAGAGCTATACCCTTGATTTAATCCATTGCCCGAATGATAAGGCATAGCGCAGCGCCACATAGCTAATTACTGCACTGGCAATTGCCAGCTCCAGCGCAGCCATCCAGCCGATTTGCTCGATCATCGCGGTGGGTAAATGCCAGCTGATAAACAGTGCGTGCACTTTGTATAGCGCTGTTGCACCAATCGCCATCGGGAAAGTCAGCGCCGCGTAGCCGGGGGAAAAAGGCAGGCGCAGCAAATGGATAAACGCCGCGTACACGATCAGCGTCATCGTGATTGCCAAGCCCAGCATCACAATCACCAGCAGCGGCTGCGGCGTGATGGCGACGCGCAGATAGGCGGCCAGCGTCAGGCTGGCGGGCGCGGCCAGAATCGCGATGGTTGGCTGCGCGCCTCGGGGAATAGTGTCACGGAAAATCAGGCGGTAAAACATCAGCGGCATCATCAGCGCATAGCAGGCCAGCGCAAAAGCCATACAGGCCCAGGCGATACCGTGCGACCAGCTGCCAGCTTCGCCAGACCAGGTGACGGCCGCCACGGCGATGCCTACAGGTGGCACAAACCAGCTGGGCACCATATGCTGCAGCGAAAAATCGCGGCGGCGATAGCGGATAAATTTCACCAGAAAAAAGACATGCACCCCAATCGCGGCTAGCCAGACAAGCAGGCCACAGGTGAGCAGATACAACGCAATGCCGTGGCTGACGACCATCAGTGCCATGGCAAAAGTGGGTGCCACGCTGCCGACTACCGGATGTTTCAGATCGGTTTTCAGCGTATCAAAATGCAGCGCAAAGCGTCCGCACAAGAGCAAAAGTAGCAGGGCCGACAACAGCATCGTGGCGGTTTCAATCCGCCCCTGTGCTTGCAGCGCCGAGTCAAGACACATACCCAGGCCACCAATACCCAGCGCCAGCCCGCCCAAAGCGGTGGGCAGCTGGCGCAGCTGTTGTGACAGGGCCGATAAATGGCGAAATAGGGTACTTGGCATTTCATTCTCCTTATCGTATTTGTGGATTAATTAAAAAATACGATCTGTTTTATGAATGATATGCCGATGGCAAAGTGAGGGCTAGGCGAAAAATACCAAGGCCGCCACTGCGTGATCAATTACATGATTTTCAGCAATTCCACTTCAAAAATCAGCGTGGCGTTCGGCGGAATCACACCGGGTACACCGCGTTCGCCGTAGGCCAGCTTCGGCGGGCAAACCAGTTTGGCCTTGCCGCCTTCGCGGATTTTCTGCACGCCTTCGGTCCAGCACGGCACCACGCGCGCCAGCGGGAAAGTCGCTGGCTGGCCACGTTTGTACGAGCTATCAAATTCCTTGCCATCGGGCAAAGTGCCACGGTAATGCACGCTCACGGTATCGAGCGCTTTGGGCGCAGCGCCTTTGCCTTCCTTGAGCATGGTGATTTCAATGCCCGATTCGGTTTTGAACGGTTTGGCGACTTCAGTTGCGTGGGCAGAGCAAGTTAGAGCACTAAACAACATCGCGGAGTAAATTATTTTCATTGGTTTTCCTTTGGTTCGGAAGTTTGGTTGAGGTATCTGCAGCAATAGGCGGTTGACCAAAAGATGATGGAGGGAACAATCATCAATGTCGCAATAGCAAATGGTAAATACCAGATGCCGCTCAAGAGCATGAGTAGGGCTGCCCATCCGATCACTAGATGTAATGCAGTAACTCCAATAGCAGTGAAAGTGGTAGCAATGGTGAGGTGTATTGTTTTGGTTTTTTTGATTGTTGTGAGTTGTACGCTCAGCGCTACACAACACACTAGCCCGAAAAAATGCTGTAAAGCTAAATTAAAAATTGATCCCAAAAGCATACTACCAACATCACAGCAAACTTTAGGGGGGAATAGAAATTGATATGGGAAGTATGAAATCAATGCCCCGATTAGATAAATGATGATGACGTCAGCTGTGTGATCATTATCGACTTTGTCATATTCAAACATATCTATTTTTTCTCATCAAACGATCTGCCCCATGCGCAGCAGAGGCCGCGGCTCAACCAGTATATTGTGCGTGTTATCCGACACCCAGGTCTGGCCGTCCTGAATTGTGAATTGCAATTGCATCGTGCGTTCGGTCATCTTGGCCAGCTCTGCCAGCGTGTCGGCATCGACGCCGACGACGTTGAGATGATTAAAGCGGGTGAGTTGACCTTTGATGCCGTCAAACCAGATATCGACCACGCGTGCGCCATAGGCGTAAATCCAGACTTCGTTTGAGCGCCCGCAGGCTTTTTTGATGCGCTTTTCGTCAGGCATGCCCAGGTCGATCCAGTTTTCGATCGCGTCAGTCAGATCGCGCTGCCAGATATCAGGCTCGTCATCGGCGCACAGGCCGCGCGTGAGTTCGAGCGATTCGCTGGCGTGCTGGGCAAATGCCACCAGCCGCAGCATCATGCGCTCGTCGGTTTCGGAAGGGTGGCGGGCGATAGTCAGCTGGTGA